>JAABPY010000170.1 GCA_011391735.1 Sulfuricurvum sp. | reverse complement strand
ACTTTTTGTTTAGCATTCATCTCGTTCTGCACTAAAAGCAAATGTCTTTTTTTAAACGCTTATCCACTTTATTCCCTTGTTTTATAGGTGTTTAATTCAACTGGTGAATTTTAGCATTTTTGTTGTGTAGAAAGGTATGATTATCATTTATAGTGTAAATATAGTGAGAAATGACACGTTCAATGGTGATAGTCACATCAAAACTTTTCTCACCACTCTTTGGATTATTTTCAGTAATTTTAATATTTTTCATAGAAAGAAACTATAGCAGAATACTGTTGCAAACTCGTTGCAATGAGAGACTTTTTCGTCAATTTCAAATTAACATTCCACGCTACTTAATTTTATGCTATACTTCTTAGATCAAAAAGTAACAAAACTATTTATCCATCCGGATGGATAAATTCAAAGAGGATACGCAATGGGTTCAGTTATTTCAATCGTAAATCAAAAAGGTGGGGTTGGAAAAACAACGACAGCACAAGCTTTGGCACGCGAACTTGCAAAAAAACATAAAGTATTGTTGATTGACTTTGATGGACAAGCAACCTTGACTGAGTTAATGGATCTTAATAATCATTTTGAAAATGAATTTATTGAAGAGTATATGAAGACAGAAAATATTACTAAAATTTTTGAACGTTTATTGATTGAGCCGTTGGATATTACCGATATTCTCAAAGATGACAATGGAAAATCAATCGTTGCTATTAATGAACTTCATTTTATACCCTCCCCTGGCAATTCAATTGTAGCAGCTGCTGAGGGGGTAAGTGGGGGTAAAGATATGCTTTTAAATAAATATCTTCAAAAGATAAAAGACGATTACGATTATCTCATTATTGATGCATTACCATCGGTTTCAACCCTCTTTCGAAATGTGTTACTTGCATCGGATGCACTGATCGTTGCCATACAAACCAAAACGAACTCAATAGCGGGAGCCAATGGTTTCTTACAAGTGTTGAACGATGTGTTGGAGGATTATGACAAAACATACCAACATCTTTTTATCTTGCCTACCATGTATAATAAACAACGCCGTGATGATAAAGAGACATTGGCAGAGATTATGGGCAGTTATATGACATCGTTAAAAACCTATTCATCCATTGGGAAAATCCCAACGACTCTTCTCGAAGAGGTTCCAGATCGCACGGTATTTTCAAACGCTCAATCGGTACGCTACTTC
Source organism: Sulfuricurvum sp. (assembly GCA_011391735.1). GTDB lineage: Bacteria > Campylobacterota > Campylobacteria > Campylobacterales > Sulfurimonadaceae > Sulfuricurvum. The sequence goes on along the minus strand of JAABPY010000170.1, from coordinate 11,507 downwards.
TTGCAAGATTATATTGAAAAATTTGATACAGGAAAGAGAGACATTCTCCTTTTACTGGAAAATATCTCTAAAATAATCACCACTAAACTTGAAGAGGGGAAAAACTAACTATGGCAAAACGACCTGCACGTAAAAATATATCCGCTGAAACCGCTATAAAAAGAATTGAAGAGGCAAAAGCGTTACGTCAAAGTATCTCCAATAATGTTGAAAATAAAAGTAGCAATACCATTGATGTGCCGATTGAATCGATAGCATCTCCAAAATTTCATGACCGCCGATGGCATGATAAGATGGCAATTGTCGAACTCTCGAAATCAATTGAAGCGGCTGGCTTAATATACCCAATTATTGTCCGTAGAGTAGGGGAAGGTCTTGAGCGAATTATCGGATATCGACGTATTGAAGCGTATAAGATACTGGGGAGAAAAACTATTCCTGCTGTCATTTTGGACAATATTGATGATGATATGGCAATCTTACTCATGGCTACTGAAAATATGCAACGAGAGGACGTTAGCGTATACGATGAAACGCTGGCGTTGATTGACTATCTCAAAGTATCCATCAATGAGACGCAAGAGGGGGTTGAAAAACTTCTTATTCGTTTTAAAAATCATAATGCTGGATCAATTCAATTGACAGAAGATGAGAAAGAAAAACGGGTTCAAATCAATGAAATTCTAAAAAAGACGGGTAAAATTGAGATTAGCGGTCTATTAAACCGTCTGACAATGCTCTCTATGCATCCCTTGATTAAAGAGGCATTAAGTGCGAGTAAACTATCTTTTTCAAATGCGCAAGTGCTTCAAAAACTCTCTAAAAACGAAGAGGCACTCAACACTGTTATGAATACAGTCATTGATGAGAATATGAGTAAGCGTGAAGCGATGAAACTCGTTACTGAGTATAAAGAGGTAAAAGCAAGCACGACAAAAGAGGGTGATGTGGTAGCAAAATTGAAAGCATTTAGCAAAACAAACCCTAAGCATATTGCAAAACTCACCAAAGATGACCATGATATGCTAATGGATTATTGTACAAAAATTGATGCCATTTTAAAAATGCACGTTACCACCACTAAGTAGGAATTATTCAAAGGAAAGGGACAACGTCTACTACTAAGCTATACCACTTTTTCGATGCAAGCCATTTGGATCTTCCTTCACGAACAAATCTTGCATTTACAAGAATACTTAACTCCAAGGAGTATTCTATGGTCAGCCGAGCAAAAATCAAAGAACTTATGAATGAGAGTGCCTGTTCTCATAGCAAAGAGAAAAAACCAGGAGAGGGGTGCGATAAACCCAAACCAGGTCTCGCCACGGGGGGATGTGCTTTTGATGGAGCTCAAATCTCTCTTTTCCCATACGCAGATGCTGTACATCTCGTTCATGGCCCTCAGACATGTTTAGGGGCATCATGGGAAACTCGTGAGACAAAAACGTCCTATTTGGGTCGAGATCATACCCAAATGGGATTTACGACGGGGATTACGACCAATGATGTCATCTTTGGTGGGGATAAACGGCTCTCAAATTCTATCGATTATGTAATGGAGCATTATAAGCCTGAAGCGATTTTCGTCTACTCGACGTGCGTTACGGCATTGGTTGGGGATGATATTGATATGACCTGTAAGCTGGGAAGCCAAAAACACAAAATCCCTGTTGTCCCTGTCCATGCCGCTGGATTTGTGGGGAGCAAAAATCTTGGTTCACGCCTAGCTGGAGAAGCCGTTTTAGAGCATCTAATCGGTACCAAAGAACCCGAATATACAACACCCTACGACATTAATCTCATTGGCGATTATAACGTTACAGGAGATATGTGGCAGTATTTGCCCCTTTTTGAAAAAATCGGACTCCGAGTTTTGAGCTCCATGAGTGGAGATGGCAGAGTAGGGGATATTCGTACCGCCCACCGTGCCAAACTCAATGTCATTGTCTGTGCCAAATCCCTGATTACCCTCACACGTAAGATGGAAGAACAGTACGGTATCCCTTGGATTTCGGTCTCCTTTTATGGGAAGCGTGATACATCGTTTGCTATTCGTGAGATTGTGAACGCTTTGGGTGACTTGGAACTCATTACACGTGCTGAACTCGTCATTGCCCAAGCCGAAGAGGAGCTAGAAACAGCACTGACTCCCTACCGTCAGTTATTTGCAGGAAAAAAAGCTGTTCTTAACACAGGCGGGAATAAAGCATGGTCCATTGCATCAAGCTTGCAAGACTTAGGAATTGAAGTCGTTGCAACAAGTATTGCGAAATCAACCCAAGATGATATTGATAAAGCACGTGAGTATTTGGGTAAAGATGGTGTTTTGATGACCAAACCAGCCTCCGAACAAGGGAAAATTATTGACTCTACAGGAGCGCACATCCTTCTAGCAGGGGGACGAAGTCTCTACACCGCCATCAAGAAAAAGATCTCATTTATCGATGTCAATCAGGAGAAAAAAACAAGTTATGGAGGATACAGTGGATTACTCAATCTCGCTGAAGATCTCAAATACGCATTTCGTAACCCCGTATTTGCCAATGTCGGTAAACCTGCTCCGTGGGAGGTAAACTAATGGAATTTTCACTCACCCACAAAGAACACAAACCGCTTCAGATCAATCCAATCAAACACTCTCAGCCTATGGGGGCAACTCTCGCATTTTTGGGGATTAAGGGGTGTATGCCTCTTATGCACGGGGCGCAAGGGTGTGCATCCTTTACAAAAGTCTTTTTTACCCGTCATTTTAATGAACCTATCGCCGTACATAATACGTCGGTGAGTGATCTTACAGCTGTTTTGGATGGGGGAGATTATTCAATACTAATGGCGATTGAAAATATCCAAAACAAAGAGAAAAATCTTACACCCTCTATGATTGGTCTTCACACAACAGGTTTGACCGAAACCAAAGGGGATGATGTTCGAAGTGTAGGAACCCATATTGAGATTCCCTACGTTTTTGTCAATACTCCCGATTATGAGGGGGGGATGGAGAGTGGGTGGAGCCTTACGGTTACGGCGATGATTGAACAGCTTACCCAAGCCGTTACGTACATTCAACCAAACACGCTCGTACTGCTACCTCATGTGAGTATGCAACCCATCGAAGTTGAAAAAATCAAAGCATTGTGTGAGGATTTTGGATTCGAAACCTACGCACTTCCTGACCTTTCTACTTCGTTAGATGGTTATTGGGAAGCAGGGCAGGGAAAACTTTCCAATGGTGGGATACGTGTCGATGAGATTCGTGATTTGGCTACCTCTTCTTTTGTTATAAGTATTGGTGCATCGATGAAAAAATCGGCGTTAGCCTTACAAAAAAAGAATCCACTTATAGAACATATCCATTTCGATCATCTGATGGGCTTGGATGCGAACGACAATTTTGTCGGTAAATTGATGGAAATCCGACATATTGCTCCCAATGCACACCTTAAGAGATGGCGAGCAAGGTTGCAAGATGCGATGTTGGATAGCCATTTTCTCATTGGAAGTTCCCATTTTGTGATCACGGGTGAACCCGATATGCTCACGGGTATGTGTGCTCTCATTCGCAGTGTCGGGGGTACGGTGGATGCGGCGGTTTCTACGACCTTTAGTGAGGTACTTCATACTATTGATGCCCAAAAAGTCTTTGTGGGGGATTTGGAAGATGCTCGAGAATTTTTTGATGGCGCCAATATGGTCATTAGTAATTTTCATTCAGAACGAATCTTGCACAGTTACCCTAATACGGCGTTGGTAATTCGAGGTTTTCCCAATTACGAAGAATTGGGAAATCAGCTTAAAAACGATCAGCTGTATGAAGGTAGCGCCTATTTTTTATTTGAAATTGCCAACGTACTTAGAAAGGTCAAGCATGAACACTAAAATCACAATAGAAGGGAATGGTACGATGGATCACGCTTTACGAGTTGCTTTTGCAAGCAAAGATATGGAAAAGATTAATGCCCACTTCGGTGGAGCGAAAGAGTTTGTGGTGTACAACGTTTCACAAGAGGGGTATGAAATTTCTGAAGTGATTAAAACCGATACCTCTGAGCTTGAAGATGATGATAAAACCGATTTTCGTGTTCGTGCTCTCAAAGGGGTGAACATCATGTATTGTGAAAGTATTGGGGGAACGGCGGCGGCAAAAGTCATACGAGCAGGGATACACCCGATGAAGGTCAATGAACCCACCTTGATTGAGGATATCTTGAAAAATTTGGTTGCTATGATCAATGGGAATCCTCCCCCGTGGGTAAAAAAAATCATACAAATGAAAACAGACCATGATGTTCGACAAGAGCGATGGACAGAGGGAGAATAATTATGGAAACCGAAAAAACAATGAACCCTTTTGGGGTGGAACTCATACGACAAATCCGTGCACTCGACTCGTTTGGGAATTGGGCAAAAATCAGTGATGAAGAGCTACTGATTAAAAAATATGTTAAAACAAAAGAGGAACTCAAAACTGTCCCTGTTATTGCGGATATTGATGAGATGATGGTTAATGACATCAAGATGATTTACAAGGCGATTGCTCTTTCGTTTGAGCGACAAACAGGGATTGTGTGTAATGTCATTATGGAGATGAGCCATGAAGGGTTTGGACGATGTGCGATTTTGAGTGATCGTATTTGTATCATTGACAAGTATTTTAAAGATGCGCATCGCTTTAGTTTTCGTACCCTTGAAGCTCTTTTTGAAGAAGGGGACAAAAATTTGGAACGTGCATTGAAGGTGTATGAGCAATACAAACCGTGCATGATGGGAGTTTGATTATGGCAACAATTGGTATTTTTTTCGGCAGTAGCAGCGGTGTGACGCGTAAAGTGGCAGAACTTTTAGCGAACGAATTTAGCGGTGCCCAACTGATCGATATGGAAGAAGATTTTGATGGGATAGAGCAGTTTGAAGAGTTTGATGTTCTTCTCCTTGGTTCATCTACTTGGGGGCAGGGTGATCCTCAACGTGATTGGGTTGATCCCTTGTTTGATCTTAGCAATGACAGCCCCGATCTAAGCGGTAAAAAAGTCGCTTTTTTCGGTGCGGGAGATCAAAAAACGCATGGCGAACATTTTTTGAGTGCACTGGGGAAAATGGACGATTTATTTCTCTCTTTGGGGGCAGACGTATATGGATACACATCAACTGCTGGATATGACTATAAATTTTCATTAGCGCAGCGTGGTGACAAGTTCTGTGGACTTGGAATTGATGATGTGAATCAAGAAGAGTTGACGCAAGAGAGAGTCATTGCATGGGCAAATCAGCTCAAAAACGAGATGGGTCTATAAGGAGATTATGATGGGTACGTTAGACGAATTTCAAAAGATTACCGATACCGAAGAGTTCTTCGAGTTTTTTGATCTCGCTTACGATGAGCGATTGGTCAACTCAAAACGGTTCCATATTATGAAAAAATTTGGAGAGATGGCCAATAAAGCAAAAGAGCATGAGATGGGAAGTGATGAGAAATTGCTTGCCTATTATAAGTTTGCCCTTATAAGTGTCTATAAAAATTTCGAGAATGGTTACAGTCCATCAGCAGCCGATGTGTGGGAGATGTTTGACAAACCTAGCGCTTGCGGTACATGTTCAACCTCCACAAGTTGCAACGATATAGAGGAGGTCAGTCATGGAGTCCACGCCTGTGCAAGCACCCACGCCATTCGTTTCTAATGAAGAGGTAGAACAGCCTATTGATGAGAATGCTCGTCGTACCAATCTTTATAAGATGTCGACGAAAGATGAAATTCTTTCCGTATTTCGTATAGGGCAAAGAGTTCGACTCACCAAAGCAATTCGAAATGACGGAACCTATCCTCACGCTGGTATAGGTGATACCCTTATTGAAGCAGGGGAAGAAGGGTATGTCCGTAAGATCGGCGACTTCCTCCAAACGATACGGGTTTATGAAGTCAATTTTATTGAACAAGGGTTAACTTTTGGTTGCCGTGAAGCTGAATTGGAAAGTGCCCTTGAAGAGGATGGGTACGATGAAGTAGCGGAAGAATTAAAATGGCTTAAAGAACATCGAGCCAAGCGAGCTGCTCAAAAAGTAGCGCAATCTCAAGAAGAGGGGGAGTAGTATCAACTTTTTCGTAAGATGTGCATGAAAGCGAAGTGGGTGGCTGTGCATGAGGGCTTACTACCAAAGTAACCCAGTGTTAATATAAAAACGCTTCACTTATGGAGCCTATAAAAAGGAAATATCATGACAACAACACGTGTAGAAATTATAAATGACTTTTTGGCAATTAACGTCACACCAGGTAAAACGATTCAAGATGTTGTTGAAGCGTCAGGAAGCGCATTGCCGTTTGGATGCCGTGATGGGGAATGTGGTACGTGCGTGGTGATGATCGAATCGGGGATGGAGTTTATGAGCCCTATCAACGAAAAAGAAAAAGCTGTCCTTAAAATGGTTGGTGAGACCAGTGCAAAAGCACGTCTTGCCTGTCAAATGAAAGTAGTCGAACATAATGGATTAGTACGTATTAAATACTAATTCGTGCCTCTTTGGAGGCAAACTGCCCACTTTTTAATCCCTTATATCTTCCATAAACCTCTATAATTTTAACGAGAACAAAATATGCAATCAATAGATATAGATGTATTTATTTTAGGTGGTTACCAATGCAAACAAATCTTTCGTATAAACAAAAACAACTACCAAGACTCTCTATGCAAACATGGCTTCCATTGTTGCAATGCTCGTTGAATGATTTAGAAAAACATTTACAAGTCATTAGCAATGAAAATCCTTGTGTTGAACTCAAATCAGGTTTTGAAGAATCCAATGCGCAAGTGGGGGGTGTATCGGCGTATGGAGCATTTCAAAATTATGTTTCCAATGCTTCAAGTGATCAAATTCAATGGCTTAGTATCTCTTCAACGTCATTGTATGAGAAACTGGATGAACAAATCGTGGCACCCCTATTTCCAACCCCTATATCCCAAAAAATCGCTCGACAAATTATTTTTTACATCAATGATGAAGGATATTTTGAGGGGAGTGTGGAAGAGATAGCGCACCAATGCGACACCGATGCCCATACGGTGGAGCGAGTACGCCAGCGATTTGCCCATCTTGAACCCTCTGGAATTGGGGCGTGTGATTATAAAGAGTCATTTTTGTTTCAATTAAATGATTACGATTTGGATGATGAGTTAAGCATTTTACTCTCGGCGATGATTTTACAGTTTGATAAAATGGAGAAGTTCATTAACCATCCCCGTTTTGGAGATGCGAAACATATTCTTCACCATCTTAAAAATCCTCCTGCATTGGAATATATGGAGCCAGAAATGCAAATTGTCCCTGATTTATTTGTCGATTTTGAAGGTTCAGAACTGAATATTCGTATTAATCACGCATTTTATCCTGACTTGAAAGTTACTATGATCGATAAATACGATAACTTTGCGAAACAAAAATTCAAAGAGGCACGAGAACTTGTTAAACTTCTTGATTTACGTAAAGCAACCCTTTATAACGTTGCACTGGTCTTACTTGAAAAACAATACAGCTTTTTTATGGGAGGAGACCTCAAACCGCTTCGACTTCAAGATGTTGCGGATGAGTTAGGATTTAATGAATCGACCATTTCCCGAGCCATTTCGGATAAGTATATGCAAACACAGCGGGGGCTCTATCCGTTCAAAGATTTTTTCTCCAATTCAATCGGTGAAGTATCGACTTCAGAGATTAAGCACTTTTTGAAACGGCTTGTTTTGAGTGAAAACAAAGAGGATCCCTTTAGTGATAAAACACTGCATGAGATGATTGAAGAGCGTTTTGGAGTCAAAATGGTACGACGGCTTATCGCCAAATACCGTCAAGAACTCGATATTCCTCCCTATAAAGAGCGATTATTCTTGTATAAGCTTGAACTGCTCTAGGCAGTTCATTAACTCGATGGTGTATCAACAGCCGTAAAGAAGGTATTGCTTTTAGCTGTCGTACGAGATGCGGGTTGTGCAAGTGCGGATTCATTGGTTTCTCCCGTACGAATACGTTCAACCTCCATTACAGGTGTTACCCACATTTTACCCGCACCGTGTCCTAAATCTTGGGTGTGAGCGCGTATACATTCCATAGCGGTTGCTTTATGTGCATCATCAGAGACAACGATGAGAAGCATCACTTTTGGAAATAAATCGGGTGCATTATTTTTTTCAGCAATCCCCAATGAACCTTTTCCAATAACGTCCATAACCGTAACCCCTTCGATAGCGTTATCAAAAAGTTCACGTAAAACATCATTTAAACAGTGGCGATTGAATACAGCGGTAATTTGAAACATAGTAAATCCTTTAATATGCAAGATATATAGTCTACTGCATATTGTATTCCTAATATTTACACCGACAAAAATGTAATCTTTCTATGAGAACGTCTCTTGCATCTTTTAAAGCAATATCATCCATCAAGGAGTAATCAAATGGCACGAGACACATTAATCGGTGGAGCATTATGGGAAGAGTATTCTCTTGAAGTACAACGACGGATGAATGATCCGATCAATATGGGAGAGATTACCCAAGAAGAGGCGGACGCTGCGAATAAAAAACTTATTATTGCCGATTTCGGTGCGGAGAGTTGTGGGGATGCCGTACGTTTGTACTGGATGATTGATCCTCAAAATGATGTTATACTCAAAAGTCGTTTTAAAAGTTTCGGATGCGGGACGGCGATTGCTAGCTCGGATATGATGGCAGAATTGTGCATGAATAAAACGGTCGATGAAGCCCTTAAAATCACGAATATTGATGTTGAAAAAGCGTTACGGGATGAAGAAGATATCCCCGCTGTTCCTGGGCAAAAAATGCACTGTTCGGTGATGGCGTACGATGTTATTAAAAAAGCGGCTTCGATCTATAAAGGGGTTGATATGTCGGAGTTCGAGACGGAGTTTATCGTCTGTGAATGTGCTCGTGTCAGCCTTGATACCCTCAAAGAGGTGATTCGTCTCAATAAGCTTGACTCCATTGAAAGAATTACTGATTATACGAAGGCAGGCGGTTTTTGCAAATCGTGTATCAAACCGGGGGGTCATGAGAAAAAAGATGTATATCTTATCGATCTCCTTACCGAAGTGACAGACCAACTACAAAAAGAGGCGATCAGCAAAAAAATAAAAGAGGCGAAAGGGGATGGAAATTTTAATGCAATGAGTTTAGTACAAAAACTCCGTAGTATCGAATCGATTCTCGAAGAGTACATTCGCCCAACCCTCAAAGCCGATCATGGGGATGTCGAAGTGATTGATCTCAAAGAGGTCGAAGGGGCTCATGAGCTGTACATTCAGTATAAAGGGGAGTGTATGAGCTGTTCGATGAACACAACAACAACCTTGGCTGGGATGCAGGATATGCTCAATTTTAAACTCAAAGCCAATTTACGAGTGATGGTGGTCTAATGGCACACGCAACCAAAGAGGGGACGTTTGGCTATCTAAAAAAATTCGGCACCTATTCCAAAGATTTTTACCGTTTTAATGGAGAACTCTTTTTTCCCTCACTAGGGATTGGAACCTATAAAGCTGAACCGTATAAAGAAGAAAATTATATTATCAATTACGGTGAAGCCATTAAAACGGCACTTCGTAATGGTATCCACTTTATTGATACGGCGATTAATTACCGCTATCAGATGAGCGAGCGAGAAATTGGTGAAGCACTTTCTGAAATGTTTGCACGTGGAGAAATACAACGTGAAGAGGTGATTATCGCATCCAAAGCAGGGTTTATCCCTCTGGATTTCCCGTTTCCCCAAAATCCCTACGGTTGGATTCAAGAGACTCTTATCAAGGGCAACTTGGCAATCAAAGGGGAGATTGTTATCGATCAACATTGTATGACCCCTGCGTATTTGCGCTGGAGCTGTGAACAGTCGTTGAAAAATCTTGGAGTGGAAACCATCGATATTTTCTTTTTGCATAACCCCGAAACACAATTGGGGTATGTTAATAGGGATCTATTTTATTCTCGTATTGAAGCAGCCTTTGAACTTTTTGAAACCTTACGAAGTGAGGGGAAAATCGTTGCGTATGGGATTGCGTCGTGGAATGGGTTTTTGTACGAAGAGGAGCATACGGAGTACATTTCGCTTGGAAAAGTTATGGAGATTGCCCGACGTATCGGAGGGGAAGATCATGGCTTCAAATACCTCCAAAGTCCGTTTAATATGGCGAAACCTCATGCCTACGGCTACGCCAACCAACGGTGTGAAGATGGGATATATTATCCTCTAATGCACGCATGTGCACGGTTTGGTTTGAGTTATTTAGCCTCATCACCGTTGTTGCAAAAAAATCTTTTCAAACGACCCTTTAGTGCTAAAATTGGGAAATTGATGCACACAAGCGAGTTTACGGATGTCGCTAGTGCATTGCAGTTTGCCCGAAGTGCGGGAGCGATTACCGCCATTTTCGGTGCGGTCACCCCTGCGCACGTCATTGACAACACTATTTTAGCGTATGTACCCAATGCCTCCAGCGAGTCAATGGAGCGTTTGATGCGAGAATCGTATGCTGTATGATGTCATTGTCGTTGGAAGTGGAATATCAGGGCTTTTTGCAGCACTATATGCACGGCGAGCGGGGTTGAGTGTTGCCCTTATTTGCAAAAGCACACCCCTTCGCTCCAATTCTGCTGTTGCATCGGGGGGGATTAATGCGGTACTTAAAACCACCCCATATGACACAATACGCGATCATATTGCCGATACATTAAGGGGAGCGGATGAATTGGGTCGATTCTCAGCGGTGGGCTCCATGGTTATGGGGGCTGAAGCGATTATCGAGGATCTTCAAGATATGGGAGTCATTTTTGATAAAAACAAAAATGGTTCAATCGCACAGCGTCCCTTTGGAGGGACAAAGGCGAAGCGTACGTGTTATATCGCCGATAAAACAGGAGCGTCGATTACCCAAACGCTTTTCGGACAATGTCGAAAAGAGGGGGTTAAGATTTTCTCCAATCATTTGGTCTTAAGTATCGCTACGTATAACGAGAAGCTTTCGGGGATTACGATGCTTCGTCGTCGTGATTCTACGGTGATTGCCTTTGCTTGTAAATCGTTGGTGCTAGCAGGCGGTGGGTATGCAGGGATTTATCGGGGACACTCCACCAATTCACAAGAATCCAGTGGCGATTTAATCGCAATTGCCCTAAGAGCCAAAATGCGTCTGGTTAATATGGAGTTTGTTCAGTTTCATCCAACCACATTGCCCAATAGCGGAACCCTTATTAGTGAAGCAGCACGGGGGGAGGGGGCAATTATCGTCGATGAAAACGGTGTTCGATTCACCGATGAGCTTCAAACGAGAGATAAGCTTTCTCGGGATATTGCGGTACATCAAGCAGCGGGGCATAACGTCTATCTTGATTTTCGCCATTTGGGTGAAGAGTTAATCAATGCGAAACTCCCCTCTACTCGTAAACATGCCCTCAATGGCGCAGGAATCGATATTTGCACGGAATTACTCCCCATTACCCCCTCGGCT
>JAABPY010000169.1 GCA_011391735.1 Sulfuricurvum sp. | reverse complement strand
TTCCAATGCAGCGGCTCGCTTACCGTCTACGGTGGGGATAAGACGTTGGGAAACGACCCCTTTGAGCACCGATGCCACGGTCATACGGACACGATTTTGCTCTACCGAGGGGAAAACGGAGACGATACGGTTGACTGTCTCTTTCGCATCCAAGGTATGCAACGTCGAGAAAACCAAGTGTCCTGTATCGGCAGCATGAAGGGCGATTTCGATCGTCTCCATATCCCGCATCTCTCCAACAAGGATAATATCAGGGTCTTCACGTAGCGCAGCACGAAGGGCATTTCCGAAACTCTTTGTATCTTGTCCGACACTTCGTTGGTTAATAATACATTTTCGATCTTTATGGACAAATTCAATCGGATCTTCGATGGTGATAATATGCTTACGTTTTGTCAAATTAATTTCATGCATAATCGCCGCAAGGGTGGTTGATTTACCACTCCCTGTTACCCCCGTTACTAACACCAATCCCCGCTCCATTTGGGCAAAGGTATGGACAACTTGAGGGAGATGAAGCTCATCGATGGTCAAGATTTTAACGGGGATGAGACGAAATACCGCTGATATCCCCTCCATTTGAAAAAAGATATTGATCCGAAACCGGGTAGCATCATCGAAAGGATAGACCAAATCAAGCTCTTTTTTCTCGACTAGCTCATGAAAACGACCGCGTAACAGCTCTTTAGCAAAAACAAGGGCATCCTCTTTGGAGAGAATTTCACCAGAGAGAGGGACAACTTCCCCATTAATACGGGCTCGTACAACGGCATTAGCCTTAACATGTAAGTCACTTGCCCCTGCATCGATCATACGGCGTAAATACCCCCGTATTTTTTTTAACATCTCAAAATCTAACGCTTCTATATTACAGCTATAATCCTCTTCTTCTGCCATTTCTTACTCCAATGCCGTTAAAATTTCAGTAAAAGCACTCTTAAATGCCTCTAACCCCTCGTGTATTTGCCCTGCAATCACACGCTCCATCTCGATCCCTGCATCTCTGACTTGTTGCTTATGGGTTTCAATCTTTTCACTAGAGAGGGGGAGTTTTATCGTTTTATCCCCATGTGCAATATACGCATCAATAGTGGCAATCGGAGCCGTATTGACACTGTTACGTGCGAGCAACTCATCAACATAATAAGAAGCTCTAAAATCATCTCCCTTCACCCCAGTACTGGCAAAAAGGATGCGACATTTTGGAACGTCCAATGCTTCCACATTGGTATAAATTTCCGCCGCATTCATAATTCCCATCAATCCGACTTCAATCCCTTCGGATTTTAGTTTTTCATCAATAGCACGATCGATACGACTGACAAAAACACTAATTACCGTATCGACTGGTTGCTCACAATATTTAGCCGCATTAGCAAAAGCATTCGCACACTGTAGTGCTTGCTCACTCGAAAAAATCAGTGTAGCATTCACAGCAATACCACGAGAAGCCAACACCTCCATTGCGCCATATCCTGCTTGTGTCGCAGGAACTTTAATCATAACATTGGGTCGATTGATCGTTTCAAAAAGACGTATCCCTTCTTGCGTCGTTGCTTGTGTATCATCACACAAAAAAGGATCGACTTCAATGCTCACATAGCCATCATTTCCCACATCGTATAAAGGACGCAGAATATCCGCTGCTTTTTGGATGTCAAAAATGGCTACGGCTTCATACTTCTCTTTGGGTGAGAGATGAGAAAGTGTAGAAAGTTGCTCTTTATACGCACTAGAAGTAAGAATTGCATTTTTAAAAATAGCAGGATTGGAGGTGGCGCCATTAACAATCCCCTGTGCTACGAGTTCTTTAAACTCCTCATCCAAAAAAGTACGTTCAATAAAATCAGCCCATAAAGAGAAGCGAGCGGTAGGAAGATACATGGTTTTAGCTCCAAAGTATTAAAGTGCGGTGATTATGCCAAAAAAAGTTTAAAAGTAGAGATTCACCCCTGCACACATTCGATCATCATTGATACGTTGGTGGTTTATTTCAAGAGTACCAAAAAAGCTCACAGAGGGATTAACTTGCCATTGATGGGAAAATATTCCATGTATCCGATGTGGGGCATCCACGTACACTATTTCTCCCATTTCAATGCGCGTCTTCATCCGATTTCCCCAATTAATAGCCCACCCTGCACTCAATCCAATCCCTATATCACTTTTAAAACCTGTGCGTACCTCTGGTTCAGTGAGCACATACCCATACCATTTTTCATTTCCTATAGCACTTCCAGCACCGATACGGGTTACAAAGCTTAATTGATCTTCTCCATATTCTCTGTTCCACCCTGCCTTCATACGCCACGAAAAAGGTTTAAAAAATTGACTCACAGGGGTGATAGACGAAAGAGAGAGGATGGTTAGTTTCTCAAGGCTCACTCTCCCATTCTCAATTCCAATCAGGGTATCAAGAAATTCGATTTGTGCTCCGCTTAGTTGCCCTGTATCGTCTTCACTCAAATCATGAAATGCAGGTCGCCAACCAACTAAATACGGGGAACGATTCTCATACCACCCTTTCGCTAGCTCAAACCGAGCAGCATGATGGGCAGTGTCGGGATTGGATTTTGCATCAATAACAAGTGGTTCCCCTTTCCCCAACGAAGCTCTTTGACGCAGCAGTTCATGATAACGGAGAGCATAAGTATCTTTGGTCAGCTTTCCTTGAATGTAATCGTATTCAACTAGCTCCGATGCTGCCTCTAAACTATACTGCTTTTGTTGCGCACTTACGTTATCATCAAGAGAGAAGTGTTCCCCTGAAGCTAAGGCTTTTGTTCTTGTAATCGCGAGAGGAGTTAACTGCTTTTCGTATGCCAAAAGCTTTGTTCGCTTAGAGGGACGATAGTGTTTCTCACCCACTAGACCCTCTTCTTCAAATGCCCTCACCGTTTCAGGAGGGCTAACATAATAGGTAAAATGGTCTCTTAAATGGATACTCTCACGGGCAACTTCAGCAAGCCATAACATATTATAGGAACAATTTTCATCGAGAAAATAGTACCAAGAGTGTATCCCTTGCAACTCCCAAATATGACGCACCATAGCCATCACTTCATCATGGGTAAAATTGAGATCATATTCCCATACATCACGTGATTCGCTGTCACGGTACTCTTTGAGCTTTTCATAATAGGGGAGCATCGAATAAAATCCACTATACCCGCCAAAAAGCCCTTTATAGGCGAATGACATCCCATTCGTCTCATCCGTTTGGGCAGCATAATTGATCGCATACGACATCAACTTGCTCTCCATCGACGAATCAATGCGTAAAAACGTATGTCCAAACATTGATGCAGGGGAATTGATATGGGCACTGGGGAAAACAAGGGTCACCTTTTGAGGATCCATCTTCTCTAAAAGAGCGTCATATTCGGTACACTCTCCCTCACCAAACGTTGTATTAAGCTCACTTTCCAACCAAGCACGACGGGCTGGAAAACGGCAAAAAATACTCCCATTACTGCGGTTAGCGTCTTCATTCAAGAGCTTAATCGTTGTCTCTAATTCACTACTGAGATTGATTTTCCCATCCGATGCCAAAAAAAAAGCATCATCATCAATTTCACTCTCATTATGGGGAGTGTGCATCAAAAGATGCCAATAACGACTTTGGGAAAGATTAAGAGAGTGAGCCTGTGCAATCAGTTCATCCGTCGATGCTGCATAAACAGCTAAACTCATTGCACACAGTAAAAAGAAGAAGGGCAAAAGGAACCTTAAAAGTGTTCAGAACGTACAAAAGACGTCCTGAAAAAATATTTAGCCTGCAATGGTTGAAACGTTATCCAAAACAGTTGCCATATCCGCTTTTTCAGTGGTATAAATAGCATTATAGTTGGCTTGAAGTGCTGATGCAAATTCTGCTTTGTTTTCAACGTTTAAAAGCTCTGCCAATGTTGAAACACTTTCACCTTGACCAATAGCAATCTCGCGAGAGAGCTGATCCATATTGGAAGCAACAAACTCTGCTGCACGCTCATTCATCACAAATTTAGATTTTTTACACCCTGATGTCCCTGAAGTAACACCAAAAGTTTGGTTTGCAGAGGTACCATTTGTCGTTGCTTGAAGTGCCAACATGACTGCTGAACTGTCATCATGAATAATTTGTGATCCCAAACCACACCCTGTTTGATTATTAACTGTTGCAAAACCTGCTGTTGCAAGAGTTGCTACGGCTACTATACTTAATAAAACTTTTTTCATTGTGACCCCTTTTTATTGTAAAACTGAAAATAAGTATAAAGTATTGTAGCTTGCTGATGGCTTAGTCAATAGATATTCTCTCGGTTTACCAACTCCACTCCCCTACTGACACCTTCTCTTTTCACGTTATCAATCTCTTATCGCTCAGACTAATTAAAAAATCAAAAAAGTTCAAAATCATTCTCAGATTCCTCTACACTTTTAAATTCATCGGACAACGCCAACTCTATTTGCAAGCAGGTACTAAAAAGAGAGCTGTCAATATAATGAATATCCAAGGCAGTTTGTGCTATGAATAGGTTATTGTTCCAGCTTGAAAGATCATCTTTGACACTACGAACAAGTAGACACAGTTTGTTCAACCTTTTTGGATCAATTTTGTCCCTCTCAATCGAACCAAAAAGGATCTTGAGTGAACGAATAGCGTACGCCAAATCATCAAACTCAAATAATAAACCAATTTTACGTGCATATATTTCAAACGTATCGGCAATCGTCGTAAGCATTTCAAAATTACTTTCCGATTGAAGCTCATCAATAGAAGCATCCAAATCTCTATCAAGTTCTTGCAGATCCTGTAACTCTTGCAGCACCTCATCATCAAGTTCTTGGACATACTCCCAAGCCGTTGTTTTACTTTTATGAGATCGGCGAAGAACCTCTCTTTCTTTATCATTCACAAAACGTTTAGGTGTGATTTGTGAATCGTGCCCTTTTTCGATTGAGCTTAACACTTCATCTTTGGGTATAGAAGAAGCAACAGGAACCAGTTCTGAATAGTGACGGTTTTTGATAATGAACTCTTCGAGTATTTCCGTATAATTATTGATTTTAACTTTTTGATACTCTTCCCATGTGATGTCATTAAAAGTAATCATAACACTGATACGACCATCCCCATCGATTTCTAATTCACGCATTATAAGACGATAAATTTTTCGCCTTTTCAAACGTGTCATCGAAATTTTATTCAAAGAAGGATCATTATGATTATAGTCATCAAGAGTGGAGAGAAATCCCTCTTTTTTATCAAAAAAATCATCCAATGACCTCTTATTATCAATCAATACTTCCAAATTGGTCAGTTGAAACAACTCAATAAAAGCTATATTAACATAACGAATGGTTTGGTTCGTGTAGATAATACAAGGGTTAGGAAAGGCATTTGTGATTTGGGTCATCACCTGTTCAGAATTTTTGTTGATTTTATCTTGAATTTTTCGTTGCTGTAACTCTTCTAATTTTTTCCGATTCTCTAAAAGCAAAGCTGTTTTATAAAAGGACTCTTTCGCCTGTTCTTCTTGAATCGGTTTTAATAAATACTGATCTACTTTTAACTCTATAGATGAAATAAAGTAATCCGAGTCGCTAAAGGCAGTGGTAATAATTACAGGAACATCAGGTGATTTAACTCGTATTTCCCGCATCATGTCTAAGCCACTCATCTTGGGCATTTGTATATCACTAATAATGATATCCGTGGGATGTTTATAGAATAAATCTAACCCTATTTTTCCATCGGTTGCGACATAAACGTGTTTAAAAAACAGATTCAAGATTGGGACCATACTAATTCGTATATTCTCATCGTCTTCAACATATAAAACAGTATAGTTACTCGTAACTTTCTGAATCTCTTTTACACTTAACATTCTCACCCCTTTTAGCAATGTCCCTTTGGTTCCCCAAAATAGTAACCTTGGGTATACTCGATATCAAGCTCAAGAACTTTTTCGTAAACGGCCTGACTGTGGACAAACTCAGCAATCACTTGGGCACCAATACTCTTGGCAAAGTTGGTAATGCTCTGCGCTATCTTATAGCTATTGGGATCCGTATCGATATGCTTGATAAACGTCCCATCGATTTTAATATAATCGACTTGAAGGCGATGAACACGTTCAAAATTTGAATTTTGTGCCCCAAAATCATCTATTGCCAATTGAAATCCTAGCAATTTTAGCTCATTAAGCTGGTTGAGATTCGCCTCCGTGGCATAAGCGCTTACCCCCTCAAGCACCTCCAAAACAACTCGACTAGGATCAATAGCGTATTTTTGTACCGCTTCTTTTAAAAAGTCGATCAAATAATTATCATTGAGATCTGGCTCGCTGATATTAATCGAAAAATTAAAAGGCTTATCCCTAAAAAATAAAAAACTTTTTTCAATCATACTGCGGGTAATACTAGGGAGCATTCCACTCACCTCCGCTGCTTTAATGAAAAAATTGGGGAGGATAATATGACCATCCCCCCCAATAATTCGTGCTAAACACTCGTATTTTTCAATCTCTTTTGTTTTATTATTGACAATTGGCTGAAAATAGGGGATGATCTTATCCTCACTTAGTGCATCAAAAAGGATAGGGATGTGACGCTGTATCTCTTTTTGATACGATTCAAAGGAAGATGAAGGGTCATAGAGTTTAATACGATTTTTCCCCAATAATCGTCCCTCTTTCAAGGCAAGATGGGCATTACGTAAAAGATCACTCTCCCCTTGCGCTATAGCAATCGTTACGGTAAATCGAACGGAAATTTTTCCATATTTGATGGGAAAAGTGGCAATTTTATTTTGAAGATTTTCGGCAAAATGTTGAACATCCACTAAGGTACGATCCAAACAAAGAAAAGCAAACTCATCATGACCTAGACGAAAAACATCCGCTTGAGAGGGGGCATTTTCTTTGAAAAAATGGGCAATATTTCGGAGAATACTGTCCCCATCATTGTAACCATAGCTGATATTGATATTATCAAAATTATCAATATTCACTAAAAGGAGAATTTTATTCCCCTCTTTTTCTACCATCTCCTTAAATTTATTTCGATTGTACAATCCTGTCAAAACATCGGTATTGGCAAGTTCTTGCAACTCTTGGGTTTTCTTTTTTACTTCACTTTCAAGACGGCTGTAGTACTCATTTACTATTTTTTTGGACTCTATCATATTTGCCACATTTTGTATTACATCTTCCATCTGGTCAATTTCAATGGGTTTCATAATAAAACCATCAACCCCTATGCGTATGGCTGGTAATAAATAGTCGCTCTCATTATGGGCAGAGATAAGGACAACTTTTTGGAGGGGATTGGAAGTTTTTATTTTTTCGGCAAGTTCAATTCCATTCATC
This sequence comes from Sulfuricurvum sp., assembly GCA_011391735.1. GTDB lineage: Bacteria > Campylobacterota > Campylobacteria > Campylobacterales > Sulfurimonadaceae > Sulfuricurvum. Next base: position 5,357 of record JAABPY010000169.1, on the reverse strand, counting down.
TTGGGCATATTAATGTCGGTAAAGACGATATCGTACACCCCATCTTCGTATTTCTCCCACCCCTGTTCCCCATCTTGAGCAATAACAACACGTGCGAATAAAAGACTAAAGACTTGGCTAAGCTGTTGTCGTGATGATTCATCATCCTCAACATAGAGAACATTCAACTCCTTCGTTTGTTCTTTAAGCGCTAAAATTGAGTCCACACACTATCCTTTAAACTACTTATTTCATAATAACTTATTTTAAACATTGTAGCGTCTCTTTCAAAAATGTTTCTTAAAGTTATTCAGTGTATCATATTAAATTAAACCAGATTTATTATACTTTATATCATAGGAAAGGGGTAGAATGAAATGCTTACATCACTGCAACGTTTAGATACCATTTGTTCCTCACGGTTCGAAAAATTTACCTATTCGGTTATTGCTCTAACTTTTTTATTTGGTAGTTTCCATCTAATAAATGGTCACTATGAAAATGGTTTCGTCGATTTGAGTGTAGCATTTTTATCTTTTCTGAATTTAAAAATACCAAAATCGTATCATTCATGTTTCCCTAAAACATCTATGTTTATCCTTATTGGTACCTCTTTGCTTGTCTATTTGCTTTTTACAGGGGGAATAGGTCGCACGGGGTGGCTGTGGGTGCTTACCTATCCCCCTTTCGTCTTTCTCCTTGACTCCAAAAGAAGGGGGGTGCGATGGGTACTCTCTTTTGCTACTATCCTTCTTTTCTTCAATATTTTCCAATATCTCCATTGGATCAAAACAGCCTATACCCATACAGAACTTTTTATCCTTCTTATTGTCTACACCTTGGTTGCGTATTTGATTTATTTGTTTAAAAAAGAGGTGAACTACTATATCAACCAACTTCAATCGGTCAATAGTGTATTGGAGAAAAGGGTCTCATCAGAAATCCAAAAGAACCGACAAAAAGATGAAATGCTCAACAATCAAGCCAAACAAGCACAAATGGGGGAGATGATCGGTATGATAGCCCACCAGTGGCGGCAACCGCTTAATGCTATTAGTGCCGCCTCCATTAATCTCAATTTTCAAAGTAAAATGGGGGTGCTCGAGGAGCAAAGTATTCAAGAAGTCACCCAATTTATCCAAAAGAAAACGCAAGAGATGTCGATAGTGATCGATACTTTTGTCGAGTTCATCAAACCCCAGCAACGAAATAAAGAGTTCTTTCCCCTCGAAGCGATTCAGAAAACAGTCAGTATTATAGGCCCTCAACTCTCCAACCATACCATCACCCTAGAGGTCACCCATTCGCAAGGGTTTACGACCTACACTCTTCATGGTGTTATTAATCTCTTGGAGCAAGTACTCCTAAACCTCCTCGTTAATTCACGTGATGCTTTCGATGAACATCCCGATATCAAAGAGAGAAAGATTACTATTTTTGGTGATGAGAGTGGGCGGATTATTTTTGAAGACAATGCAGGGGGAATCGTACAAGAGATTCAAGAAAAGGTATTCAACCCCTATTTTACGACCAAAGAACAGGGAAAAGGGACAGGATTGGGACTTTATATGTCCCGCAAGATTATGAAAGACCATTTTGGAGGGGATTTAACTTACCGATCCACTGAGGGTGGTAGTCGTTTTATTTTGACATTTGTAAAATAATTTAATGAGAGGAGAACGAGTGATGGGACAAGAACGAGAACTCAAAAATATTACACAACATCTTTCGCTACTGTATGCGGAGGATGATTATGCGACACAGCAGGAGTTCGCCAAAATCTTCAAGCTCTTTTTTAAAGAGGTGGTAACGGCGGACAATGGAAAGGCTGCATTGGAAGCGTACAAAAAGCAAACGTTTGATTTAGTCGTGACCGATTTGACGATGCCCGTTATGGATGGGGTCACAATGATCAAAAAGATCCTAACACAAAACCCCTCTCAGCATATTATCGTTATCACCGCCCATAATACAGGGGAAGAGCTCAAAGATTCGATTGAGCATCACATTGATGGAATATTGATGAAACCTGTCGATATGGATCGCCTTTTGCAATTGTTTCTCAAAGTGTGTCACTCCATTGATTTGGAACACAAAGAGAGCTATATCTCTAAGCAATCGCACACCTACGATATCGTCTCTTCGTTTGAAAAAGAGACCCATATCGTCTCTATTGCGGTTATCGATGCCTTTGATGAGATCGTCAAAGAGTTCGGCTATGAAACCAACAATGCCCTTCGAAAAGCGGTCGAACATCATCTTGCCACTTTTATCATCGATGAAGCAAACTGCTTGTGGAATAATGATGTTTTTATTTTTTTGGTCAAACGAGAAGAGAGCAAAAATGTGTTTAGTGCCTTACAACAGTGGTTAGAAACGCACAAAACACTCTCTGTACCTATCAATAATCTCCCCTTTACGATTACGTTGTCCTATGGGATGATCGATTTTAATGCACAAAATTGCGATGTAGAGTGTAAGCAAGATCACCTCTTTTTTCATATTAACTCTACTGTGTCAGAAATTCAAAGAAGCGGTCGCAACAGCTTTATTGTGAATATGGATATTGATACGTGTAGAACATTCAAAGAAAGTGCCCTCAAACGCCTCAATAGTGCTGTTAGTGCCTTAAAAGAGGGAAAAGTCATCCCCTATTACCAAGCGAGTGTCGATATTAACACCCAAGAGATTGTTTCGTATGAAGTGTTTGCACGTATCGAAGAGAAAGGGCAAATTATCTTGCCTGAATTGTTTATTGCACCCAGTCAAAAGGCAGGGGTATTGCAGGCGATATCAGAAGCTATTTTTGAACAAAGTTATGCAAAAATGGCAACAACCAATTTCTCTTTTCATCTCAATATTACCGATGCTGTGAACCGAGAGACCACGATAGAGAGCTATTTACAATCACTCAATAGCCGTTATAATATCCCCAATGAGCGGGTGATTTTGAATATAACAAACACCCCTTCCCTAAAGCCCGATAGTGCCATCCTCAATCGTCTTTTACATCTCAAAGAGATGGGGTATAAAATTGCCCTCAAAGAGTTCGGTAAAGAGGCTATTCGCATTGATACCCTATCGCTATTGAAGCCCGATTTCATTAAATTTGATCAAGAACTTATCCAAAAAGGGCTACTCAACAGCGCCTTACGAGAGATTATTATCTCTATTCTTGAATATACGAAACGCGCCCATATAAAAAGTATATTGGTGGGAATTGAAAACGAAGCTATTTTAAAAGAGGGGAGAGAGCTGGGATTTGATTATGCACAAGGGTATTATATTGGGGTCCCAAAAGATACATTATAAGGGAAGCTCCTTACCCCATGCCCCTGCTAATATCTCCCCATTTATACCCCCTGCCAATTTTTCGAGAAAAACCTCCCTCGATACTTCCATAGCCCCCAAACTTTTCAAATGAGGGGTCGGTACCTGACAATCGACAAAGGAGTATCCCCACCCTTTCAAATGGTCAACTAAGACGGCAAACGCCACCTTCGAAGCATCAGAAACCTTTGCAAACATCGACTCGCCGCAAAATACCGCCCCAATACTTACGCCGTATAATCCCCCAACAAGCTCCCCATCTTGATACGCCTCAACACTGTGGGCATATCCAAGAGCGTGAAGTGTTTCGTACGCTTCAATCATTTCGGGGAGAATCCAACTCCCTGCTTGTTTGCGCCGTGGAATTTGAGCACACGCACGAATCACCTCTGAAAAGGCGGTATCAAAACGGATCTCAAAATGGGGAATTTTTTTACGTAGAGATTTATGCAGTTTAAAACCTTCCAATTCCAAGATAAGACGGGGATGGGGAGACCACCACAAAATCGGGTCACCCTTACTGTACCACGGGAAAATACCACTTCGATAGGCTAAGAGTATGCGTGAGGGGGTTAAATCCCCACCGTACGCCACAATCCCCTCAGGAGATGCCGCATGAGGAGAAGGGAAAGAGAGGTGATAGGTAAGACGTGGGATCATTACTTATGCGTACTCAAAAACAAGGGTATCCGCATAATCAACCGAGACTTTTCCACCGTTGACGAGTTTTCCAAACAGTACCTCATCCACCAACGGATCTTTAATCTTCTCTTGGATGACACGTCCCAGAGGTCTTGCACCCATCGCCTTGTCATACCCCATGCGTGCTAGATACCCTTTGGCTTTTTCGGTGAGGAGGACAGAGACTTTTTTGGCTTTGAGTTGACTATTAAGCTCGCCGATAAATTTATCCACAATCTTCTCAACCACATCCATCGGTAATGCCCCAAACTCAACAACGGCATCAAGACGATTGCGAAATTCAGGGGTGAAAAATGATTTAAGTGCCTCATGGCGTGAAATGGAACTGTCAGCATTGAACCCCATGACCGTCCGCTCACTAGCCCCGATATTGGAGGTCATAATAAGAACGACATTGGTAAAATTGGCTTTGTATCCATTGTTGTCCGTCAACGTTGCATTATCCATCACTTGAAGCAATATATTGACCAAATCGGGGTGCGCTTTTTCGATCTCATCCAGAAGTAATACCGTATAGGGGTGTTTACGAATAGACTCCGTCAACAATCCCCCCTGCTCGAACCCCACATAGCCAGCAGGGGCACCGATGAGACGGCTAAGGGAGTGTTTTTCCATATACTCCGACATATCAAACCGTTCGAAATGAATCCCCATCGACTCGGAGAGTGATTTGGCAAGCTCTGTTTTTCCCACCCCAGTAGGGCCTGAAAATAAAAACGATGCGATAGGTTTATGAGGGGCACTTAATCCTGCATAAGAGCGTTTGATAGAGCGGACGACTTTTTCGATAGCATTGTCTTGTCCGATTACGAAAGATTTAAGTTCCTCTTCCAACCCTGAGAGTTTTTCCCGATCATCACCACTGATTTTTGAGAGAGGTACCCCCGTCATTTTCGCAATAATACTCTCGATATCGTTGGGGGTGACGGTGGTGCGCTTATGGTGATGCAGATGAAATGATGCCCCTGCTTCGTCAATGAGATCGATGGCTACATCGGGTAAGAATCGATCAGTAATAAATTTTTTGGAGAGTTCAACGGCACTGCGTAATGTTTTGTCCGTATATTTCACCCCGTGATGGTGCTCATACTTCTCCCGTAGCCCTTTGAGGATTAAAAAACTCTCCTCCTGTGATGGTTCCCCTACGTCGATACGGGCAAATCGACGGCTTAATGCTCTGTCTTTTTCAAATACGCTCCGATATTCGGCATGCGTTGTCGCCCCCATACATTTGAGACTCCCCGATGCAAGGGCAGGTTTGAGCTGATTGGAGGCATCCATGCTTCCTCCCCCCACCGCACCTGCCCCCACAATAGTGTGAATTTCGTCAATAAATAAAATGGCAT
>JAABPY010000168.1 GCA_011391735.1 Sulfuricurvum sp. | reverse complement strand
TCAAAACGTTTGCCGAAGTGACGCTCACCATCAATAACAAACCAATAACAAAAGTTCAAGGGGATATTCTCTTCGCTAGCTATGGTATTTCTGGATTGGCGATTTTGGATATTAGCCAAAGGGCATCCTACGCATTGATGCAAAAACAATGCGTTACGATAGGAATCAATCTCCTTCCTAGTTTTACATTCCAATTTCTAAGCGATACGCTCCAAAAACTTTGTATTTCTGTCCCCAATCACACCGTCGAAACGCTCCTATCCACCCTTTTACCGACGAAAACACTCCCCTGTCTCCTTGAAGAGGCTCGGATGGAACGTACTAAAATCGTCTCCAAAATTAGCTCAAAAGAGATTCAAACACTCCTTCATCTCCTCCAAAATTGGAAATTTGAGGTTACCGATACTCATGGATTTAAGCACGCAGAAGTAAGTGGCGGTGGCGTATCTACAGCACAAGTGAATAACAAAACAATGGAATCAAAGCTGGTAAAAGGGCTTTATTTTTCGGGTGAAGTTTTGGATATTGTCGGTCGACGTGGGGGTTATAATTTTAACTTTGCATGGGCTAGTGGAATGATTGCGGGGAAAGAGATGGGAAAATAATATTTTCGTCATTCCGTGCTACGACACGGAATAACGAGATAATTATTTATTTAACGTATCATTACTCGTAAGTGCTTTTTTATTTTGAGTATTGAGCTTTCTCTCTATTTTTTTGATGTCTTCTTGTGGTGCTATATTTTCGGGAACGATTCCTCTGTTTATCAAGGTCTGTCTAACGGCTTCATTATTGGTAATGTGTTCATTGGATATATCTCGCTCATTTTGCATCTGTTTTTCTTTTGCATTATAAATCGTGATTTCAGAAGCAAAATCTTTTGCTTTTAGTAAAATCGTGGGCATAAAATCTGCCAATGGTTTCGTCTCTTTTATCCCCCATCGCTCTTTCATTTGTGCAGTAGTTCGGTTAAACAATGCTTGGTCGCCTTTACTTCGTATAAGCGCAAAAGTATTGTTACCGCCCGCTTGCTCATGTATGACTTTTGAAAGTTCTTTTTCTGTAAGGGCTAGCTTGCTTCTTGCCTCAAGTCTCTCGTAATCCAATATCCTTTGTTCTATCAGCTCCGCTTTTCTTGTTTGCATCGCAAAATAGGTTTGAGCAAATGCAATTTCTTGCTTTTTACTATCCCCGTTTTGAGCGATAAGATAACAAGCATGACGAGTTAGCATAATATCATCAATCTTTTTTGTTGTTCCAGAACCTATTTGAACCATTTTACCGACGTCGGCAAAATGGTCTAAAATATTTTGTCCTGACACTTCACACGCTATTTTTGCTTTTGCGATTACATTAACAAAGTTGCTCCATTTTGCATAACCAAGCAAATGTTGCAAATCTCTAGCTAGCCAAAATTCGACATCATCAGGGGTACGCTGTACAAAATCTTCAAAGTTTTTAGTAAGACTAAATATGATCTCTTTTTCCATTTACAATTCCTTCTTTTTTTAAGTATTACTATGTATTCTCATCATTTTGTATCAAGCACACACTGACGGTTACCGTAAAAACCCCAGCTCATACACCATCGGGCGCAATTTATCCCCCAACACATCATAAGCCAACTTGAAAACACTAAAATCTATAGGCATATTCGTCCCCTCTTTGTTGCGTGCCTCCAATGCTTTACGAACCTGATACCAGCCGACATCACTGCGGTTGAGCTTGAGTTCATCGCGCACCGTACGCACGTCGGTATCGGCGAAATACGCTTGCCACAGTTTTTTCCCCTCTTTCATCACCATAATTGCTTCGGATGAAAGTTTTTTATCGCTCAAATACTCCACCATAAAATCGGACTCAAAACGCTCTAAAGCATTAACATCGCTTTCGCTAAAGGGGATGAAATGGTTGACGATTGACCATTGTTTATCGTTCCATTCCAAATCATTGGCACTCGCGGTTAAGTTACTGCCGTTAAATAGCATCCAAATCAAGCAGTCGTTTTTGAATTCGTCGGTCAATGGTTCGGTAGGTTGTAAAAATTGGTCACGATCGTTGAGCCAAGTAGCTTTAATGAGGCGACGAATAGAAAAAATAATAGCCACTTTCCAAAAATTTTCTGCTGTTACATAAAAACCATTGCCAGCGCTAAAAACAGATGAAAACAAAGCTGTTTGATTCGCTTGCTGCATATCATTACTATTACACCAAAAATAGCCAATCGCATCTGAAATCCATGAACTTACTTTGGCTTTTGCCATTTGAGGATGTATCGCATTTTTGAGGGGAATATTTATACTATTTGTCTTAAGACGAGGTAACCATTCACTTAAAAAGGTATTATTTGGCAGATTGTAAAATGATTTTTCCCCTATTGGCTGTACTCTTTTATCAAAAACTTCCGTTGAAACTTCATTAATAAATGTTTTTTTAATAGATGTTTGCTCAGTTTTCCATACTAAAAAACCGATAGGAAAATCACCTTTTAATCCATCAAACGATTTACTATGTACGACAAAACCGCCCAAATATCTTGCATTCCATACTTGACGAAATTTCTCAAAATTCGATGCATTGACATATTTAAGTTTACTAAACATCGCCAAGGTAGCGTTAGGTATTTCAAGTGCAATACGTGCAACAAATTGAGCAAATAGCTCACGTTTTGCATAGCCATAATCTGACATATTACTTCCGATCTTGCTTGTCGCTACACCTGTTTTACTTTCACCGCCTCCACTTGAAGCATTATCCGAACTTGAAGCTTCTGCATACGGCGGATTAATCAATACCAAAATCTTCTTCCCCTCGGCTATCGCTTTGCGTAACCCTTCAGGGATTTTATTGGTAAGGCTATAATCAATTTCTCCCGTTCGTGGTGAGCCTGTCGAACCATGAACAGACCCTTCGACAAGCTCAGGGCGAACGGATGAATCGTCAACAATGTCATCATTGAGATAATCGTACTGAAACCGTGTCGCCGCAACGCACGTTTTCGTCGCTTTCATCACATCCACATCGGCTTGGTCAAGGGTAGACATATAGATATTGCGTGGATTGGAGTGTTTGACCTCTAGATTGCCGACACCGCAACACATATCCCACACGATGTACTCTTTTTGCCAGTTTTTTCCCAACGTTTCGGTCAGTTTGTCATACGCTTTGTCCACGACGGCAAGCGGTGTGTAATACGCCCCCTTAAAACTGCGCTCGTCGATAGGGATGAGGCTGTCACGACGTTCTAGGAGATAATCGCGATATTCGGCTTTGGGAGGTTTGTGATAGATTGCCCAAAACTGGCGATACCCCTCTTTGTTCCCCAGCTCATAATTTTTACCACCCAAACTAAAGACGGGCGCACCGTTTTTGTGGAGCAATTCGGCAGGGAGGTTGGCGTGGGTCGATACTGTCCCATCGTGCATAATGTCGGCAAAAAACAGCAATGCATAATCCTCTGCATTGACACCATTAATTTCACGACCGATCATATCGACCCATTTATCAAACACTTGTTTGAGATTGTCAGGGGTGATGGGGGTACGGATGATGTCGCCTGATTTTATCGCCATTTTGACGGTGCTGATAAACTCTTCTTCGTGCGTCGAGATTTTGAATGAGACGAAATGGGTTCCGATATGGGTGGAGACTTCGGCGAGAGCTTCGGGGGTAAATTTACTGGCAGATTGTCCCCATTTAATTGTTTTTTTCTCCAAAAAAGGCAAAACATCCGCCGATTTCATAATGGCAGCTTTTTCGGTATCAATAACGCACAAAAACGGAGGAACGGACTCCCCTTTGTCTATAGCGACTTGAACGTAATGGAGCAATTGGGTAAACATAGCGTAGCTGGAAGTCGTCCCCTTATCCTTCGCTTCAAACCAAATAACATCCGTTTGAATATCGATCAGCCCTTTGGTAAAACTTTTTAGCCCTAACGCTTTGATATACGCATCTTTGACATCTTCTTCGCTTCGGGTATTCTTGAGTGTTTCATAAAGGGTCATGATTATTCTTTTTTGGGAACATTATAGCTAAAGAGTTCAAAGAGCAGATTTTAACTTTGCGTGGGCTAGTGGAATGATTGCGGGGAAAGAGATGGGGAAGTAAGCGCAAAAGCGCACTTACTTATTTTTTTGCGTAACGTTTACGATCGGTTGGATCCAACCATTTTTTACGGATACGGATAGTAAGAGGAGTGACTTCAAGAAGCTCATCATCTTCGATCCATTCAAGTGCACGCTCAAGGTTCATATCACGTGGTGGAACGAGTTTGATCGCTTCGTCTGCTCCTGATGAACGGACGTTTGATTGTGCTTTTCCTTTGATCGGGTTAACGTCAAGGTCATTGGTTCGGCTATGCTCACCAACGATCATCCCTTTGTATACTTTTGTTTGAGGATTAACAAACAATACTCCACGCTCTTGCAAGTTTGCAAGGGAGAACGCCAAGGTAACACCATCTTCCATAGAAGTCAATGCTCCGTACTGACGGCTCTCTACGCCACTTGCCGTGTAGGGGCGGAATTCAAGGAATGAGTGATTCATAACACCCTCACCTTTGGTTTCTGTCAAAAACTGTCCACGGAAACCAATCAATCCACGCGCAGGGATAACGAACTCTACACGTGTAAAGCCTTCGCCCATTGGAACCATCGCTGTCATTTCTGCTTTACGACGACCAAGACGTTCGATGATGCTTCCTGCAAACTCTTGAGGAAGGTCAACGACGAGGTGCTCGAATGGCTCACATTTGACCCCTTCGATTTCACGGATGATAACTTCTGGACGTCCGATACCGAACTCGAAGCCCTCACGACGCATATTTTCTGCAAGAATAGTGATTTGAAGCTCTCCACGTCCTGAAACTTGGAATTTACCCTCACCGATGACTTCACAACGCATCGCTACGTTGGTGTTCATCTCTGCTTCGAGACGCTCACGGATTTTGTTTGACGTGATATGTTTCCCTTCTTGACCTGCAAGGGGAGAATCATTAACCGAGAAGAATACGTTCAACGTAGGCTCTTCAACGTGCATAGGATCAAGTGGCATAGGATTGTTAGGATCACAAATGGTATCCCCAACGTCTACGGTTTCGATGCCTGCAAGGGCAACGATGTCACCCGCTTCTGCGGTTTGGATTTCGGTACGATTAAGACCCATAAATCCGATCAATTTAGAGATTTTACCCTTAACCAATTCACCGTCTGCTTTTGCAAGGAGGATATTATCCCCTTTTGAAATACGTCCGTTGAAAATACGAGCAATACCGATTTTACCTACATAGTTATCATAATCAAGGGTAAAGACTTGTAACTGTGTTGGATTTTCAGGGTCACCTTGAGGCTCAGGCACTTTGTTCAAAATCATATCGAACAAACAGGTGAAATCGCCATCAGGATCTGCCATGTCGAGCTTTGCAATACCATCACGTGCTGCTGCATAAATGACGGGGAAGTCAAGTTGATCTTCGGTCGCATCCATCGCAACGAAAAGGTCGAATACTTCATCGATTACACGCTCAGGATCCGCTGAAGGTTTATCAATCTTGTTAATAACAACGATTGGCTTGAGTCCAAGAGCCAACATCTTCTTAACAACGAATTTGGTTTGAGGCATAACACCTTCATACGCATCAACAAGAATCAATGCCCCATCCACCATTTTCAATACACGTTCCACTTCTCCACCGAAATCGGCGTGGCCTGGAGTGTCGATAACGTTGATCTTATGATCACCGTAGCGAATTGCGGTATTTTTTGAAAGAATGGTAATCCCGCGCTCTTTCTCAAGGGCGTTAGAGTCCATTGCTCTTTCGTTGACTTGCTCGTGGCTGCCATACGTTCCAGATTGCTTGAGCAATCCGTCAACTAAAGTGGTTTTACCGTGGTCAACGTGTGCGATGACGGCGATGTTACGAATTTTTTGCATTGAATGTCCTTGTGGGAAGCATAATATTTTCGCGAATTCTATCTAAAAGAAAGTTAAGGATGGGTTAAGTGATTATTGTAGCATTTGGAATACTTTTTGCTTTATAATACCATTAGTTACTCTTGAAAAAAGGATCAATGATGGTTGTTAAAAATTCCGATACCAAATCTTCCCCATCCTTGATTGATTTGCTTGGGGGGGGCACTAAAAGTAAAACGGTCAAAACAATGGACACTTTTGCTCAATTATTAGCTTCCCTTAACACCCAAAACGCTCCATTAAAAGAGGAGAAAACGTTTGGAATAGTGGTTGATCCTAAAACGCAACCTAAAACTCCTAAGATAAACGAGATGGTTAAACTCAATACAAAAGTTGATGAACCCTTAACTGCGGAAGAGACCAAAACTTTCCCTAAAGAGATTGTTAGTGTTTTGAGTAATGACCAAGTACGAACCCTCATCCAAAAAGCCAAAGAGTATCTCAAAAATGAGATCACGGCGAAAGCACCTGAATACCAAATCGACGTCAAAACACTCCCTAAGACCCTTATGGGACTTGTAGAAGTGGCGAATAAGATTGGGATAGATATGAGTAGTATTTCCCTTTCAACCCTTGATGATGCAACCAAAGCACTTTCGAAAGATATTCCTGATGTATTGCTCTCTAAAAATTTGTTCGAGTTAAAAGAGGCTCCAAAAACACAGACCTCATCAACACCAAAAACAGTTGAAATAATGACGCAACTTTTTACGCAAAGTAAAGGGATACAAATAGAAACCAAATCTGCAAAGGGGGATGAAAAAACGGTTCAGCAACCTCTCCAATCGTTGTTAAAAGAGCTTACTAAATCGTTAGATCCTTCTTCAAAGATACCAACAATTCAGCCACAACCAACAGCAGTTGCTCAAACAACAGTTGCTCAGACAGCCACAACACCTATGGCTCAGCTACAACCAACAGCAGTTGCTCAAACAACAGTTGCTCAGACAGCCACAACACCTATGGCTCAGCTACAACCAACAGCAGTTGCTCAAACAACAGTTGCTCAGACAGCCACAACACCTATGGCTCAGCTACAACCAACAGCAGTTGCTCAAACGATAGCTATTCCAATAGTGGCACCAAAAAATACAGTACAAGAGGTATCGACAACAACAGCGAGCTTTGGGAACAATTTAGAATCATTGCTCCAAGGAAAAGATGAAAAAACTGTTGTTGAAAAAAGTAAAGAGGACAATGTTACGTCAGAAGATTCTTCGAAGTTTGTTCGTGTACATCAAGAAGGGTCAATAGAAGTTAAATCCAAAGAGACTTTACAAAGCTTGAGTCATTTTGCTACTGATCTCAAAGAGGCAGCTGACAATTACAAACCCCCTTTTACCCGTATTACAATGAAACTTAATCCTGAAAAACTTGGTGAAGTGGAAGTGACACTTGTACAACGGGGCAATAATATTCATGTGAATATTCAATCCTCCAATGCGAACAGTGTTACCTTCCTTGCCCATAATGCACTGGAATTAAAAACACAATTGGCACAGCAGGGAGTTAGTAATGCAACGATGAATTTTATGTCGGGAGGGGAGAACCAATCTCAAAATTCAAATTCACAACAGCACCATCAACAACAACAAAATCGTTTTCAGGCGTACGCTTCACTTAAAGAGTTGGAATCGGCTCAAAAAGAGTTAAGTGCCCTTGAAATCATCTTACCGCATTATGCGTAATTTAAGGAGTTTATTATGGCAATCGATGCATACGGCAATAACACGGTAGCTTCTGCTACCACAGCTACGAGCACATCTTCTACGACTACTAATCCTAATGGAGTTTTAGGAAAAGATGACTTTATGAAGCTTCTTTTGTTGGAGATGAAATACCAAGATCCGACAGCTCCAATGGACAGTGAAAAGATTCTTACTCAAACCGCTCAATTAGCAACCTTGGAATCGACTGAAAATACAACGAAGGCTCTTACGGATTTGGCAAAATCCCTTGCATCATCGGCACAATATGCAGGTATTTCTGCTATTGGTAAAATCGCTGATACAGGGAGTAATGCAATCACCTTAGCAAATGGAGAGAGCTCCGATTTCGAGATATATTTCCCCAATGATGTTACCAGTGGCAATGTCAATATTATGGACGTTAATGGAAAGGTTTTCAAAGCGATGCCCATTGGAGCAACGAATGCAGGTGTTGCTTCGTACAGTTGGGATGGTACTGATAATACAGGTGCGAAATTGGAAGAAGGCACCTATTATGCGGAATCAACCTATACGAAAGCAGATGGGTCTACGGCTACTTCTCGAGTAGGACTTTATCCCATTGAATCGATTAAATTTGATAGTGGTATTACTTATGCTAAACTTGGATCTAGCTATGTCGATTTTAGCACCATCAAAGAGATAACGGGGGGATGATCCGATGACGCAAGGGTATTATGCTGGAATCTCAGGATTGGTAAGCAATCAATATGGTTTGGATGTTGTCTCGGATAATTTGGCGAATGTCTCAACTACAGGATTTAAAAGTTCTTCTACAGAATTTGCGGATCTTTTTACCCAAGCACTTGTGAGTAGTAATGGTTCAGGAACTCCTACTTCGGATGATTTAGGGGTTGGAGTACGCTTGCAAGTGACTAGCTTTGATATGGCACAAGGGGCATTAATGCCCTCCGATCGTGCCACAGATCTTGCCCTTCAAGGAAATGGGTGGTTTGGCGTTAGAAGTAATAATCAAGACTATTTTACTCGTGATGGTAGCTTCACATTGGATGCATCCCAAAGTATTCAAGGAGATGTTAACTCATCGACTAGCCATTTGGTTAATGGGGATGGGATGTATGTCACGGGGACAATGCTTGCAAATTTTGCTTACAATGCAACTATGGATTATGGTGATACGACAACAAGTGGAGTAAGTGGTGCGTATGTCCTAACCAATCCCACTTTTGACGTACCGCTAAATGGTGCGGGGGAGCAAGGAAATCTCGAGTTTCCGACACGTCTTGCCTATCCAGTCACACCCACTACTCAAGCCAAATTTTTCGGTAACCTTGGAATTGATCCGCAAGTGCGTACCATTAGCACTGATCTTATTAGTAGCTCTAATGAAAAAAATGGCTTACAACTTACTTTTACGCAAAGTGCTACCCAACCAACAAAGGGGATAGCATGGGATGTCGTGGCAACCGTCACCTCTCATGATGGTACTACCATTTATGATACACAAAAAGGTCAAGTGAATTTTGGAACATCGGGTGAGCTCAAAAATTCGACCCTCTCCTCGGTTAATAATGATGGTAGCCCTGTTACTATTAATTTAGGGAGTGATTTTAGTGGCTTAATCTCAACAGCAGGGATGGGGGTTAGCAGTTCATCTCAATCGGATGGTATTGCAGGGGGGACCTTGACAAAATATAATGTCAGTTCAGATGGGACGATCATTGCCGATTTTTCCAATGGAAAACAAAGTGCTATTGGGCGTGTTGCTGTCTACCATTTTCAAAATGATCAAGGGCTCAATCGTAATGGGGGAACTTATTATGAGGAAAGTTCCAATAGTGGTAAACCTGTTTTTTGGACTGATGCTGCTGGAAATGCGACAGCAGGGGCAATCGTTCAAAGTGGTCGATTAGAAGCGTCGAATGTACGAGTAGACGTGGGATTGACCGATATGATTATTATGCAACGCTCCTATCAAGCCAACTCTAAGACAATTACCACCGTTGATGAGATGATTCAAAAAGCGTTACAAATGCATCGCTAATTTTTGGTACAGATTTTGCTTATAACTCCTAATTAAATTAAATTTTTACCTCGTTGGAGGTTGGCTTTTAAGACCCAAGTGGTTATCATAGGTTGGGGATAGTGTTTCCTCTGAAGCGTATTGAATTTAAAAGGACGATAGTATGTTAAAATCACTTTATTCAGGTATTAGCGGATTACAATCACAACAGATTGCGATGGATATAGAATCCAACAACATTGCCAATGTAAGTACCATTGGTTATAAGTATTCGCGTGCGAATTTTTCGGACTTATTAGCACAAACGAGCCAAATTTCGACAGCACCGCAAGGGGAACTTGGAGGTAAAAATGCCGTTCAAATCGGGTTAGGAACCACGGTTAACTCCGTTACTCGTATCCATTCGCAAGGTTCTATCCAAAATACCGATAAAAATACTGACGTTGCTATCCAAGGGGACGGATTTTTCGTCGTCTCCGCTGATGGGGGGAATACGTATAAATATTCCCGTTCGGGGGATTTTAAATTTGATGCAGCGGGTAATTTTGTCGATAACAACGGGTTTATCGTTCAAGGGTGGGCACGCGATAAAACGACAGGATTGGTGGATGCTACCGCACCCATTACCAACATCAATGTCCCTCCCGGAATGACAACTCCTGCTAGTGCTAGTAGTGAAATTACCATCAAAGCCAATCTAAGCTCCAGTGAACTGGTTACCCAATTTGCCCCAACGCGTGCATTGGATTCTGTTGGGGGGATAACAGTAGATCCTATTACGGGTCTTCCTACGGAAAAAACCGAAGATATGGGGGTGATGTTTAACTCCGCGGGAGAAGCGATGCAACTAACGGCAACAGATGCTACTGATCCCGCTAATCCTAGTGGGGGACAGGGGATGAGTGTCTCCTTTGATGGTGGGGTGACAACCCAAAATTTTCGATACACAACGGATACTACATTAGCGGGAACCGTCGTGAATGGGCAGTATTTCTTTCGAACAACGGAGGATTTACGTGCTGGATTGCAAGCTCAGGCTGCTGTTGCATCTCCTGCGGCAACGGTTTCCATTAATGCCTTAGGTAAGTTTGAAATTAGTAATGGAGCAACTGGGACCCCTTTAACCATTACTATTGCTTCAATTTCTGATGGCACAACCGTAGCCAATACCCGCTTTACGGATACCTTTACTACTCTAGGGGGATCTTTACCTGCGGATGCAACCAAACAAACCCAATCAATCAATGCAGCAACTCATTCCACGAGTATTGATGTTTTTGATTCATTGGGTTCCAAGCATACGGTCAAAATTGATTTTCGTAAACAAAGCGTCGGGGCAACAACGGATTGGGACTACACCATTAGCGTCCCTCTCCCTGGATCAATCGGAGGAATAGCACCCAATCAGAATATTCTTGAGGGGGGGACGATCTCCTTTAACAGTAATGGGGCAATGATGGGGGCTACGATTCCTAGTATCACTTTTTCACCTAACAACGGTGCCAGTGGCAATCAAACCATTGCGTTTAATTTTGGTGTGTCGGGAAGTTTTGGGGGTGTCACCAGTTTTGATAACCCTTCTGCAACCAGCGGTATTAGTCAAGACGGTTATCCTGGGGGTGATTTGGTGGGTATTCGTATCGATCAAAGCGGTACGTTAATCGGAAGCTTCTCTAATGGTCGTTCATTTGGATTAGCCCAAATTGGAATGGCGAAATTTACCAACAATGAGGGGCTCGTAAGCGATGGGGGAAATACCTATCTTCAATCAGCGAATTCAGGGGAACCGATCATCGGCACAGCAGCAACAGCAGGGCGTGGCTTTATGCAAGCGTCATCTCTTGAAGCGTCAAACGTTGATTTGTCCAAATCGTTAACCAATCTTATCATTATTCAGCGTGGGTATCAAGCTAATGGTAAAACAATCACGACATCGGATACCCTCTTAGAAACATTACTAGGTATTAAACGGTAGATTTTAAAGGGGAAGTTGCTCAGGAGGAGTAGCCTGAGCGCTTTGATCTTAAGGAGTATCGAAAAAATGAAAACTCCCCTTTGGTTGCTGCGACCAATTGGGATGCGAGAATTATGCGATTATTTAGTAAATGAATAGTAATCCCGTTATAATTTCGCTATGAAACACAAAACTCTGAAAAAAAATAAAAAAATAGTATCCCCTACTCCTGTACGTGTTGTTTACGCCCCATTTTGGTCACGTGCGTTGGGATTAATCACCGATATTTTTATGATCGGATTACCCATCTCTCTTCTTATCATCTTCCTCTTCGGTTACGATCAAACCCATACGGCAGGGGGGATGGATGTCCTTTTGCACAATAAAGAGGCACTCAAAAATCCCCCCAATCCTATAGGTTCACTGATACAACTTCTTTTATTTATGTCTATCACTGTCGTGCTATGGCATAAAAGTGGTCAAACGCCAGGGAAGAAGATGGCGCATACGCGTGTCGTTGATGCTACAACACTCGAAAATGCCCCCTATTGGAAGCTTATTTTCCGTTTTATCGGCTATTTTATCTCCCTTATCACGATTGTTGGCTTTTTTATCGGACTGCTTCGCCGAGATAAACGAACCCTTCACGATCTACTCAGCGGTACCGCCGTCATTCGTGCCCTCTAACGTGATCGTCCTCGTCGCTTTTTTCTATTTTTTTTATTTTGCCCTTATTGGGGTACATATTATTTTTGTCCCTAAAATTCTCTCGATGTCGGGGATGAGCTCGATGGAGATAGGGACTATCCTTGCGTGTGCCCCATTGGTACGCTTTGCTATCCCTTTTTTGTTTTTACGGGGATTTAAACTCGATTCAAGGACTTTTTATACGGCACTGTCTTTGATGACCTTGGGGGCGGCTGGATTTTACCCCTCATTGGAACATTTTTGGGCGTTGTTGGGGGTGAACATCCTCTTTGGTATAGGGATTGCCCTCGTTCTCCCTTACGTCGAAGTCATCGCCCTAGAGAGGATAGGGGGAAAACGGTACGGGAAAATTCGCCTCTTTGGCTCCATTGGATTTATTGCTGTTGCCCTCGTGTTGGTACGATGGCTCACCTCGCCCCAAGTAGGGATAGAGTTTTTGATTGCTATGGCAGTGGGGACATTGATTTTCGGGGGAGTAGTGGGATCGTACCACCGAAAACAC
>JAABPY010000167.1 GCA_011391735.1 Sulfuricurvum sp. | reverse complement strand
TCAATAGTATTGTGGGGATGGCAAGCCCCGATGAAAAAATGCTCTTTTTGAATTCGCAATTTTTCGATATTTTTCCAT
This sequence comes from Sulfuricurvum sp., assembly GCA_011391735.1. Classification (GTDB taxonomy): domain Bacteria; phylum Campylobacterota; class Campylobacteria; order Campylobacterales; family Sulfurimonadaceae; genus Sulfuricurvum. Next base: position 6,352 of record JAABPY010000167.1, on the reverse strand, counting down.
TTGAAAATTTTGATGCGTTTCGCTCAAAACATGAATGCGTGTGTGAGCTTTTTGAAAGCAGGGAAGGGTATGTTCAACCATTGATGGGTGGGCAACATTGGCTGGAGTATGTTATCGAAAATCCTGAAAAAATCCATGAAGTCATTATGATTGATAAACACAATGAAGAACGAATTTATGGGTTGGATATTCAAAATATTGCTAGTGATAGCGATCATTCTTATGTTATTACCCTCTCTGATATTACAGAAATTAAACACTCAAAAGCGGAAGCAGTTAACGCTGCCAAAATGAAAGGGGAGTTCTTAGCGAATATGTCCCATGAAATTCGTACCCCTATGAACGGTATCCTTGGATTTACCGCTTTGTTGACCAATACTGATCTTAGTGAAAAGCAGCGACGATACCTCAATATTATTACAGGAAGTACGGAAACCTTAATGGGAATTGTTAACGATATTCTTGATTTTTCGAAACTTGAAAGTGGAAAGTTTGAACTGGATATTACGAACATCAATCCTTTTGTTGAGTTTGAAAAAACTGCCCTCCTTTTTGAAGCAAAAATGGGGGAAAAAGAGATAGTTTTTGACCGTTTGATCGATCCTTTGATTCCTGAATGTATTCAAGGTGATTTGTTACGTTTACGCCAAGTTATCAGTAATCTCATCGGAAATGCCCTTAAATTTACCCCAAATCAAGGGAATGTGACATTTTATATCCAACTTTTAGAGAATAGGGGGAATAGGGTTGATCTTCGATTTGGGGTGATCGATACAGGCATTGGTATTGCCAAAGAGAAGCAAGAGGTTATTTTTGAGGCATTTTCCCAAGCAGATGGTTCCATTACCCGTCATTTTGGGGGGACTGGATTGGGACTTTCGATTTCAAGCCATTTGGTATCGCTTATGGAAGGGATTTTAAGGGTGAAGAGTGATCTAGGTCATGGGAGTGAATTTTATTTTGATATCACCTTGGATGTATGTAAGCCAGAACACACGTTAGCATCGTATTTTGATACCCTTAAAATTGTGATTGTGAATGAAATGAGTCGTCGCCCATGCCAAGAGCGGGTTTTGGACTATTTACAACAGATGAGAATTCCATTTAAGACAGTTGAGAGTGACAGTGTCAATGAAATTGATTCAGACACCCTTTATATTCTATTTTGTGAAGGGTCGATGCAATGGCTTTCTCGTATTAAAGCGGCAAATGCTCCATTGATTATCGCGTGTAGTGAAGCATCTTACCCTGTAATTGAGGGGGAAAATATGATTTGGATCAGAGACTTAAATCACAATTTGTCTGCCCTTTATAATGCTTTGTTGGATATGTCATCGATTATTACTAAAAATAGCTGTCTTTTAGAGTACTCGGATAGAAAATTACGAGGGAAACTTCTTGTTGCTGACGATAATTTGGTCAATCAAACTCTTATCGAAGAGATTTTGGGGAAGTTTGCTCTTAAACCGACTATCGTCAATAATGGAGCAGAGGCTCTTGAAAGGGTAAAAACTACGACGTATGATCTTATATTGATGGATATTAATATGCCTATTATGGGGGGAATTGAAGCCGTTCAAGCAATCAAAGCGCATGGTGTTACTACCCCAGTGGTTGCCCTAACGGCTAATGCGATGGGGGGAGATCGTGAAAGGTTAATGGCGTATGGATTTGATGGTTATCTCACTAAGCCCATTGTTCACAAAGAGCTTGAACATATTTTAAAACAGTATCTTACCGAAATCGTAACGACATCACAGCCTAAGGATACGAAGAGGGGATCGAAACGCAAAGAGTTTGGGAAAATGGTGGATATAGAGTTTCTTCGTAAAGAGTTACTCTTATCGGATACGATCATACACAGACTACTTGGATTATTCTCAAAAACCTGTGATGCTCCACTTGAAAAGATGAAAAATGCGCTGGAGGAAGATGATAAAAAGGGATTAGTGGATGCTGCCCATTTACTTCGTGGCTCGGCGGCTAATCTTCGATTGACTCACATTGCTAAGTTGGCGCGCACTATTGAGGAGAGTGATGAAAAGTGTACAAAGGAAGAGTATATTTCAAGGATAGCGGTATTAGAAACTATGGTAGCGCAGGTTAAAAATGAAATAGAAGAGATTGTTTCGGTATAAACGGTAATTTTTTTAGGATAAGATACACAATAAGTATGCTAAAATAATTTTTTTTTAGTATCAGATCAAATAATAAATGGATAAGGAGGATTTATATGGCAAAGAGAGTAATTATTGTTGATGATTCAAGGGCAATCGTAGCAACGGCAGGATTGGCGTTAGAGAATATGATCGACACTGGAGTTATTGAGTTTAAATCGTATTTGAATCCATTGGAATTATTGGTTGCATTGCAAAATGGAAGTGAAAATTTTGATTTGTTGATTAGTGATGTCAATATGCCAGAAATGAATGGCTTGGATCTTGCACGTGCTATTAAAACGGATGATCGGTATAAAACAAAACCGATTATCATTTTGACAACTGAAAGTTCAAATGAGATGAAAATGGCGGGCAAAGAGATTGGTGTGACAGGCTGGATGGTGAAGCCCTTTAGTGATGAGAAACTCGTGAAATCATTAAAAATGGTACTGGGGGTATAGCAATGGAATCCAACACCGTCCAATCACGCAGAGAACGGTATCTGACTTTTTTTTTGGGAGATGAACAGTATGGAATAGCAATTGATCGAATCAAAGAGATCATTGCGATGATGAAGGTGACGTTCGTCCCTAAAACACCTGAATATATGAAAGGGGTTATCAATTTACGAGGCTCCATCATTCCCGTTGTCGATACTCGTCTCCGTTTTGGAATGGAGAACCAAAAGGCTGATATGCACACGGCAATTATTATTGTCGAAGTAGAGAAAGTGAACATTGGATTTATTGTTGATCGCGTTGAAGAGGTTGCGTCGATTGATGCCACAAATTTAAGTGAACCGCCAAAATTCGGTAGCACAATCGATACGGACTTCATTTGTTCAATGGCACAGATGGGGGAAAATGTCGTGATGATCTTGGATGTTCTCAAGCTTTTTGAAGCGGATGAACTGATTAGTCTTGAAGAGATACAAAAGCAAACAAACGAAGGAGAGTAACGATGAAATGGTTAGATAATATGGTCTTGCAAAGCAAGCTGGTTTTATTAACAACGGTAATGATGATCGCAATTGCTATGCTTGGGTACGTAGCATACAGCTCAACCCAAAAATGGGAGAGTGGAATTACGGAAGTAGGGGTAGTAAAACTCCCTTCAATCGTGGGTGTTATGGAAATGCGTGTTGGAATTAACCAAATCGTTATTCAACAAAATCGTGTTCGTGCTCTCAAAGAAGATCCAAAAGCAAAAGATAAACTCGACGATGCGTTAGAGCGAATGGATAAAGGGTTTGAACGGTATGAAAAAGGGTATAAGATTTATACCCCTCTTCCACAAACTCACGAAGAAGAGATGGAGTGGAAAGTATTCGAAGAGAACTTCGAAAAATGGAAAGAGATGAGTTTGCAGTTCCAAAAAAATGTGCTTGTTCCCCTTAGTACCAATACCAACCCTGCCATGGTGGATATTTATTATGCTCAAATGAAAGAGTTTGTCGAGAAAAGTCGTATACCTCGAACTGTGGCACTCGATAAAATGGATAAAATTGCTAAAATTAATATTGATGGTGCAGATGAAGCAGTAAAAGTAGCGCAAGCCGATTCAAGCAGTGCTGTGCGTATCACTATCATCATTCTTTTGGTCTCATTTTCGTTGGCTATCATCCTATCGGTTCTTATCATTCGCTCCATTACACGTGCTATTACGCAAAGTGTTACGACGATTCGAGATGGTGCAATGCAAATTACTTCGGCAAGTGATCAAGTGGCATCATCATCATCATCATTGGCACAAGGGGCAAGCGAACAGGCTTCTAGTGTTGAGGAAGTGAGTGCCACTCTTGAGGAGTCAACGGCCATCAACAGTCAAAATACCGATAACGCACGTCAAGCTGATATTTTGGCAAAAAATGCGAACGATTCGGCAAAAGCAGGATATGAAAAAGGGGAACAGCTCTCCCACTCCATGCACGCTATTACCGAATCAGCGGCAAAAATTTCGGGTATTATCAAAACAATCGATCAAATTGCTTTCCAAACGAACCTTTTGGCACTCAATGCCGCCGTTGAAGCAGCGCGTGCGGGTGAGCATGGTCTAGGATTTGCTGTTGTTGCTGATGAGGTACGAAACCTTGCCCAACGTGCGGCATCAGCTGCAAAAGAGACCTCTGTTATTATTGAAGAGGTTGTGGGACAAATCAAAGAGGGGAATGAAATAGCCCTTGCAACGCATACATCATTCCAAGAGATTGTGGAACAATCGAAAAAAGTTTCAGATCTTATCGGTGAAATTTCCATTGCAGGGAAAGAACAAAGTGAGGGGATGAACCAAATTAACCAAGCTATGGGACAAGTGGATCAAGTGACACAACAAGTTGCTGCCAACTCTGAAGAAGCTGCTGCTGCGGCTGAAGAGCTTAATGCACAAGCAACCTCAATGATGGAAACGGTACGTATATTGGCAAAAATGGTTGGGATGGAGAATGATACCCCCATGGTTGCCGTTACAAAAAAACATCTTCACCAAATGGACATTAAACCACGCCCCATTCCCCGTAGAAATACCTCTGTTTCTCAACGCAAAGGAGTTTCGGTCTCTAAATCCGAAGACATTTTTCCTTTGAATGAAGACGATTTGAAAGAGTTTTAAGATGCAGTTCGACGGTGATGTGCTCACCATCGAGCCAGAATTGACGATGGAAGAGATACGAGAATTTGAGCAATTTATCCGCCCTCGTTTGGACTATATTGAAGTTATTGATATTCAAGAGGGTGGGGTACTTCACAGCAGTGCTTTGTTGGCATTGTTGGTAAGTTTGAAACGGACACGTCCCGAGTTGAGTATCCCTTTCTTGGAGCAAGGAAAAACCACTTCGAACGTTTATGGAACATTGAATTGGATATGTCATGACTAAACAAGAACAAGTCAAAGCAATTTTTATCGAAGAAGCGGGGGAGATTGTCGAAAAACTGGATGTGGATATTCTCCGTTTTGAAGAAAATTCGAGTGATTTTGCATTGCTCAATGAGATTTTTCGGGGAGTTCATACGTTAAAAGGGAATGCAAATGCGTTTGGTTTTACCCGTTTGGGGGAGTTTGTTCATCATTTCGAAGATGTTCTTGACCATTATCGCAGTACCAAAGAGGATGTAGCACCTGAAGATTTAGGATTATTTGTTGACAGTGTTGATGTGATTAAAGAGGTGATGACGTGTGAGTTGGAGCAACTTTTCGATTTACCTGCCGATTATGAAGTGTGTTTGGAAAAGATAAAATATCTAATAGCTTCAAAAAGAGATATCCCTTTGGAAGCACCTATGGAAACCTCTTCTGAGGGGTTGGCGGATTTGGCATCAGAATTTGCTATTGATTGCCCTCAACTGATGGAAGCATCGGTAACAGGGAGTATTCAGTTGCACCAAAAATCACAAGAAGAGGGGCTAAACCTCTATTGTATTGATTTGACACTGGATGAGGACTGTTATAAACGGGGATTTGATCACATTCTTTTTCTCACTCTTTTAGGGGAAAAATCAAAACGGATGGAAACCTTTTTTGATATGGAAGATGTCAAACCGCTAGAGGGGTTTTTATGCGATAAAAATCAGATCAAACAAGCGACAATTATTCTTCTTAGCCAATTATCCCAAGAAGAGATAGCCGAAAATTTTGAGTTTTTATTCGATCATGAATACTCTATCTCAACGATTGATGCCGTTGGGGTTAAGCCTGTTGCGGAAGTTATTGAAACCGTTTTAGAGACACCTATTCGCGAAACTATAGAAGAAGTATCCGAAAAACCTCTAATCGTTGAAAGACGAAAAGCAGAAGATCGAAGAGGGGGTGAGCGATCATCGGATACTCCAATGACGAGTGCAACGGCTCCTAAATCAACGATACGGATTGATACTTTCAAACTTGATGAGCTTTTTGACTCCGTAGGAGAACTGGTTATCGCCCAAAATTTTATTGCTCAAAATGAAAAAATTCGATTGATTGAAGATGAATCGATTAGTCGAACGATTGAGACTCTCTCTAAAATTACGAAACGAATTCAAGATCGTGTCATGAGTTTGCGGATGGTTGCCATACGTGATACCTTTGACAAAATGAAACGGGTTGTTCGAGATACTTCGAAAAAAACAGGAAAAGAGCTTCATCTCAATGTGCAAGGAGAGGAGACGGAAATTGACAAAACGATGATTGACTCTCTCTCGGATCCACTGATTCATATT
>JAABPY010000166.1 GCA_011391735.1 Sulfuricurvum sp. | reverse complement strand
ATATTATTCGTAATGCCATTGATCATGGTCTGGAAGTGGATAATGAAGAGAGGGTTCGTATCGGTAAAAGTGCAGAGGGGACAATAACACTGCGGGCATATCACAAAAGTGGTAGTATTGTCATTAGTGTCAGCGATGATGGACGGGGAATTAACAAAGAAAAAGTACTTCAAAAAGCCATTGAAAGAGGTGTTGTCACAGGGGAAGAAGTCCTTAGTGATGCACAAATTTTTAGTTTAATACTTCAGCCGGGGTTTTCTACCGCCGACACAATCAGTGATCTCTCTGGTCGTGGTGTTGGATTGGATGTTGTTAAAACGTCTATCGAAAAGTTGCGAGGAAAGATTGAGATTGAATCACGTGTAGGGGAGGGGACAACCTTTTCGATGATTCTCCCGTTGACGCTTGCCATCATTGATGGTATGCTTGTTCAAACGGCTGGGGAAATTTATATTATTCCTACGTTGAGTGTGGTTGAATCGTTTCGACCAGAGCAAGAGATTGTCCATATTGTGAAAGGTCAGGGAGAGTTTGTCACTATGCGAGGACAACACATTCCCGTTATTCGTCTTAGTAATGTTTTTGATCTTCAAGTAACACAGCGTATTGAGCCATGGGAAGGAATTTTGGTGTGTGTTGAGACGGAAGGGGGGCGAATTGCTATCATGGTGGATGAGCTCGTGGGACGTCAACAAGTTGTTATTAAACCTTTGGGTAAATCGTTGGCAAAACTCAAAGAGATTTCAGGTGGGGCGATTTTGGGAAGTGGTGATATTGCCTTGATCCTTAATGTGGATGAGTTACGCCCTTTGATCAAGGTACAACATGGCTGAAGTTGAGCTTCGCCCAGAAGAGTTTGAGCTTTTTCGTCGTTATATTTATGAAAAAGTGGGGATATCTCTCTCTGATCAAAAAAGTACTCTCATTAAGGGGAGACTTAACAAACGACTTAATGAGTTGGGGCTAAACTCGTTTGGAGCCTATTACGATTTTTTGGTGCACGATGAGAGTGGTAGTGAACTGGCATTGTTTGTTAGTGCTATTTCGACCAATGTTACCTCTTTCTTTCGTGAAGGGGCGCAGTGGAAATGGCTCGAAGGGTATTTGACTCACTTGATCGCTTCTAAACGGGAAAAAAAGATCCGTATTTGGTCGGCTGGATGTTCTAGTGGCGAAGAGCCTTACACAATTTTAATGTTTTTACAGCATCATCTCCATGATTTTGATAAGTGGGATATTAAGATCTTAGCAACGGATATCTCCTCTAAGGTTTTAGGCAAAGCAATTTTGGGAATTTATGATCCCAAGAACGTTGAATCACTCTCCAAAGAGATGATGAACCGTTCCTTTGAAAAAGTCCGTATGCCCAATAGCATTCATTATCAAGTCCTCCCCCATTTGCGAGAAAAGGTGATGTTTCGACTTTTTAATTTAGTGACGGATCCCTTTATTCTCACGAATAAATTTGATATGATTTTTTGTCGAAATGTGATGATCTATTTTGACGATAAGACACGCCACACGCTAATAGGACGTTTTGGAACGCTCCTTGTTAAAGGTTCTCCCCTATTTTTAGGAAGTTCTGAATCGCTCACAACTCATAGGGAAACATTTAAACTTTTAGGTTCTTCAATTTATCAACGATTATAATAAGGGATTTTATATGGAGACAACCGATCTCTCAATGGCAATCGATAAAGAAGCAGCGTTTGATCGTGATGAGCTTTTTTTCTCCATTACAGATACCAAGGGTACAATACTCTCAGGAAATAATGTTTTTGTCCGAATTAGTGGTTATACAAAAGAGGAATTAATCGGAAAACCTCACAGCATCATTCGCCATCCCGATATGCCTCGTATTATTTTTAAAATGTTATGGGATTATTTACATGCCAATAAACCCATTGTAGCGTATGTAAAAAACAAAACGAAGCAGGGGGGGTATTATTGGGTTCTTGCTGCTGTTTTCCCCTTAGGAGATCATTATATTTCTATTCGTATTAAACCTCATACCAAACTGTTTGTCGCTGCACAAGAACTGTATCGCACTCTACGAATGGCAGAGACAACAAACGGGATGGAAGAGAGTGCAAAGATACTCCTTGTATGGTTGGAGAAGTTGGGTTATGGTAATTACAACCATTTTATGGTTGATCTCCTTCTCCAAGAGCTACAAGAGAGAAAGGTCACTATCTCATCTTGTCTAAGGGAGAATGGCTCTCAATCACTCTCGCCTTTATTTTCTAAGTTTAAAATAACGCATGGTTACAGTACAGCATTGATGAGAGAATATGATATTTGGTTTGAAAAAATGGATCGATTTAATCATGTTAAATTAAGCCTTGAAGAAAAAAGCTTGCTGTTACGTCATGTTGCTCGTGAGATTGTTTTCTTATCCTTAAACGCATCGGTATCCTCCTATAAAGTTGAAACGGGGGGGGAGACGTTTGGTGTATTGGCACGTGATGTTCGCAATAATGCCAAAGAGAATGATAGTCTCATCAGCCAAATAGATACCATTGTCCGTGAGGTCTCGACATCGTTGGATGAGATTGTTTTTGCGGTTGCTGGGATGCGTTTAAAAATTGAGATGGTCATTCGTTTTATCGAAGAGGTGATGTGCCAAGAGGATCTCTTTATCACAGAGGTTCGTCAAAATATGTGTGATTTGATCGCATTGGTGGTGGAGCAGTCGGATAAATCCAAAGGGGTACAGCAAAAGCTCAATGGGCAAATTGGAGAGGTTCTTCACTACTTGGGTCAATTAGAACAGCAGATGCTTTATTTGGGATATGTTCAAATATATGGTATCATCGAGGCTGCTGCAAGTCGGCATGAGACGGTGAGTTTTGAGGGAATTTTTTCTCAGCTTAAAACATTAATCGAATCGGCTTCTACGGAAATTGCTGCTATGCAAAAAATGACAGAACGTTTTCGGGGTGAAAATAAGTTTTTGATGGATAAGACAGAGGGGATTGATCGATTATTGAATTATTTACGAGAAGAGATAATCCTTATAAAAAATCAGGAGGAGTAATACGTGGAAGAGATAACTGTGTACTCAGAGGTGGAATTTCTAACGCATAAAATTTTGGATCTTAATAAACAATTGATCGACAGTGAAAAAGCGAAAAACCGTTTTTTGTCCTTGGTGGCTAATTCACTTATCAATCCGATTTCGGTGCTGTTGAGTATGATTCCCCACTTGGAACCTCAAAAGGGTGATAAGCGTGAAATACTATACGCAACAGTCCATGAGCAAGCGTTAGTGTTGGATTTTCGTATTCAGAATCTTCTTGCTGCCGCTGAGATTGAAAATGGGAAAATGGATATCAGCTACGCTTTAATTGAGCCAACTGAACTAGTAGAGGAAGCAATTCAAAGTCTCAAGTATCTACTTCAAGTGAAAAATATACGTATAAATGTCACGAATACTCTTACTAAAAAGGTTGTTTCTGACCCCAAAAAACTCTATTTGATATTTCGAAATCTTTTGGATAACGGATGTCGGTTCGGGAATGAGAATGGAATTCTTGATGTGTTCATAAAGGAGAATAATTCCATGCTGGTTATTTCAATTAAAAATCAGGGGAAAGCTCCAAAAGTTGAACATAAACCCCAAGTTTTTACCCGTTTTGCTTCGGGACCAGAAGGGTGTTGCGGGTTAGGTTTAGGATTAAGTGTCGTTCGTGATTTGTGTGAGTTGATGAATGGAACCATTGACTATGATTGGGATGATACATCGGTTACTTTTAGGGTTTTCCTCCCTTTGGAAACTCGCCTTGAAAATTCAGAGGCGTATGGTTCGAATGAGTTTTTATTTGAATCGTTTGATGATGTGATAGAACTCTAATGATTCAAGGGAGTTCTACTTTTATTCATGTGGGGCAAATTCATGTTGATACGGCTCCATCGGCAATTTCCACTGTATTGGGGTCTTGTGTTGCCGTTTGTTTGTATGATACAAAATTAGGCATAGGGGGGATGAATCACTATTTATTGCCATTTTGGAATGGTAATGGGTTGCAATCTCCAAAATTCGGAAATATATCCATTCCAAAGCTTATTGAAGCGATGCTTATGAATGGTGCTAACCCTAGAACATTGGAAGCCAAAGTGTTTGGTGGTGCTTCGATCAATATCGGGGTATCGGCAAATACAATGATGATCGGAGAGAAAAATATTATGGTTGCCAAAGAAATTTTAAAAGAGTATAAGATTGCTATTGTTGCTGAAGATAGTGGGGGACAAAATGGCCGAAAAATTCAATTTAATTTGGAACGGGGAAAAGTATTGATGAAATATATTGCCCGTATTGATAGTGGGATGGAGGGTTAAGAGATGGCAATACGGGTATTAATAGTCGATGATAGTGCAACCGCACGTGCTGTTTTAGCGGATATATTAGAGTCAGATCCGATGATTGAAGTTGTGGGTACGGCATCGGATGCGTATATTGCCCGTGATAAAATTGTGGAACTTCGTCCAGATGTTATTTGTTTGGATGTTGAAATGCCACGGATGGATGGGATTACATTCTTGAAACGGTTGATGCACTATATGCCGATGCCCGTTGTTATGGTCTCCTCTTTGACGCAAGCTGGAGCAAAAACGACATTAGCCGCATTGGAAGCTGGTGCGGTTGATTTTGTCGCCAAACCTCATTCTCATATTTATGATGGTCAAAATGAGATGCGTGACGAATTGCTAATGAAAATAAAAATCGCATCAAAAGTTAATGTTCAAAAGCGTGAAATAAGTACTGTGTTACAGGCAAATACAACGTCATTACTTGAAACAACGAATAAAATTTTAGCCATTGGTGCATCAACGGGTGGAACGGAAGCGTTAAAAGATGTATTGATGGGATTACCTCGAAATGCCCCTGGAACTGTCGTTGTTCAACATATGCCTGCTAACTTTACCGGTCCATTTGCCCAGCGGCTTAATACACTGTGTGCTATGGAAGTGCATGAAGCACGTAATGGTGATTCGATTGTTCCAGGGGTGGTACTGATTGCTCCGGGAGATTATCATATGGTGGTACGACGTTCGGGTGCCCGTTATTATGTTGAAATTGGAAGTGGGGATAAAGTGTCAGGACATCGCCCTTCTGCGGATGTTTTACTCAATTCTGTAGCTAAAATTGCAGGGTCTAATGCTATTGGTGTTATTCTTACTGGCATGGGAGGCGATGGTGCACGAGGACTTTTAGCGATGCGTAATGCAGGAGCCAAGACAATAGGACAAGACGAAGCTAGCTGTGTTGTGTATGGAATGCCCAAGGTTGCATACGAACTTGGAGCAGTTGAACGACAATTACCACTCCAAAAGATCGCCAAAGGTATTTTAGAAGCAATTTAAAGGATTATGCTTAATGTTAGATATTTTCAAACAGCAAAAAAGTTTTTTGACGAGGGCGAAAGAGAAAAGCTCGTTTCGGTATGTGATTGATTTTGATCAAAATGGAGCCTTTATCGACGTATGCGATAAGAATAACAAACCTTTGAGCGGTCTTGATTATCGGGTCTATAACGGTCTTGATCGGGAGATATTACAACTTTTTGATGAGTATGTTAAAAGTGACTTTTTTGCGATCAGTTGGGAAGAGGAGGAGGATAAAGTTTATCTCACCAAACATTCCAAACTTTTGGAACTATTACGCTTTAGCGATAATCTCTATTGTAAAAATGAGAAGCTTCGTTTTGCAAGTGGGGTGAGTGAAGTTGAACTGATCATCGTCCCCAACGATAAACTCGTCGTTTTCCCCTCTATAGATGGGGAGAGTGAGTTTGTATTTCTCACCTCAAGCTTTGTTTTGGTGGGCACTACCATCAAGCAAATCCATACCGTAGGGGAAAATTTTGCCAAACTTAGCAGTTTTAATACTATCATTGAAAAAGAGAAACTCGAAGAATTCCTAACAATTTTGGTGACCCATTTTGAAAATATCACTCTCAAATATGACGACTATCGAGTGGAGCTTAAAGAGGAGAAAAAGGTTATCCGTCCTGCGGTTATTTTTGAAAAAGTAACGGTGGAGAATGAGCTAATTTTACGTACCTCCGCGATGATTGGTGGGCTCACCCCTGAGTTTTTCAATGATTTTAATATTTCTAAAATTGTCCTTATCAATGATTTTGAAAAAACAGTTAATATCTATGAGTGCGATTTTACCGACGTATTTGACTCTTATTCAACGATTTTCAAACAACTCGCCACATTGAAAAAAACGGTAAAAGAGTCAAATTTTAGTGAAGATGACGGGCTCTTTGTTATTGACGCATCATTAGCAAGCGAATTTATCCTCCACCATCTCCACGGAATTATCAGCAGTTGCGAAATCTACGGCAGTGATAAGCTCAAAACGTATAAATACAACACGACCAAACCTACCCTCAATGTCCGTTTTAAAGATAAAGTCGATCTACTAGGCGGGGATGATATTAGTGTCACGATTGCGGAAGATAACTTCAGTGTTTTTGAACTGATTAATCTCTATAAAAAGCACTCCTATATCCCCCTTAGTAACGGTGAAAAATCGATTATTGATAAATCGTATATTTCTAAACTGGAACGAATTTTCA
>JAABPY010000165.1 GCA_011391735.1 Sulfuricurvum sp. | reverse complement strand
ACCCTTTCCTCCCTTCTTTTTAATCCATCCGTAACTTATTTTTGTCGCTTGGGTTGGATGAACGCTATCCATAAAAAGAATCAGTTCATTCTCTTGTAGCTCTTCTTTGAGCTTTTTATAGGTTTCGATAAATTCCTCTTGACGTTTTACATCAAATTTAGCGGGTACACCGCTAGGTTTTTTATAGGAAAACTCATGTCTTGCCAACCATCCTTGCATCCCTTGTTGGGTATACGTCAAATCATATGTCTCTTTGACGTAGGCAATAATCTCGTTTGTATTAGCGCAGGTATTCTCTTCTAAGTATTTTTCAAGTTCTAGGGATTGCTCTTCACTTATTTTACTTGAAGAGCCGCCACTTTTGAGTGTCAGCTTTTTAAGTGTCGCATATTCGTTCAAGTGTTCCCATACGGTCGTCTCATGTATCCGTAGGGCTTGCGCTATATGCTCTTGTGTCCATCCCTCACTGTAGAGTAATACCGCTTTAATCCGATCGCGTACTTTACCGTTCTTCTCTTTTCGGTGTTGTCTCTCTAATTGCTGTTTTTGCTCATCTGTTAGTGTCAATTTCATCTTATTGCTATTTTACCATTTATTGCTGATTCTAGATCCCACTTTTTCATTTGGGTTGGGTATAGAATAAATTTATCACTTATACACTTATTAAATGTCTTTCCCTAAAAAATCGGGAACTCCTTTCCAATCAGGATGATTTTTATATTGCTGTGTAACGTTTTTAGGTAAATTCGTTATATTTTCTATTTCCATCCACTCTTTGTACTCACGTTCTGACTTAAATCGTTTGTCACGAATAAAGTCTTTTGCTTCTTCAAAAGCAAGAATTGTACTTTTTATCTCTTCAACACCTAACCAGTAAGCCCAACTAATCCAGGCTTGTTTTTTATAAGTTATGTCAGGTCTTTGGACTATACCATTTTGTGTTAAAAAATCATTATTCTCATTATGAAAAGCTATCCAATCTTGCTGTGTCGGTCTAGGTTTATTAGATAGTTCATGCATAAATTGAGTTGCTTCATAGAATGTTTTTGTGTATTTCATACGATTTTCTGGTGCATTCCTTGTCCTACCTGTACCATTCCATTCTCCTGCATCATAAAGCTCGCCATAAACTTTTTTTGGATCAGTTGGAATACCATCTGGAAGATGCTCACTTGCATTTAGAAATTTCCAACCTTTTTGCCCTTGTAAATTTAGATCTTTCATCTTCTCTTGAACAAGTTTAAGAGCTTGATCATATGGGAGCCATCCTTCTATGTCAGTACATCCAAGCCAATATGAAATTCCTTTCCATTCCACTCTATAACGTGCTTCTGGATCAGATGGAATATCAGAAGGTTTATCTCCTTTTATCTCCTTTAATCGACCTGTTACATAATCTTTCCACTCTGCATTATTTTGCAAATTAAGTTTTTTCACAAATTCTCGCGCATCATCGAAAGGTCTAAAACGATTTTTTGCAGCCATTAGAAAATCTTTCCATATAAAACGTTTCCCTTTAAGCTGTAAATATCTTTGATAACGTTGCTGTGGCTGTATTGGAATATTATTTGGAATTACTTCATTTTTCCAATACTTTATCCATCCAGCCTGGTTTGTTGGTTGTATATTCAAAGCTCTCACATAATCTCTTGCCTCTTCATAACTCAAATATTCCTTATTTCCAAGCCAATCATCCATTCCTTTCCAGACTAATTTATAAATATTTGCGGGAGATGATGGAATATCAGCCGGTTTAGGAGATTTATCTCTTATTGTTTTAGTACCTCGACAGTATTCTTGCCATTCTTTGGCACTTGATAATTCTAATGATCGAGCAAACTCTCTCGCTTCTTCAAAAGGCTTCCATGAAAGTTTCCCTATCTTATCCCAAAGCTTTATCTGTATAGCTTGCGAAAACTGTTCTATATTTATTGTCGCGGCTTCTTTTGCCACAAATTCCCATGAGAGACTTCCAGCATACTGTTGACCTTGTGCAATAGAACGAAAATAGTCAATAATCCGCTCATCATTAGATGCTAATGCCCGAATTATTTTTAGAATAGATTGATACGATTCAGTCGATTCAAAATTATCTAAATTATTTCCTTCTACTATCACAGGAACAATAATGTATCCGAATGTTTTGCCCTCAGAAACTCGTAAAGCTCTCCCTACTGCCTGAACAATATCTACAGTACTTTGTTTCGGATCTGCAAATAACACAGCATCGATACCAGGAACATCCACCCCTTCAGTTAAACATCGCGCATTTGTGATCAAGGCTTTATTGCTCTTTGCAAATAAATCAATTTGTGCCGATCGAGTTGCTGTTGGTGTTTTACCCGACACGTGAAAAGTCTGCAATGATTCAATATTTACACGATATTTTTCATTAAGTTCTTTGAATTTTTTTGCTCGATTTACACTACTGTGGAATGAAACTGTATGATGAATTCCATATTCGTCCATTGACTTTTGTAAAGCGATTAATGAAGCAACCATGCCTGCTTCCATGACATTACTTTCTTTATCATCGGTCACAAAAAGATTATTTTGTGTTAGTTGGCTGATTTCCTCATTGGTAACCATCACCGTAATGAGTTTATAATCCGTCAAAATAGGTGGATTAGATTCAAGTGCTTCTTTAAAAGTTAAAACTTCAAAATCTTCTCCATAAAGATCAGGATTATCCATACTTGTAATTTTTTCAGATGTTCCTTGATAATGACGTTCAGTTGCTGTCATAAAAATTCGTTTTTTTATGCCAATATTTCTATCATGCAGTAAATGTGAAAAAGCATTATCATTGCCAACAGTTTTATGGGCTTCATCAAAAATTCCTAAATCAAAGGTTATTCCTGCGTTACGTGAAGCTTCCGCTGTTGTTTTTCCACTTTGATAAGTAGTAAAGATAATCGTCATGCCTTCGTGAGGTTTTTGCAACCATTGAGTGATCGCTTGAGGGTCAGTATCAATTTGTATACCAAGATCTTGTGTCAAAACTGAGACATCGTCATTATTTTGATCGACAGTGTCATCACTACATACAACAATCCAATTGATTAAAAGATTATTAGCTAATGCTTCCCGCGCATAAACTTCGAGTGTTTGACGAATTAAAGAGAGACTTGGTAAGGCAACCAAAAGTTTTTTTGCATAAAGTTCTTTAGCAATCCAAAAACCTGTTAAACTTTTTCCCGTACCACACGGCATAATTAGTTTTCCACGTGAAGGGTTTATTTCTTCGTTTAAAAAATATTCTTTTGCATTTTTTATAGCTCTTTGTTGATGGGGACGCGGTTCTTTTGGGATTAAAACAATTTTTTCTTTATCTCCTAAATAAGACTTGAGCAATTCAAAAAAATCTTCATCAAGTCCACGCCATATGTCACCTGTTAAAAAACCAATATTGTCACCATGGACTACTGATATATGCGTACTAAAACGATCTGCCGTTGTAGCGACCAACCCAAATTTTAATATAGACCTACTAGCAATAATACCTGCAAAGGTGCTAATATAATCTAATGTCATTGACTGATCATTATCACTCAAATATTTACACTGAACACCCCATAAATCACCATCTAACGTTTCAACAACAATATCTATACCTAAATCTTTTGTAGGTAACTGTAATAATGTACGTTTTACATCTGGTAAATTCGACCATCGCCATACTTCTTTTAACTTTGTAGCATAAAAAGGATGAAGTTTTAAATAAAGCTCAGTTAGCCTTTCAAAAAAATCACCTTTTTCTTTTGTCGTCTGAAATTGATCAAAAATAATTTTTAGCTCGTCCCATGACTTTGATTTTAAAATAAGGTTATCCATGTATTTCTTTCTTTTATATTTTGTTTTCTTTTAAATGCTTTATTTATACCGAATAACCAACACTACGCATTTCTTTTCTTAATTCATTTTTCCAATTCCCTTGCTCATCTAAAGAAATGTAAACAACCCCACTTATGTCATTTGGTGTTTCCAATTGTCCTTTTACGATTGCAGTAACTCTAGATCTAGTAAGTTTTCCAATAAGATAGCCATGTTCAAATACAACATTTTGGCGAGCACGATAATTTGAGCTTAAAGCCCCTGATTTACAGCCTATATCGCATGGTGTATATAAAACAACACCGAATCCGACATTAGAATAGTGCTCGATTTTCTCTATGATTGTTCTTCCTGAACTAGCTTGCATATGCAATATAATTGGTTCAAGACCTAAACTTTCAATAAAATCAGCCATTTCCAGCTTCGCCATTTCATCATGTCCATGCACAATAAAAACTTGAGAAGTATTAAAATCTTCCACTCCATTGAAAATTTGAGAAAGTGCAATCGGTATGGATGGTTCATGCAAAGCAAAGGATGCTTCAACTTGCTGTTGAGTAACATATCCTTTTTGAATTAAAATTTCAAAAATAGGTTCATCTTTAACCGCCCAATGAGTTCGAGATAACTCCCATTCTCCTAAATCTATATCACCTCTTAAATTTTCTATTACTCCAATTTTTAAAATTGGTAAAATAGGATCAAATTCGAATTCGATTACAAGGGTTGATTGTCTTACACGGATATCTTTAATATAGCCTATACGAGATTCTCGTTTTTCATTTTCTATAACAAATAGACAAGGAAAGCTTTTTAATTCTCGAATCGCCTTTTCATCAAAAAACTTGTAGCGTTCACTAATTTAGTTTGCTGTGAATTCAACTACGGCACGTCTTCGCTCCATTTCATATGAGTTTTGATCCCAACTCTCTGGATTGGCTGCAATAAGTAAATTAAACAATTTTCATCTCCATTTCCTGATACAGCAAACTATTTTTTCACTTTCATCAATTTCCCGCTTCAAAGCCTCATTCTCCACCCAATCATAAATCACACCCTTCGACAGGCTCAGGGCGAACGGGATACTCAAAAAATTTATTTATAAATCCCTTCATACTCTTTCGGAACTTTTGAGGTGATTTCACCGTCTGGCATTTGGAAATAGGGAACTCCATCTCGGCTATAGACATTCGGTACACCGTTAGCAAGGCTCCGTTCTTGCGCCTCTTTGATCGCTTTTTTTCCGATTTTTAGGATCATGTCACGGAATTTGTAATTTTCGATTGTCTTCATTGTAGTCCTCCCACAAAAGTATTGTAATACGGTTCATGCAGTACGGTGAGTTCACCATCGGCGAAGTTGGCAACCTCTTCGAACTCATCATCGGCGTTAAAAAATAAAAACCACCGATCCGCCATTGCTTTATACTGTTCATAAAACAGTTTTCTGCTTCGGTAATATCGGCGGATTATATCCTCTTTGGGAATATCATGACCGCGAAAGATTTTTCCCGCATTAAATTTTTCATGATCCATTGCTTCAGGATTGAGTTCTTTGGCAATTTCATCGGCATTGATAAATTCCAAATTTCCCTGTCGCTTGGGCAATCAGACCTTCAACATCATCTCCTCAATATCCTCAACCGCTTTAACAATCATACAGGAGAGATTTTCACACCCCTCTTCGGTGATTAAAATGTCATCTTCGATACGAATACCGATGCCACGATATTTTTCTTCCACACTCTCATCATCGGCTCGGATATAAATCCCTGGTTCAATTGTCATCACCATCCCCGCTTGAAAGTACACACTCTCCCCTGAATCATCATCCAACCCCATCCAATGACCAATACCGTGGGGGGCATATTTTTTGTGAGCTTTGGATTCCAAAAGGGCATCTCGTTCCCCTTTTAAAATTCCCAAATCAATCAATGCCTGACACAGAAGCTCTTCACTGTATTTTTGAAGCCAATCTCGTTTTACGTTTGGTTTCATCGCCTCAATCACACGCAGTTGCACCTCAAGGACTTTTTCATACACCGCACGTTGAGGAGGGGTAAATTTTCCGTTGATAGGGAACGTTCGGGTAATATCACTGGCATACAGTTCCCATTCGCACGCAGCATCAATGAGAACAAGATTGCCATCACCTAAAACGTCACGGTTATCACTATAATGGAGAGTGTTGGCGTTATTCCCCCCTGCCACGATCGCACTGTACGCTTCACTCTTCGCCCCTTTGGAGAGAAAAATATAGCTCATACGTGCTTGCAACTGGAACTCTCTCATCCCGCTTCGACACTCTCTCATCGCTTCATGATGCGCTTGCGCCGTAATCGCTATTGCCTGCTTAATACATTCAATCTCTTCATTGGATTTAACAAGACGTATGGAACGGATGAGATAGGTGACATCATGAAGGCAGCGGATCGTTTTTTTGACCCCTCGCATCTCTCGTAGCTCTTTTGCACTTTGGTGGGCTAATGTCAAAAAAGAGGAGTCATCTAAAAAATCACTATACAAAGCGGTATGTTCTCGTAAAATCTCTTTTATCATCCCTGAATACTCAACAGTGGGATGAACCTCATCGACACGAAATCGTTCACGTGCCCCCTCCACTCCCAAACACGCCCCATTCCATAAAGCAGCTTCAGCACTATACGACTCTACAAATAAAATAGAGCGTGTACTTTTGGACGTTTTGAGGAGAATTAAAATACTGTTGGGCTCTTCAAATCCACACAGATAATAAAAATCACTGTTTTGGCGGTAGGGATATTCGGTGTCGTTGGAACGGGTTTTGGTGGGGGAAGAGGAGAGGACAACTACCCCCTCCTCCAATTTTTCGAGAAGTTTTTGCCGTCTGGCATGATACTGCATTTCGTTCAAATTAGAAATTTCTTTCTAATAACTTATGAACTTTGAGAATGGTTACAATCCGATCCGCTTGTTTTCCTACCCCATCAATCATCGTATCACTCTCAGCCACCGTATCGGGTGCTGGTCCAACATCTTTCTTGGGCATACGAATCGCCTCAGTGAGACGATCAATGACAAAGCCCGCAACATCATCCCCATTTTTCATAACGATAAAACGGGTCTCTTCGGTGTGTTTTTGCAATTCCAAACCAAACCGTGCACGTAAATCAATCAAAGGGATAACGGATCCTCGAAGATTGAACACCCCTAAAATATACGCTGGTGTCTGCGGTACTCTCGTCCATGAAATTGGTTTAATAATCTCTTGAATGCTCAAAATGGGGATGGAAAACTCTTCATCACCAACGATAAAGCCAACCAATTGAATGACCTCTTCCACTTTTTGTTCATTACTGACAAGGGCATTATTTTGTTTACTGATAATTTGTTGTAATTTTTCGCTCATGATTAGAATCCTTCCGTGAATTTAATATTACGCTTAACAACATTCATCAAATAATCGGGTGAATACGGTTTCGTGATATACTCTACCATTCCTGACTCAACGCCACGCATCCGATCCGCTTTTCCGCTTCGTGATGTCACCGCAATCAATGGCATATTTTTGTATTTATTATATTTTTTGATTTCAGCCGCAAGAGTATACCCATCCATACGTGGCATCTCAATATCAATGAGCATACCATCAAAGAAATAATCCCCTTGCTTGAGAATATTAAGAGCTTCAACCCCATCCACCGCTTCAACGACGGTTATTCCAAGAGGTTCCAATGATTTACGGATAATGGTGCGATCCGTTTTGGAATCATCGACGATCATCACACAATAATCACTGGCGCTGTTTTTAGCCCCGATTTTTTTGTCTGCACTTCCCGTTTGTCCGACCGTTGATTTGACCGATTTTGCCATTAGCATCAATGCCGCAACGTCTACGATCAGCGTTACCCCTCCATCTCCACGAATGGTTGCCCCAGCAATCCCCTCAATTCCTTTGAGATACTCACCGAGAGATTTAATAACAATCTCCTCTTGACCGATGAGGGTATCTACAATAAGACCAATTTTGCTCTCCGCAAGACCAAGGACAACGACATACGCATGTTCACTGTTATCAAAAACACGCTCTACTTCAAAAATATCTCCGATATGGACAAGGGAGAGAACCTCATCCCGAAGACGCATAACGGAACGATTTTCTACGGTATAAATATCATCTTTCGCAATACGGACAGTCTCTAAAACCGATGCCAAAGGAATTGCATAGTACTCCTCTTGAACCCCAACAAGCAATGCTTGAATAATCGCAAGGGTCAATGGGATTTTGAGTTTCATTGACGTCCCTTTTCCCACTTCCGAATCAATGTCAATCATCCCGTTGAGTTTTTCAATATTGGTTTTAACGACGTCCATCCCAACACCACGTCCTGAAACACTCGTTACTTGTGCAGCCGTTGAAAACCCTGGGCGGAAAATGAGGCTATAGGCTTCCTTATCGCTCATACTATCTGCTTCTTTTTCGGTAATCAATGCTTTATCCAACGCTTTGGATTTGAGCATCTCTGGATCAAGTCCTTTACCATCATCAATAATTTGGATGACAATGTGATTACCTTCATGGTAGGCTTTGAGCTGAATCGTCCCTACTTCCTCTTTACCTCCATCGAGACGAATTTGTGGTACTTCAATCCCATGATCACATGAATTTCGAATAATGTGTACCAACGGATCACCGATCTCTTCCACAATGGATTTATCAAGTTCTGTATCTTCCCCTGTAATCTCTAGCTCAATTTTCTTATTAAGCTCACGTGAAAGGTCACGAATCATCCGAGGAAATTTATTGAATACCTTGCCAATAGGGAGCATCCGTGTTTTCATAACAGCAATTTGCAAATCGGTCGTTACCAAAGAGACGATCGAAACGACTTGGTTGAGCTCTTCAAGGAATGCTTCCCCCTCGTACCGTTCTTCTACATCATCATTAATCTTAATCAATCGGTTTTTACCCAATACAAGCTCACCGATAAGATTCATCAAATGATCCAAACGTTTGACATCAACACGAATTGTTTGTTCTACTGTTGCTCCACCACCTTTAGATTCTCCATCATCCTTCTCTTTTGGCTCACTTCGACGAGGAGTAGCTGGTGTTGCCGTCGGTTTAGGTGTAGCAACAACTTCTACTTTAGGCTGCACCACAGGAGCAATGACAACAGGTGGTGTCACAGGCGCAGCATCTTGCTTTTTATTCGCACGTTTTGCTGCGTCTTCTATTTGTTTTTCATGCAACAAACGCTCTATTTCTGCCTCTACTTCCGCATCACTCATGTTGGCATAATCAGGTTCTTCTTCTGCTACGACCTGAACTGTTGAACGCTTCGCCACCGCTTGGGCATTTTTTTCTGCCAATAGCCGCTCAATCTCCGCCTCAACTTCTGCCTCACTCATTTGTGAATAATCAGCTTCTTCTTCAATCGGTTGTTCAGCTGCACTAATGCTCTCAACACTAATGGGTGCAACTGGAGCACTTGATTCCCCATTGGCAACGGCGTTCAATCGATCAACACATCCTGAAACTTCTAATCCTGCATCCGAACCGCTATCTCGAATACGGATCAATAGTGCCTTCATAAGATCGATTGATTCGAGAATAACATCCATAACATTGGCATCGATAACCAAATCCCCATGGCGTGCCATATTGAGCAAATTTTCCATATGGTGGGTCAAGTGGGTAAGAATATCAAAATTCAAAAATGAACTGGCACCCTTAATCGTATGGGCAACACGGAAAATACGGTTAAGCAAGTCCAAATCATCTGGACGGGTCTCCAGTTCTACTAAATCCTGATCAAGTTGTTCAATGAGCTCAAACGCTTCAATTAAAAAATCTTGTAATATCTCTTCAAATTCATCCATAATAGCCCCTTATTGAATATGGGCACGTACAACACGTGCCACTTCATCGTAAAATAAATTTGCATCGAATTTGACCAAATACGCCTCTGCCCCTGCTTCTTTACCGCGTATCTCACTAAAATGATCACTAATAGAAGAGTTGAAAATAATAGGAATCATTTTAAATCGTGGATCTTCTTTTACACGTGCTGCAAAATGAAAACCATCCATCCGTGGCATCTCAATATCCGAAGCAATCAAACGCAATTTATGAGAGATATTCGCCCCATGCACTTCATACAACTCTTCTAAGAGCTGAAGTCCATGTTCACCATCACTTGCTTCAACCACGTGAAAGCCCATCTTCTCAAATGCCTCTTTGAGAATACGCCGTGCGGTGGAACTATCATCAAGAAGCAAGACCAACCCCTCAAAGCGAATCTCATGTTCATTCAAAACAGTAGTAGCAGGCTGATAGAGCCCCAGCTCTTGAACAACGCTTTCTAAATCTAGAATCAATAAAACATTATCCCCCTCAATACGGGTGACCCCTGTTACTTTTGAACCGTCCACGCTACTGTCAATAAAAGAGGCAGGTTCTATATCTTTCCAATTGATTCGACGAATTCGCTTCGCTTCATGAACAACAAATCCGATTTGAATATTATTAAATTCGGTAATAATGACACGAGCATTACGCTCTATCCCATCAGGAGCATCTACTCCCATCCATTTGGCAAGATTTACAACAGGAATAACTACTCCACGAAGATCAAAAATACCTTCAATAAATGATGGTGTCCCTGGAAGCTCCGTAAGCAT
Organism: Sulfuricurvum sp.; assembly: GCA_011391735.1. GTDB lineage: Bacteria > Campylobacterota > Campylobacteria > Campylobacterales > Sulfurimonadaceae > Sulfuricurvum. The sequence goes on along the minus strand of JAABPY010000165.1, from coordinate 2,549 downwards.
TGGCAGACGGATAATTTCACGTACTTTGGCGACATTTACACCATAAATACCTTCATATATACCATCCCCTTCTCGTTTAAAAATCCGAAAATCGACCAACTCCATCTCGTTGCTGCCGACTTTTAAAATATCGCCTTGTCCCTTCATTGGGGCTCCTTGTGAAAGATCACTTCTTCCAAAGCACTCTGATTTTGAGATGATTTTACCCTATAAATTCTTTCATTGCAAGCAAAAGCACCGAGATTATCGTAACCAAACGGTAAATCTGAAAAATGGCGATTTTGGTGATAATGCCCCTCGATTATCCTATCGCACCCCTTTATCCATGCCGCTTTTGAGTGACGCTTCGTAATAGCCTCAAAATTATCGATTTTGTGGCAATGATTTTTCTGTTGCATTTTCTTGCTTAGTGCGTTAATAATGAAGCCGCTGAATGTTTCATTCAAAAAATTTAATCCATAAAGGAGGATACGATTTCGAATGAACGCCGTATAGATCGTATATCCCCATGGAACTTCGATGTCTCCGTGCAATAAGGCAATACGTGAACCGTTATGGTGTAGAACCAAAGGTTGATGGGCACGCTCAATAACTTGGATATGGGGGAAAAGTGTAGAGAGCTGAAAATCGTGATTCCCTTCGAGATAAATAATAGGGATTTTCAATGAGAGGCGATTAAGAAGATCAATGGCACTGCGATTAAGCGATAACGTTTGGGTAACAGGACCAAAAAGGAGATCAAAATTATCCCCCATCAGAATCAGTTGAGGGGTTTGAATCTCCCCACTATCAAGTGCACTTAGGAAATCAAAAAAAGGGGTTCTCCACGGAGCATAATGGGAATCGGCAACAAGAATTGCCCCCTCATGCAACGTATTATCAAGGGATGTACGCAATTTTTGGTATCCCCATCTCTTCGGGAAGCCCCATCATCATATTGGCATTGACCACCGCTTGAGAACTGGCACCACGCATAAGATTATCAATGGCGCAAATAGCCACCAACGCATTACCATCACAAGCAGCATAAACGTCAGCAAAATTTGTTCCCGAGGTCATTTTTGTGTGCGGTGGGGCCGTACGGACACGGACAAAGGGTCTGTTCTTATAAAATTCTTCCATCACACTAAGGGGATCAACATCTAATTTTAATGTTGCATAGACACACGCTAACATCCCTCTCGTCATGGGAACAAGAGAGGGGACGAAAGTGACGTGTACATCGCCACTGCAAAGAAGAGAGGCGTGTTGTTCTATCTCTATTGCATGGCGATGCTTAATTATATTGTAACAATTGATATTATCATTGACACTCACATAATGCGCCGATGCGCTGGGAGATTTCCCCGCACCCGACACCCCTGTTTTAGAATCTATAAAAATAGGATGGGTTAAATCAATATGCTCTAAGAAAGGGGCAAGTGCCAATAAGCTTGCGGTAACATGACATCCAGGGTTGGCAATAAGACGTGCACCCATAGCACTTTTCCCATGCAATTCAGGAATCGAATAGACCGCATGTTCTAAATTTTCCACATCTTCATGTTCACAATAAAATGCTTCATAATTTTCTTGCGTCAAACGATAATCAGCAGAGAGATCAACAATTTTAACCCCACGTTCCAATAACCCTTTTGCCGTTTGCATCGCTGTTTTATGGGGAAGTGCCAGAAATATAAGTTCACATTCCCTTGCGGCATGATCCAAATCAACTTTTTCAACGGCTAAATCAGACACCCCAAAAAGTGCAGGATGAAGTTCACAAATAGTCGTCTCCCCCTCCGTATTGGCGCAGTACGTCAATGTGAAAATTGGATGGTTAATGAGCATTTTAAGAAGTTCTAATCCCGTATAGCCACTGACACCGATAATTCCTACATTAATGGCTTTCAAACACAATCTCCTGATACTTTACTTCGAGCACTTCGAAGTTTTTCACCCCTCCTGGAAGCTGTGCATTCACCTCATCCCCCTCTTCACGCCCCAAAAGCTGTCGAGCAAGGGGAGAATTAAACGAAATAAGCCCACGTGCAGGATTACTTTCACATCCACCAACAATGGTATAAGTCACCTCTTCATCCGTATCAAGATTGGACAACACTACCGTTGAGCCAAAACTAACACGGGCATGTTCAAGTTCACTTGGGTCAACAATTTGCGCACGGGAAATTACTTCTCCGATTTCGGCAATACGGGTCCCGATAAAAGCTTGCTTTTCACGTGCCGCATGGTATTCGGAATTCTCTTTTAAATCGCCATACTCTTTGGCACGGTCTATCTCTACATTAACTTCTGGTAAATCAATATTTTTGAGGGTATTTAGCTCATTTGACAGACGTTGAAATCCGTATTTTGTCATCGGTTCTTTTTGCTCCACGTTATGCTCCAATAAAATTCTAATTAAACTATTATACCAAATATCGCTTCCAAACTCAGATACGAAAAGTCATTTTAAAAATTAACTTCTTAAGGTCTTAACTTTCGCACCTAAAACCGAGTATTTTTTGAGTTACATCCTGCAGCACAGTGATGATATTCACTAAATCTTC
>JAABPY010000164.1 GCA_011391735.1 Sulfuricurvum sp. | reverse complement strand
AAAAATATCAAAAAACTGGAGGTTTTATAATGTCAGTTCCAACACTTACAATTATTTTTCTAGCAATTTCGCTTGTATTCGCATTGTCCTATGGAGCATACGAATTAGTTAAAGAATAATCCATGGTTTCCACTCTCCGTACAGATAGGGGTCTGACCCGAATGGTACTTAACTTAAGCTTTTAAGCCTCACTTCCAAAAATAGCATTTCATATGCAAATTTTACAAAAGTGCAATAAGTGCGTAATATCCGTTAAATAGTGTATTTTATACTATATTATGGTATTATACTACCATATATTAAAGGAGTAGTGATTGTATAAACGTTTTTTACACGATTCTATCCAAGAAGCGATGGGGTATTTTCCAGCAATTTTGATCACTGGTGCACGTCAAAGCGGTAAAAGTACCCTCTCTATGAGCTTATGTGAGAATTACATCACTCTCGATGATATTATGATGTTGACGCTGGCAAAAAATGATCCAGTGATGTTCGTATCGCGTCTTAAAACGCCAATTATAATCGATGAAATTCAAAAAGCACCCGAACTGCTCAGTGCTATTAAAATGGCGATTGACAGCGATCGCAAAGCAGGGCAGTTTATTCTCACGGGTTCAGCCAATGTACTTGATTTTAAAAATGTAGGGGATACCCTCGCAGGTCGGATCGCCTTGTTTGAGCTCTCTCCTCTCTCTGCCGTTGAAGTAGAAGGATCGTCGCAATTATTTGTCGAGACACTTTTTAAAGATGATTTTAAAATAGATGCAGCTCATATAATCGATGATGAAACCCTATACAATCGTATGCTTAGCGGTATGTACCCCGATATGCTCAAAGTAGCTCAACCAAGAATGAAATATATTTGGCTAAGTTCGTACATCTCCACCTATATTGAAAGAGATATTCGTGACATCGAAAACATTCGCAATACGGATAAGTTTGCTAGGCTGATCCATATTATTGCTACACGTAGCGGTTCGATGCTCAATAAAGCCGATTTGTCCAATGCAAGTGATATTGACACAAAGACACTCGACAATCATCTCACTTTACTTGAAATGGTGTATCAGATTAAACGAGTACGCCCTTATTACGCAAACATCGGTAAACGTTTCGTTAAAAGTGAAAAGCTCTTTTTTACCGATACAGGAATACTCAATTTTTTGCTTGGTATTCAAACCGTTGATACTATGCTTGCATCATCTTATATTGGTTCAATATTTGAAACATTTGTTTACAATGAGCTTTACAAACAAGTAAGCTATCTATTAGATGGTACACAAATTTATTATTATCGCACGCTTGATAAAAAGGAGATCGATTTTGTTATTGAACGAGACGGTAAAGTAGTGGCAATTGAAGTGAAATTTGCCAAACATGTCAGTAAAGACGACTGCCGCCATATTATCGATTTGCAACGTTCCAGCAGCAATTTTCATATCGGAATTGTAATTTATATGGGATCACATGTTTTGCCATTAGGGGAAAACATCTGGGCAGTACCGTTTGGTCATATTGCACTTAATGAATAGGGAGATTTGTAGTATGATATGTAAAATAGTATGTATTTAACAAGGAGTCTTCTATTATTGCCTATGCTCGTGATGAAATCATCCCTGCTACTGAAATCGCCCGTAATTTTTCTTCTGTATTTAAAAGTCTTATTGATGGAGCAAAAGAGAGAATTGCTATCGCTAAAAATAATAAACTCGAGCTTGTATTACTACCAATCGAAGAATACGAACGTCTTAAAGAGATTGCCGATTTGGCTGAACATATTGAAATTTATAAGAGAGTAACAGAGCATAGAGCGAAAGATACGGGTGTACGTATTGGATTGAGTGATATGATGAATCGCTTTGGAGTTAATGAAGCCGATGTACGCAATTGATTTTTGACCAACTGTTCTTTGATTGAGGTGAAGAATATTGAGTACCAATTCAAATTAAATAACAACATGATATAGGTTATATTTGGCATCATACGGTGAAAATTCCTATAAGCAGCTCATTTATCAAAAAATAGCCTCGATCTTCAGCTCGAAAACGGTATACTTTTGCTCTAAAAGAGAATGGGGTTGGGTTTGAAAATAAAAATTATTTTAGGCATATTTGTCCTTATAATAAGTGGATGTACGACACACAAAGGGTCATATTCTTACCAACCAACTAAATCATCTAAAAAATACCCTTCGAATAAACTGGATGCTTCTCCCTCAAATCTTACGAAAAAAAATGGTGAACCCGTAGCCTCCATGCGACCTTATATGGTGTTAGGAAAAGAGTATTACCCCACTGTTGTCCGTGTTGGAGACTCCTTTACGGGGCGTGCAAGTTGGTATGGGGCTGATTTCCATGGCAAATCAACGTCTAATGGGGAAGGATACGATATGTATGCGATGACAGCAGCCCATAAAACCTTGCCAATGAACACCGTGGTGCGGGTTACGAATTTGCAAAATAATCAACAAGCAGTGGTTCGTATCAATGATCGTGGACCTTTTGTTGAGAGTCGGATTATTGATTTGTCGTACGCAAGTGCACAATCCATTGGCTTAGTGGGTAAAGGAAGCGCATCGGTTAAGTTGGAAGTTTTGGGATTTGAGCCAAGTGACTCCAGATCCATTGATTATACGGCAATGGCAAAGGGTCCTCGTCAAGAGATACTCACCTCTTTTGCTGTCCAAATTGGGGCATTTGCTAATATTAGTGGCGCAATGGAGACACAAAAAAAGTATGCGAGTTTTCATGGATACTCCTCAATCATAAAAGATACACAGTATAATGGCGACCAATTATATCGCGTCTGGATGCGCGGATTTAGAAGTGAAGCAGAAGCACGAGATTTTATACATAAAGGGTATTTTGATGGGCAATTTATCACAAGGGAATAAGATGATTCAAAAGAACCGACAGACCAAAGAGACCGATATTACCCTTTCTTTGACTCTTTACGGTGAGGGTAAAGGCACTATTGCAACGGGTGTTGGATTCTTAGATCATATGTTAGAAAGTTTTGCGAAACATTCATGGATAGATTTAGAGATTAGCTGTATTGGTGACACGCATATAGACGATCACCACAGTGTTGAAGATGTGGGAATTGTCTTGGGTCAAGCCTTACGAGAGGCTATTTTTCCTATCCAAGCGGTTGAGCGATTTGGAAACAGTATTGTGGTGATGGATGAAGCCGCCGTGAGCTGTGATCTGGATCTGAGCAATCGTCCTTTCTTGGTATGTGAATTGCCTATTGAGGGAAAAGTGGGGCAGTTTGATGTGGAACTCGTTGAGGAGTTCTTTCGTGCAGTCGTATTTGGAGCAGGGATCAGTGCCCATATTATCATGCAACGAGGTCGTAATAAGCACCATATCATCGAGGGTGCCTTTAAAGCGTTTGCTGTAGCCCTTCGTCGAGCCTTAGTACGAAATGATCAAGGAATACCCAGCACTAAGGGTGTTTTATGATTAAGCTTATACTCTTGGATGTTGATGGTTGTTTGAGTGAGGGGAAAATTACCTATACTCATGAGGGTGTTGAACTCAAAAGTTTTAATGTTCGAGATGGCTTTGCAATCAAAGCATTAGCAAAGTTGGGATACACTGTCGCTATTATTACAGGACGTGATTCATCCATTGTTGAGCTTAGATCCAAAGAACTTGATATCCCCTATCTTTTTCAAGGGATCAAGGATAAGCAAGCGGTTGCCCAAAAGTTATGTGAAGAGCTTACTATCCTTCCAGAAGAGGTTGCGGCGATTGGGGATGATTTGAATGATTATCGTCTCTTAAAATGGTCGGGTATGGCGTTTATCCCTAACGACGCATCGAATTATCTTAAGCCCATTGCCCATCAGTTGGAACGTAAAGGTGGTGATGCGTGTGTTCGGGAAATGATTGAAAAAATTCTTATCGCCAACGGGGATGAAGAGCGTTTTTTGAATTTATGGATTTAAATGTCAATTAATGGTTTTTTTCTTCTTATACTTACTCTTTTGATTGGGATGTTTGGTTATTTTGAACCGCATGAGAGGCAAAAGCAAGAAGTGCGAGAAGTTCCTTTGTTTGAATTGGATCAATTTGTTATTTATGAAATTAATCGTTTTAAGATTGAGCGTTTTTTTCAAGGGGTACAGGGAAAACGTTTTATCGATCGTTACGAAATTAGCGATGCAAAATTTACTAATAATTCTAAAATAATGTCTGAATCCATTCACTCTGATAACGCTTTGTACAAAGAAAACCTTATTTTACTGGATGGGAATGTTCATTATGTTCGTGAAGATGGATTTCAATTTCGTTCTTCTGAGGGAAGCTATGATCAAAACTCCTCTCGTATTCAAACGCAAGGGGCATTTCTCCTCACCAAAGATGGGAACAAAGTAGAGGGGAGCCATCTTGATTATAATGTCAACTTAGATACGGTATCAGCAGATAAAGTTCGCGGAAGCTATCAATTTAATTAGGATAATATATGATCAAACAACTACTATTTTTAGTGACTTTTGGAGCTCTCGCATCGTATGCTCAAGAGCTTAAGATAATTTCAGATAATTTCAAAGGAGATCAATCCAAAGGAATTTCCATTTTTACAGGAAATGTAAAGGTAACCAAAGGAAGCGATGAACTCAATGCTTCTAAAGTGACTATTTATACCAATAGCACTCGAAAACCCATTAAATATGTGGCAGAAGGGGATGTCTCTTTTTATATTGTCACGCAGATCAAAGAGAGATACCGTGGACAAGCGCAAACGGTGGTGTATCTACCCAATGAGAGCGAATACCAATTTACCAAAAAAGTGGACTTGATACGCCTTGATGATTATCGACGGATCAAAGGGGACAAAGTAGTTCTCAATGAAGAGAAAGGGTTTGCCAATGCCGATAGTATTGGAGATGAACCTGTTGTGATGATATTCACGTTAGAGGATAAAAAAGAGACTAAAAAAGGATCTAAAAAATGATTGAAATTATCGATTCCGCATTTCTCACCTCTGCCCCAACCATACGGCTTGCGCCAGAGAATGAATTTCAAAATGAAGTAGCGTTTATGGCACGCTCCAATACAGGAAAAAGTTCCCTTCTCAACACCTTGACCCAACGTAAATCGTTGGCAAAAGTTTCGTCAACCCCGGGAAAAACCCGTTTGATTAATTATTTTGATGTCGTTTTTATGGATCGAGAAAGTGGGGAGAAGCTCAGTGCTGTTTTGGTCGATCTTCCGGGGTTTGGGTACGCAAAAGTTGCTAAATCCCTTAAAAGTGATTGGGAGAGTAATTTAACGAACTTTATCTCTGAACGAAAACAAATACGTGTTTTTGTCCATTTGATTGATTGTCGTCATCCTGATTTAGAGATTGATGCTTCCGTAGGGGAGTATTTACGGGAGATTTGTACTCCAGAACAGCATATTGTACAAGTGTATACCAAGATTGACAAGCTTAACCAAAAAGAGCTCTCTCTCCTTAAAAAGCGATTTCCTGAGGCACTGATGATCTCCAATAGTAAGCGAAAAGGTGTTGATAAAATCGTCTCAACCCTTTATGGGATGCTGCATGGAGAGAATCATTGAGCGTGATAACGTATAAAAAACCAACACTTTTGGACATCTCTTCTATGCAACAGCTTGTCGCTTCTGAAGTGGAAAGCGGAGTGATTTTAGCACGAAGTGATGATGAAATTGCAACCAATATCCGCTCGTATATTATAGCCATGGATAAAGAAAAGTTAGTGGGATTTTGTGCGCTACATATCCATTCTCCCAAGCTTGCTGAAATTCGTTCGATGATTGTTGATGCTTTGTACCGTGGACATCATATCGGGAGTACGTTAGTTGATCAAGCGTGTGAAGAGGGACGTATTTTAGGATTAGATGAGATTTTAGTATTGACGTATCAGAAACGTTTTTTTGAGAATTTAGGCTTTCTTGAAATCCCAAAAGAGTCTATTCCTGAACATAAAATTTGGGCAGATTGCATTAAATGCAAACATTTTCCGATATGCAACGAAGTTTCACTTATCAAAATGCTCTGAGCCATCTTTTTTGGATCATTGCTTTTGGAATTTACAGTGCTTTAAGTAGTATGTATCTTTTTTTGCCCCCTCTATTTGCTTTTATTGGATTTCTTTTTTATCGGACATTATCACGTCATGATTTGGAAATAGTAGTTGTTTTTTCAATTATGCTCTTGATGCTAGAGGCGGAAAAAGGGTATTGGTTTGGAAGTTCCATCCTTTTTTTTACCCTTATAAGTCATTTTATAATGCCTAAGTTAGAGCAAATGATGCGATGTGTTGCGTGCTTGAAAGTTATTTTTGTCTTTTTGGCATACCTAGGGTATTGGGGTTTTCTTTGGATGATTAACAATGTTTTATTACTGCAAATGCCTGCATTGGATTGGCATATTCCCTTTTATATGGCGATTGAATTTGCTCTGATTGCGATGTTTGGATGAAAATCAAGCTATTAGTAACCTTTTTTGTCCTTATTTGGATTTCTCTAATTGTTCGTGTTTTTCATCTTTCTGTACAGTCAAATGAGCACTATGAGATACTTTCTCAACGTAATAGTCTTAAAATAGAACTTTCTCCTCCAGTTAGGGGTGAAATACTTGACCGTAATCAAGAACCAATTGCTATTAATGAATTGGGTTTTAAAATAGCGCTTGCTCCCCATTTAACGAAGGGGAAAGATATCCAATTACTAAAAAATGAAGTAGCCTATCTACTTTCTATGATTCCAACTCTTGATGGAAAAAAAATCATTAAAACGTACAAGCAACAAGATTCCTATTACAACCATAATTTTATCGATGTTGTCGATTTTGTTCCGCATGAAACGATGATACCGTTATACGCTTTGATGAATTTACGAGAAACCATTAAGATTTCTCCATCCCCTAAGCGCTTATACCCCTATAACAGTGTTGCATCACATTTAATCGGCTACGTAGCTCGAGCAAACCAAAAAGAGATAGAGGGAAATCCACTATTACAACTTCTAGGGCATATTGGTAAAAGTGGCATTGAAAAATATTATAACACCTATCTTCAAGGAGTAGCAGGGGAACGTCACATTAAGGTGAATGCACAGAATGTTGAAATCGAAGAATTAAGTCATAGTGCAACCCAAGAGAATCATAATCTTACCCTCAATTTGGATATGCGCCTTCAAGAGTACATCGGTACTGCTTTCAAAGGCAACGTTGGGGCGATTGTAGTTATGGACACGAATGGGGCGATTTATGCCGCAGGGAGTTTCCCTGAGTATGATTTGAACTCTTTTGTCGAGGGGGTGAGTAGTGAGGAGTGGAACTATCTCATCAACAGCGTCGATGCCCCTTTTACGAACAAAATTATTAATGGACTTTATCCCCCTGGATCGACGATTAAATCAGGGATGGGGTTGTTGTACATTACCTCGGGTGTTCTGAATGAAAATTCTACGGTCAACTGTACGGGAACCTTTCGATTGGGAAATCGCTCTTTTCGTTGTTGGAATACCCATGGTCATAGGGATGTTAGTATTCATAAAGCGATTACCCAAAGTTGTGATGATTATTTTTATAAGGGGAGCCTACAAGTGGGGATTGAGCGGATGAGTCGTGGGATGATTCGCATGGGGCTAGGAGAAAAAACGAATATTGATCTCCCCAATGAGTTTATCGGTACGGTTCCTAGTCGTGAGTGGAAAAGAGAGAAATTTAAACAGCCATGGTATCGGGGGGAGACCCTCAATACTTCTATTGGGCAGGGTGATTTTTTGACAACACCAATGCAAATTGCCCGCTTTACGGCATTGATGGCGACAGGGAAACTTCCCATCCCCCATATCGCCTACAAAATAGGATCAAAAATGGTGGAACCGAAACCGCAAGAGGTTCTAACTGCAATCGAAAAGAGTAAGCTTCCTATTATCCAAGAGGCTATGAGAGCAGTTTGTAATGAGAAAGGGGGAACGGCAAGTAGCCATATCAGCGCCCGTTTCCCAATTGCAGGTAAAACAGGGACGGCACAAACCTCAGGTATTGCTCAAAATGTTAAAAATCGTCTCGATGAACAGAGTATGGAGTATCTCAAACGCTCTCACGCATGGTTTACCACATACGGTCCAGCTGATAGTCCACAGTTTATTGTGACGGTGCTCATTGAGCATGGGGGGCATGGGGGTGAGGCTGCTGGAGGGATTGTTTCAGGAATTTACAATAAGTTGGACGATTTAGGCTACATCAAAAGGTAGCCTTACTCTTCTAATGTTCGTACGATAAGACTTTTTGGAAGAGCAAATTGTTCGACAAGCTCACTTTCACGAAGACGCATCTCCCCATTATCTACCTCATGATCCATCCCCAATAAATGAAGCATCCCATGTATAAAGAGCAACGCAAGCTCATCATCACCACTGTGTCCTAGTTCATGTGCCACTTCTTCTGCTTTATCACAACTAATGATAATACTTCCAAGGGGGGCATTAGGAAAAGGGTCACTGGGGAAACTAAGGACATCGGTTGCTTTATCAATTCCTCTAAATTCACGATTAATAGCAGTTATTTCACTATTATCGGTCAGGATAAGTTCGATCTCTTTATCACTTAGAACGTCAGCTATTTGCTCCAAAATGGTAATGGTATACTTTTTAGTTGTTCGGTTATCAAGCTCGATCATCGTTACGTTACCGATCCCGAAGTAGATCAAAATCAGATGGGTACGCAGGCTTAAACCGTTTTGTCTCAATTGATCCATTGATGGTAGGATTTAAAAACTTAATAGTAACGTGGTTGTCGTAATTGTCACGGTATCCAATAGTGGTTAAAACATCATTTTTAAACGTTAGAGTGTAGATTATACCATTAAGGGTGGTCGTGTAATGGTCATTATCGACACGTTTGGCTTTTTTGAGAATTTCAAGGAAATCAATCTCATTTCCTAAACTTTTGATGGTTACTTGTTCAAGCACGGGTTCGACAATTGTAAGCTCTTTTCCATTGATATAAACACTTTTTTGAATGGGTGCTTGGTAAAGCCAAAGGGCATTTTGTGGTTTTGCTGCCCAAAGTGCCCCTTTATAGAGGATGGTTTTACCCTGTTCATTAACAATACGCTGTTCAAATGAACTTGTAAAAGAGCTCATCTCTTTGGGAGAAGCGAGTAAAAGGGTAGAGAGGAGAAAAAGAAAGGGGGTAAAACGCACAATTAGCCTTCTTAAATAGAGATTATGAATTGTATCCAATCCTCATTAACCAAAACAATAGTATTCCTATGTTAAAATCGAAAACTTTTAAAATATAGCTCCTACAGAAGGCTTTCAATGATTCAATCGCTCGTCGGCAAAATTTTCGGAACCCAAAATGATCGTGAAGTTAAAAAATATCTAAAACGTGTTGCGCATATTAATGCGCGTGAAGAGCATTACTCTCCCCTTACGGATGATGAACTTCAAAACGCTTTTAGTGTGTTGAAAGAGTCCGTCCGTAATGAAACCAAAGTATTGGATGATGTTTTGGTGGATTCATTCGCAATCACGCGTGAAGCGAGTAAGCGAGTACTCGGGATGCGTCATTTTGACGTACAGCTCATTGGTGGGATGGTTCTTCATGAAGGACGCATTGCTGAGATGAAAACAGGGGAGGGGAAAACCCTCGTAGCAACCCTTGCAGTTGTCCTTAATGCTATGAGTGGCAAAGGGGTGCACGTTGTCACCGTCAATGATTATTTGGCATCACGTGATGGTGCCCAAATGTCAGCACTCTATGCTTTCCTTGGGTATGAGACAGGTATTGTATTAGAGGGGGAGTATAACCCTGCTAACAAACGGCTCCAGTACGCAGCTGACATTACGTACGGAACCAATAATGAATTTGGTTTTGACTATCTTCGTGACAATATGACCTATACAAAAGATCATATGGTGCAGCGAGGGCATGCGTTTGTTATCGTTGATGAAGTTGACTCCATTTTGATTGATGAAGCACGTACGCCGTTAATTATTTCAGGTCCTACGAACCGTTCTCTTGAAAATTATACCCGTGCCAATAGCGTTGCCAAAACACTCATACGGGACGAAGATTTTACGGTCGATGAAAAAGATCGCCTTATTCTCCTAACCGAAGAGGGGATTATCAAAGCGGAAGAGCTGTTTGGTGTGGGTAATATCTACAGTGTAGAAAATTCTTCTCTTTCTCACCATCTCGATCAAGCCCTTAAAGCCAATTATATTTTTGAACGGGATGTTGATTACGTCCTCCAAGAAGATCAAGTGGTTATTGTCGATGAGTTCACGGGACGACTCTCCGAAGGGAGACGCTACTCTGAGGGGTTGCATCAAGCAATCGAAGCCAAAGAAGGGGTCATTATCAAAGAGGAGACCCAAACTCTTGCCGATATTACGTTCCAAAACTATTTCCGTATGTATTCTAAAATCGGCGGTATGACAGGGACAGCACAAACAGAAGCGACGGAATTTGCTCAAATTTATAGTCTTGATGTTATCTCTATTCCGACCAATGTTCCCGTTATCCGCAAAGATTTGAACGATTTGATCTATAAAACGGAAGAGGAGAAATTTGCTGCCGTCCTTGCCAAAATCAAAGAGCTCAATGCGACAGGACAGCCAATTCTTATCGGAACGGCTGCGATCGAAAAATCGG
>JAABPY010000163.1 GCA_011391735.1 Sulfuricurvum sp. | reverse complement strand
TCGGAAAAGCTCCATCAGTTTATTAAAGAGGCAAAAATTCCCCATACGGTACTTAATGCTAAGAACCACGCTCAAGAGTCCGAAATTATCAAAAATGCAGGAACCAAAGGGGCGGTAACTATCGCCACCAATATGGCAGGGCGTGGTGTTGATATCAAAGTGAGCGAAGATATAAAGGCTTTAGGTGGTCTTTATATCCTAGGAACCGAGCGTCATGAAAATCGCCGTATTGACAATCAGCTTCGTGGCCGTTCAGGTCGTCAAGGTGATCCAGGGATAAGCCAATTTTATTTGAGTTTGGAAGACAATCTCTTGCGTATTTTTGGTTCGGATAAGATCAAAGCGATTATGGAACGCTTGGGTGTTGAAGATGGGGAATACATCGAATCGGCAATGGTCACCCGTGCGGTGGAAAAAGCGCAGAAGAAAGTAGAGAATATGCACTTCGAGGGGCGTAAACATATTGTTGAATACGATGATGTTGCCAATGAACAGCGTAAAATTGTCTATAGATTTCGGTATGAACTTCTTGATCCTGCGTATGATGTTACGGCTAAAATTGATTCGCATCGTGTGGAGTATGTTGAGAGAGTATTGAGCGAATGTGGCATTTACAACGGTGTTTCCAGTGCGGAGATTGATACGCAACATTTGAACAAGCGAATTATTGAAGATGTCAATATCGATGTTAATTTGGAATTTTCGGATGAGATGACATACGATGGCGTATATGAACGTGTTCTTGAAGAAATTAAGAGTCACTATGAAACGAAAATGTCCCCCATAGACGCTCACACCCGTTCTTCCATTGAGCGTGAAATTATCCTCAAAACGCTTGATACTGCATGGAGAGAACATCTGTATCAAATGGACAGTATGAAAACGGGAATTCGTCTTCGTGCCTATAATCAAAAAGACCCCTTGGTGGAGTACAAAAAAGAGAGTTTCAATCTTTTCACGGAGCTTATTGCTACGATTAAATTGGATAGTATCAAAACCCTCCATATTATTCAATTTAGAGTTGAAAATATCGAAGAGGAAGCTGCTGCTCTTGAGCATCAAATGGAGATTGAAAAGCGTCAAGAGGAGCTACAAATGTCCCTTAACCATGCCCCTAGCGAATTGGAAACCTCCAAAATTGCACGTAATGATGATTGCCCATGTGGAAGTGGATTGAAATACAAAAATTGCTGTGGTAAATCGGGACCTAAAAAAGGGGCATTTGCCTCTTGAGTATCGTACGCTATCTTGTCAAACGTTTTTTGCGTTTTGATCACGAACAACCTTTTATTTTTCTCTCGGCACTCCTTGCTTTCTCAGGTATTGCCCTTGGGGTGATGGTGCTTATTGTGGCAATGGCATTAATGAACGGGTTTGATAATGAGTTTAAGAAAAAACTCACCGTTATGAATTATCCCCTCACCATTCAGCCCAAATTCTATGGTGCTGTCGATACGGCTCTTTTAACCAAACTTGAAAGACAATTCCCACAACTTGCTTTTAGCCCTTATCTTAATGCCTCTATTTTGTGTCGTCATGACACAATGCTAGAGGGGGGATACCTTTTTGGGGTTGATTTCAAGCGGGAAGCTTCTGTCAACAGTGTGGTTGCACAAGGGCTACAAAATGAGACTCCTAAAGGGTTTGAGGTGATGGTAGGAAAGGGGCTATTGGAAGAGTACACCCTCAAAAAAGGGGAAAAGCTCACCTATATTTTTACAACCCTTGAACCAGGGGGAATTGCTATGACCCCGAAAATGAAACGGTTTACCGCCGTAGCAACCTTTGATTCAGGGCTTACGGCCTATGATAAAGGGTTTTCGTATACCTCACTTGAATCGATGCAAAAAATATTAGCGGTTCCTCCTAACTTTTACGATGGTATCCATATCCATTCAGCAAATCCAGAAGCAGATATATCCAAAATAGCCGCACTTTTGCCCGAGAGTGTCTCGATACGAGGATGGTGGGAAGATAACGGAAATTTTTTCGCTGCTTTAAAAATGGAGAAGATGTCTCTCTTTATCGTCTTGATGCTTATTATCCTTATCGCTGCGATTAATATTATTTCCTCTCTTTTGATGACAGTGATGAACCGTCGTAGTGAGATTGCTCTCCTTTTATCACTAGGTGCTTCCAAAAAAGAGGTTAAAAAAGTTTTTTTACTTTTGGGGATGATTATTGGTTCGTTGGGGATTGTAACGGGGTCACTCCTTGGATTTTTAGGAATATGGGTTTTGGGCTCATTTGACATTATTTCACTGCCTGCTGATGTTTATCCCACATCCAAGCTCCCTTTGGATTTAATGGTGGTCGATTTCTTTTCTATTATTATTGGGGCATTCGGTATTGTTCTATTGTCTGCATGGTATCCCGCCAAAAAAGCTGCTGATGTCGATGTGTTGACCGTTTTACGCAACGAGTAAA
>JAABPY010000162.1 GCA_011391735.1 Sulfuricurvum sp. | reverse complement strand
GAATGTGAAAACTCGTGATGTTACCTATAATGATTCGTGGTATTTTGGGCTTCGGTTAGATTTTTAAACTATACCCACTTGGGCTACTAAAGCTTGCCTCTCTCAAGGCAGATTTTTTTAGTTGCCTCAATAACTTCCTGTGCCGTGATCCCTTTCATACACTCATGATGTTTGAGGGGGCATTCACGCTTCATACAGGGAGAACACTCCATCTCATGGCGTACAATGATACTTTTGTCGTTTTTCCATTGGGATGTTTCGGTATGGTTGGTTGGTCCGAAAATCGCGACCGTTGGAACCTGATACGCTGCCGCTACGTGCATCGGACCGCTGTCGTTGGTAATAAACACATCCAGTCCACCAATCATCGAACACAACTCCTCTACTGATGTTTTTCCCGCTAGATTGGTGATGTTTATCCCCTCTAAACGCTTTTCGATGTCTCCCGCCATTTCCACTTCATTCGGACCTCCGAAAATAACGATGTCGTAACGATCCGCATACGCCCGTGCGACATCGGCAAATTTTTCGGGATACCATCGCTTCGCACTTCCATACGTTGCCCCTGGATTGATTCCAAGAGTTGGACGTTTATAAGAATGAGATGGAATATGAAGTTTTAGGTTTTCAATGAGAAGAGGTTTTTGGCTAAGAGCTTGGGCAATATCACGGTATTGTTCCACCAAATGGCTAGGGTGGGGTGGTTTGATAGCGTGCGTCAGTAAAAAAGAGGAGTGCCAAGCCAACCGCCCTGCGGTGATGGGGGTTTGGCTCCAGTAGAGTAATAATGACGAGTGGAGCTGATTGCGAAACGTCACTGCCATAGTGTGAATTCCTAGCTCTTTGGCAAAGCGGTAGGTATTGAGGAAGCGATTGCCCCCTTTTTTCGTCTCATCGACATAATGGCGGCTGCATTGGGGATGATGTTTGAGGGCTTGAATACTGACGTATGAGCCCACAAGGGTGAGTTGGGCTTGGGGGTATAGTGTACACAGTGCTTCAATGGCAGGAGTTGCCATCACCGCATCACCAAGCCAGTTGGGAAGAAGGATAAGAAGTGTCACGCTGTTGCCTTATAGGTGTAAATGGGGGTAGTTAAGAGGCTCCACGTGATATGCAACTCTCCTCGTGGGGTTGAACAAATCAAAAGGTACTCATCTCCTTTTTGGCGGTAACGGATAAATTTTGCGTCACTTAAATGAGAGAGCATACTTTTATACGCCTCAAAAGCAGTGCGTTTACGAATCCCTTCACGGTTGTCGATGAGTCCGTACCCTGGAGCGATGAGCTGATGCCAGTAAACGCAACTTACTTTTTGGGTCGCAAAGGCTAGGAGGTGATAACGCACCATAAAATTGGCATAATCCTCTTCGCTGACACACTCATGCTCACTTGTGGGGGCGTAGGGGGCAGTATCTTTGATCGGCCAGTTTGTTTCGGTAATGATAAGCTCATTTGAGGTTTTTGGACTTAGGCGCATAAGTGCGTCGATGAGGTTGATTTTACCCAATAGATTAAATCCCATCTGGGTGTTTTCAGGAGCACCACGCCTATCAACATACAGGAGACTCCCCAGTGCATCAAAGCAAATATTTTTGAGATGAAAAAGGGTGTGAACAGTGAAATGAAGCTCAAAATCAATGACATTGGAGCCTATGAGTTTGAGGTGGGGAAAGTGCTCTTGTTTGAGGGTATAAGCGATGGCATAAAAGTTCAGATATTCATTGACACTGAAAAATCCCCATTTGGCACGGTTGATGGTGGAGCCAATGATGTAGGTGTCGCACACGCCGTTGAGGGCATTGAAAATTTGGGTGAGGTGATCTTTGGTCATGGTCGGGGAGGTGATGTGTTCACGATCTTGCAACAATGCTACAGTGATGTGTTTGTCTGTAAATGTTTGGATAAATCGTACATACTCATCCAATCTTTCCATCTCCCATAACGGAATACGGATGAGGAGTTTTTTAACCCCTAGCTCTTCAAGGAGATAGGGGGTTGTGTTGGGCTCTTTATCAAGGTTGACCCCCAATCCAAAAAAATCATCCCCCCTTATTTTTTTACGGGGGAGAAGATAATGGAGGAGAAAAGCAATGGGCAATATCACAAGGGCAATTAAAAATGTTTTAATCAATGAGGGGAGGGCACTAGTGCGCATTTGGCGTTTGAGTGCTTTGTTGCGAATAACGGCGGGTTGGTCGGAATACGTATCCCAGGCAAATGGTGTTTTCATAGTTGACATTATAGCGTGCCGTAAATACAATCTGTTCATATACTGTTCACACAATTGCTTGTATACTTCGAAAAATACATAACTTAGAAGGAATTACCATGTTTAAAAAAATTATTGGTTCAGCAGTAACGGCACTCGTATTGGCATCATCGCTTCAAGCACGAGCAGTTACCCCCGATGAGATAAAAGAGTTTGCGGTGCAAGTGTTACATATTGATTTTAATACAGCTTCAAAAGAGATTCAAGAAAAAATTTCAGCAGATTACACGAAGCGGGTTAAGCTTGCCGATATTTTGGTGGGTAAACTTCAAAAAGATCCTGAATTTATTCAGCTCTCCGAGACTTTTGCTTTTGATTTGTGGTCAAAACGTCTTGCCGAATCGGTCAATCCAACCGATGATGAGCTCAAAAAAGTGTTCAGTGAGAGCAAAGGGATCACCGTCCCTACAGGGTATAAAGTGCGTCATATTTTGGTGATGAATGAGACTCTAGCCGATGATCTTTTGAAGCAGTTAAATAGCAAAACGAGAGAGGATCATGATACCCTTTTCTCCTCATTGGCAACAAAACACAGCCTCGATATGAAATCACGTCAAAATGGGGGGATAGTAGGATGGGTGGATGCGACGACGGTTCCTCCTGCTATTATCGATGGGATTAAAGATAAAAAAGTAGGAACGTTGGTCAAGCTTGCCATGGGGAATGCTATGTGGGAGATCATTGTGGTGGATGAGATCAGCCCTGAACATCCTGCTACTTTTGAAGAGGCGAAAAACTCTTTGGTCATAATGATGCGTCAAAAAGCCATTGCGGATGAAGCCAACAAAATTTTGGGAGAGGGACAAAAGTCTCTCAAAAGTAGTAAAAAAACGTCGTCCAAATAAAGGGGATACGATGAAATTTATCCGAAAACTAATTCTATCGGGTTCACTTGTTGTGAGTGCAACGGGGTTGATGGCGCAAAGTTCAAATAATAGTATGAGTGAAATCGAATACGTCTCTGTCACCCATTTTGAACCTATCTATTCAAAAATCACCAAAAGTATCCCTCATGAGGTATGTCAAGATCAGCAAGTTGCCGTCCAACAGCAAAGTGGCGGAAGTAATATTATAGGGGGGCTTGTGGGTGCGGCTATTGGCGGTGTCCTTGGTCATCAAATCGGTGGCGGAAGCGGAAAAGTTGCAGCGACAATTGGAGGTGCAGCACTAGGGACGATGGCGGGGCAAAATGCCAGTGGTGATACCCAAACAAGCTACCAAACGGTACGTCGATGTTTCATCCAATACGATACCCAAGAGGATACTGTTGTTACAGGATATGTGAACTATGCCAAGTTTCACGGACGAGATATTGCCAAAACAAGTGCTCAGCCACTCAAAGAGATCAAAGTTATCAGCTCTTTTAGTTTTTAAAACACGCCAATTCAAGGAGTCTTTCGATGAAAAAAATAGTTTTAGTGGCACTAGTCGTTGCTTTAATGAGTGGATCGGTTCAGGCACGTGGTGGTGGTGGCTACCGCAGTAGCCATTATTACGGTAGTGGATGGGGCTATGGCGGGTGGTTTGCCCCTCTCTTATTTGGGGGAGTTCTTGGATATGCCGCTTCGCATCCTACTGTCATTTACACAACACCACCGCAACAAACGATGGTGATACAAAATAGCGCACCAGCTCCTGTTGTGCAAGAGAATAATGCTATTTCAAATGACACCTCAGGATATGAAGAGCGTTGGGTCTATTTTGAGGATTGCCAATGTGAGCGAAAAGTGTTGGTGAATACGAGACCGTGAAATAGTTTACTCAAATAGATCTTTAAGGACGATTTGTTTGCTGACGCCCTTTTAAAAGTGTTGCACTATTTTATTTACCGTATAATGCCACACTTTTTTTGAAGGATTTTTATGAACAAATTATTGGCAATGCTAGAACTGCAACAACAACTCAACGATGCCACCAATGGATTAGGGTGGGAAAATGGTGTTACCAAAGAGAAGAAAGTGATCAATTGGCGACGATGTATCACGATGGAATCGGCGGAGATGATTGACTGTTTCGGGTGGAAACATTGGAAGAGTATTTCACAGCCGACCGATTATTCTAATCTTCAAATCGAAATCGTCGATGTATGGCATTTTGTGATGAGTTTGGTGTTGGAGTTTGCCCATAAAAGTAAAGCGGAGAGTATTGAAGAGTTGGCGCAGAGGATTGCCGCGACACCTGAATATAAAAAACTGCAAACCGATGAACCTTTGTCGTTTGGAAGCGATGATGCCCTTATGATGAAGATTGAAAACGTGATGCGTCTTTCTCTTATTCCCATCTCTCCTGAAATGATCGGTGCATTAATCGAAGAGTTTTTTGAATTGAGCTATTTGGGGGCCCTCACCCTTGATGAACTCTATCGTCTCTATGTGGGTAAAAATATCCTCAACCAATTTCGTCAAGATCATGGGTACAAAGAGGGGACGTATAGTAAAATTTGGAACGGATTAGAGGATAATGTGGTGATGAAAAAGGGGTGGGAAGCAAACCCTCAGATGACCCCTAGCGAACTGTATGACTTTTTAAAGGATGAATATATCGTTAATTAAAAACATTTTTTGACGTGTTTTTCGATACAATTAAAGAAGTGGTATGAGGTGGAATTCGGACGATAAATATTTTTGGTCGACGAGAAGGGGGGAGTAGGGTGAGTAAAGATCCAATCAACTGTTTTTTCTGTAAAGGCGTGTTGTTAAAAAAAAGTTTAGTCATTATCTATCTCATTTGTTCCTTACTCTTCACCCTTTGTGTCTCTTATCTTTTGCACTATGAGTGTGAAGTGAATGTAAGCTCATCCCTTTTTGAAGATAAACCCCATTATAATATCTCATTGTTTATTGGATTAAGCGGATTGTTTCTCAATAGTCTCCTTTTTTTGGCACTCCTTGCCTATCTTGAAAAGCGGAAATTACTAAAAGAGGAGCATGAGATTCTTTTAAAGAGTGAGCATCGATTGGAGGCACTCCTCTCCTCGTTTACGGACGGAATCCATATTCTGGACTCTGATGGAAATTTGATTGATTACAGTAACTCATTTATCGAGAGCCTTGGCTACAGTGAAAAAGAGGCTGATGATTTAAGGGTTAGTAGATGGGATTGCAATTTTTCAGAAGGAGAACTTCATCAAATTTTGGCGAGTAAAATTGATGAGGAGCGTGTTTTTGAAACACGGCATCGTCGAAAAGATGGGTCCGTCTTTGATGTGGAAGTAACCCTAAAGCCGATGATGTCAGAGGGGAAGAGCTACATCTATTGCTCTTCCAAAAATATCACCGAACAAAAAAAGCGGCTTGAAGAGCTGGCACTATTTCACTCTTTGATCGATGATTCCGATGATATGATATTTATTATTCGCATGGAGGATGGATATATCGAATATGCCAATAAAACGGCAGAAGAGGATACAGGGTATACCCTCACTGAGATGCGTTCTATGGGGGTTGAAGGGTTTAGACGCCCTCTCAAAGAGGGGAAACTCTTTTCGGATCATTTACAAGAGCTCAAAGCAGCAGGAAAATTGGTTGATCATTCCATTATTGTCCGTAAGGATGGGAGTGAATTTTTAGTAGAGGCACATGTCCGTGCTAGCCATTATCTCGGCACGGACTACAACATCGCAATTGCCAGTGATATCACGCAGAGTGAGGAGTATAAGGAAAAACTGGAAATTCTGACGAAAGAGCTGCAAGAACGAGAAGAGAAACTGCAAGAGATTAACACCCACCTAAATCAACGTATTAAAGAGGAGTCGGCGAAACTCTTCGAAAAAGAAAAAATTTTGATTCAGCAATCGAAGATGGCGGCGATGGGTGAAATGATAGGGATGATTGCCCATCAGTGGCGCCAACCTCTTAATGCCGTCAGTGCAGCAACTATTAAACTCGATATGCTCAGTAAAATGGAGGTATTGGCACCTGAAGAGCTTTCTGAAACATTAACATTTATCCAAGAAATGTCCCAAAAAATGTCTCGCACGATTAACGACTTTATGGATTTTTCCAAGCCAGATCGGAAAAAAGAGAGTGTTGATATCAAGAATGTTTTCGAAGGAATTATGAAAATTATTGAAGCGCAGTTTACGACACGTAGTATTAGCATAACGATTGACATAGAAGAGGGGATTCGTATCAATGCGTATAAGCATGAGCTTTCTCATGCACTGATGAATTGTCTCTCAAATGCAAGGGATGCTTTTGAGAATAAAGAGATCGCCAATAAAGCAATCGTAATACGGGTCTACGATGAAGAAGAGAGCGTTGTTATTGAAATTGGTGACAATGCAGGGGGGATTGAGCCTTCCATCCTAGAGAGGATATTTGAACCGTTTTTTACCACCAAAGCAACGGATAAGGGGACGGGCTTAGGTCTTTATATGAGTAAAAAAATGATCGAAGAAGATTTCAATGGAACGATAGAGGTTATGAACAAAAATAATGGGGCACTCTTTGTAATCAAGCTGCTAAAAACAGAGATAGAATAAATGCGTTTAGGAGTAGATGCTAGGATACTCCCCTTTCCACCGTTTGTGGCACCAAAACCAAAGTTTGGGGTGGGTTCGAATGACCTTTTCTAAATCATTCACTTGCTGTTGCGTCGCATTTCTAATAGCACTCTCATCACTGTTTTCAACGGTAATGGGATTTTCAAACGAAATCGTATAGTGCTTTTCATCCTCGCTGGTGATATAGACCCCCACGATTGGGGCACTAAATTTTGCCGATAATCCAGCTGCCGTTGAGGAGTGGTAGGTCTCATGTCCAAAAAAGATAGTGTTTACCCCATAACGCTCGTTACTGGCTTGATCGATCATGAGAAGGATGGAACGACCGTTTCGTAATGCTTTGGCAACGTGTTTGAGCGCTCCATTTTTCTCTGCCAACGTCATACGATGATGGGTTCGTGCTTCAAGGAGATAGGGATCAAAGGCTGAATTGCTAAATCCTTTGTAGATAGACGATACAGGGGTGATAAGCGATGAGAGGGCAGCACCGCCTAGTTCCCAGTTCCCAAAATGGGCGGAGACGAAAATAACTCCTTTTCCTTGGGCTAACAGTTCATCCACCATCTCACGATTTTCAAAAGTGATAAGGTGCGCCAACTCCTGTGCACTATTACGTCTATTCTCCATTGTTTGCAAAAAATTCAATAAAAGATTTCGGTAGCAATAGGTCTCAATTGCTTTTTTTTGCTCTTCATCGAGGGTATTTCCAAAAGCAAACGTAAGGTTATTGCGAATAATACGATTTCGTGAGGCTGCTAAAAGATGGGCAAGGGATGCGAGAGCGGTAAAAATCCCTTTTCGCACTCCACGAGGAAGTTTCATAATCATCCAATCAAAAAGTAAAAAAAGACGATAAAGAAAGATCATCCTAATAGCTCCTTGGCGTTGGTTGCAATGAGGTGAGGATCGATTTGAGCTATGGAAAAATCATTGCGGTTGATGTGAAAAATATCGACTTTTGAGGGAGATTTTATTCCGATATTAATTGGCGTTGGGTAGATCATCCGCTCATTAGTAGGACCAAAAAGGGTGATTGAAGGGCGGTTCATCGCCCATGCTATGTGGGTGGGACCTGTGTCGTTTCCGATAGTAAGATCACAATGGGCAATAAAATGTACCAGTTGGGTAAGTGACATTTTAGAAGTGACAATAGCGTTAGTGGAGTGTTCTTGTATCCAAAGGGCATCGTTATATTCGGCTTCGCTTCCCCAAATAAGATGACATGGGGTGGGGAGTAGATCACACAATATGGCAAACTGCTCTTTGGGATAACATTTACTTTTCCATGACGCACCGATGACTACAGCAATTTTTTTCTCCTCTAAAGAGAGTGTTATTATTGGGAATACAGGAACTTTATTGGAAATCAGTTCTTCTGTATAGGGGATACCTAACGCTTCGGTAACTACCATCACATTACGGCGAATAACACTTAGTTCGTAGGGGATGGACGAAGTGGAGGTATAAAACCATGCGGCAAGACCTTCACGGGCACTTTTGCGATCAAACCCGTGGACTTTCCCCTTCAAGAAAGCGGTAATAATCGCCGATTTGAGAAGCCCTTGGGCATCAATGATATGGTCGTAGGGTTGACGTGATTGGAGGGTATGGATCATCTCTTTTAGAAGGCTAAAGCTTTTTGTTTTTTTGAGCCGTTTGAGAGGGATGGGGATCACTTCGTGAAGGAGGGGATGATGGTTGAGGATAGGGGTAAATGCCTCTTCCACGAACCAATCAATCACGGCATTTGGAGTATAACTGTGGATGATTTGCAAGACAACCGCCGTATTGACAATATCCCCTAACGCACTAAGACGGACAATGGCGATACGAAGGGGCATTGGTTGCATCAAATTTTTAGTATTATTGGACAAGTGCAACCAAAATCTTCTCAACAACGTCGGCTGGATTAGGAGCTTTATAAATCGGTCGCCCTACCACGATAAAATCAACGTTCGCTTCATGCGCCACGTCAATGGTTGCCACACGCTCTTGATCCCCTGCATCTTCACCAAAGGGACGAATTCCCGGGGTTAAGGTGATAAACGTATCGGAGGTAAGGGATTTTATTGAGGCACTCTCATATGCACTGCATACAACTCCATCCAGTCCTGCTTCATGGGCATCCTTCGCAAATTGGTCGGCTTTGTTGGCGATAGTCTCCCCGTATACATGAGTGAATTCTTCATTGTCAAAAGAGGTGAGGGCGGTTACTGCGAGAACAAGGGGGCGATTGTCGTACGGTTCAAGTCGTTTCATCACCTCAGTCATCGCTTTGCGTCCCGCTGACGCATGAACATTGAACATATCAACTCCCAATCCCATAATCGACTCAGCAGCATCCGCCATTGTGTTGGGAATATCATAGAGTTTGAGATCGAGAAAGATTTTAAATTCGGGATTGATTTTTTTGATTTCGTCGATAAATGGCTTTCCATCCCGAATATACGAGCGAAGCCCGACTTTGAGCCATACAGGATACTGTTGTATTTTTTCAATCAGGTCTAAATTTTCTTCCATTGTTGGTAAGTCAAGTGCGACGCAAAGTTCCATGCTATCCCTTTATTAAAGTTGTAAAAGTATAGCAAACCTTAAATATTTTCCCCATTAACTTACCATTAAGAAAGAATTGACCAAAAGACACTACAATTAACCAATTTTTATAACTAAAGGGTATCGGATGAAAAATCGTTTTGTTGCTACTGTTCTGTCAAGTTTGTTATTAGGTGCATTGTCGTTGAATGCTTCACCGTACAATGTGGACGTTTCTCATTCCAGTGTTGGATTTAAAGTCAAACATATGATGATTAGTACGGTTAGCGGAAATTTCAGTGGTTTTAGTGGGACGTATGATTTGAATAAAGGGGTCTTGAAATCTCTTAGCGGTACGGTGAAAACGGCAACGATTAATACGGGAATTGCCAAACGTGACGATCATTTGCGCAGTGCCGATTTTTTCGATGCGGTAAAATTTCCTGAACTGAAGTTTGTAATGACCTCTCAAAAAGGGAAAAAAGTAACGGGAAATCTAACGATGCACGGCATTACGAAAGCAGTCACCTTCACGGTAGATATGGGGGGTGAAGTGACCGATAATAACGATGTAAAACGTTCAGGTTTTGTCCTAACTGGATCCGTCAATCGTAAAGATTTTGGACTTAATTGGAACCAAGCCGTTGAAGCAGGAGGAATGCTTGTGGGGGATGAGGTAAAAATTACCCTTGAAATCGAAGGGATGGAGGATTAAGATCCTCCCCTTACCCTTTTTCTTTTTTCGCTTTCAATTTTCTCTATCTTTTCTTTGACCGTCGGCAAAAGTAATTTTTAAAGCTCCTCAATTCTTCCAAATGCTCTCATAACCTTAATAAAATTTATCATTGAGATTGCCCCGATGAATTACCTCATTTTCAGACGATTATTGAGAATGAGACGGCAAGCGCATTTGTTGCATAAATCTAAATTTTAGGGGTTTGAGCTAAAATATCGGTTAATTAGTTTTAGGATAGAGGGCAATTTTGAAATACGACTATAAACGGCTTGATGTTGCCTCCTACCTCCAATCCCTTTATGTTGATGGTTTGAAAAAAACGGCGACTCAAAGTGATGCGAGTATCGAAGAGCGGATTTTAGATATTGGGATTTTCCGATTCAAAGGCTATGTTAAAGCGTTCCGAAACAATCTCTTGGATTATTCGATTGACGACATTATCGCAATTCATAATTTTGACAAGCGGTTATCATCAAAACTGTTTTCAATGACTTCCACGATTGAAATTAGAATGAAACCCTATCTCATCGAAATCGTTTATGCTATCACCGACAATCCGTTTTGTTATCTCCTTGCCAAAAATTATAAGGAATCTTTTACACTGCCGAACGAATCGGTGCAGGATTGGGAAGTTCAGCAGCCTAATCCAAAAAAGAAGAAAGAAATTTATCTCCACTATCGGGATTATTATCTCAACACGTATGATTTTCACTCGAACCAAACTGATTATATCAAAAGCAATCCGATGGTAGCCGTCAATACAACGAAAAATATTAACTATCCGCCGTTTCACTATTTTATTGAAAATGCGACATTAGGGACACTCATCAATCTTATCTCGAAGCTACAGATTGATGATAATGACATTCTGAAATTGTTAGGGAAAAAATTCGGCTTCTACAGCCATGAACTGTTTTTAAACTATCTGCTGAGACTCAAAGAGCTTCGTAACCGATGTGCTCATAATGGCAGAATTTTCAATCGAAATTTCAGAGGGTTGAAAGCATTTGGCACACACACGGCATTTAGAAAAACGATTTATGAGCATAAAATATTGGATGTCTATTATTCACTTCATGTATTGCTGGGAAGTGCGGATGGCTTAAAAACGGTGGATGATTTGATCGATTTGTTTGTATTGGATAATTTGGTGGGATTGGAAGGTGAATTGGAAGATTTTGTTTTGGGGTTTATTAGAACAAGGTAAGCGTGCGTGCAGAGGCTCACCGTAAGTAAAAGAATTATAACAAATCAACTTTAAACAAAGAGGTGTATCAAACGATTAGATGAAGTTGGTTTCGATAGGGTGAGTGGAAAAGTAACGATTTTGGCGATGAAGGAATAGGATTTTGCAATAGGACTGAGTTTAAAGTAGCTTTCCCAAAAGCTCTCAACACTCAACGAGTTAATCATAAACGATTTTTCTCGAAAGCTTTAGCACTACTTTGACGAACACTCATGGCAAAAGCTTCAAGCTTGTCAGAAGTTTTTTGATAGGATCGATTCCACCGATATTCATCTACCATATCCGCTACAATCGGGCGTATTTTTTCGATAAGGGTTTCTTGAGCCTCAATTGGAAGCTCATTTATCATAGTGCTAAAAGTTTGAAATGCCACTGTACTCATCACAACCCCTTTTATTCTTTTAAGTGATAAATTAACCTAACTAAAAGATTATAGCAAGATGAGATTGAATTTGCAAATTCAATCTCCCTTTACCCCTCCAATGACCCCAACTGTGCCTCAATCTTAGCTATTTTATCCTCCGCATCGGACAATCCATTACGGTTTTCAGTAATAACCGCTTCAGGAGCATTCGCCACAAAACGCTCATTGGAAAGCATACCTCGAAGCTTATCTGCTTCTTTTTGAAGCTTCTCACGTTGTTTGGTCAATCTTTCAATGATCGGAGTCAAATCGATACTCTCGGTTGGGAGATAGACTTCGACCGATTCGCCGATATCACTGATGGCATTGTCGATTTTACTTTCGGTAAATTTCAATTCTTCCACTTTTGCCAAACGGGCGATGAACGGTTCCATCATCGTGTGGTTTCCGCTGCATTTGACGTAGGCAAGAGGAATTTTTTGGTTACCGCAATCAACGAGGGTTTTGGCACGACGGATGGTGATAATAGCATCCATAATAATGGCAAACTCGGCTTCAATCGTCTCATCAATATTGGTATTTTCAGGATATGCCATCACCATAATGGAGTTCCCCTCTTCGAGCGAGGTTCCTGAGAGCTCATGATAGAGATACTCGGTGATAAAGGGCATAAACGGATGGAGGAGTTTCATAGATTCTTTGAAGATACTTCCTAGCTCATGGACACTCTCTTTGGACGCTTTGCCAAGTTCGATACCCCAGTCACAAAACTCATTCCACAAGAAGCGGTAAAGGGTCGTTGCCGCATCGTTAAAGCGGTACTCATCCATAAAGGCGCGTGTTTCTGCTGTTGCACGTCGGAAGCGACTGAGCATATAGCGTCCCAGTGGGGTAGTAATTGCTTGGTTGTCCAAATCGTTGAAGGTCTCAACGTTCATTTGCAAAAACTTGGAAGCGTTGAAAAGTTTGTTGGTGAAGTTACGGCTTTGCTCCAGCTTTTCGGTGCTAAGACGAATATCACGCCCTTGTGCTGCCAAAACGGCTAAGGTAAAGCGAAGGGCATCGGCACTGTAGTTTTCGATCATATCGAGTGGATCGATGACGTTGCCTTTGGATTTTGACATTTTTTGCCCATTTTCATCGCGCACGAGGGCATGGAGATAGATGTGTTTAAACGGTAACTCCCCTGTGAAACTCTCCCCCATCATCATCATCCGTGCAACCCAGAAAAAGAGGATGTCAAACCCTGTGATAAGAAGGCTGTTGGGGTAAAACTTCGCCATATCTTCACTTTGGAATAATGAATCAGCACTGACATCGCCATTTCCCCATCCAAGCGTTGAAAAGGGCCACAATGCCGAACTAAACCACGTATCCAAAACATCAGGATCTTGGGTAAAACTTGTACTAGCGCAATGAGGACATGAGGATGGGTTTTCGTCTAAGCTTGCCCACTCGTGATCGCAATCGTTACAGTAAAATACGGGGATACGGTGCCCCCACCAAAGTTGGCGAGAGATACACCAGTCGCGCAGTTCTCCCATCCATGAGTTGTAGCTATTAATCCAATGAGGTGGGAAAAATTGGGCTAGTCCTTCATTGGTTTTTTCGATGGATTGCTTGGCAACCTCTTTGCGGACAAACCACTGTTTGGAGATATAGGGCTCTACGATATTTTTACAACGGTAGCAGTGCCCAACTTGGTGAACGTGATCTTCGATTTTTTCGATAAAGCCCGCTTCATCCAGCCGTTTTGTGATGATTTCACGTGCGGCAAGACGCTCTAGCCCTTCAAATTCCCCTGCATGGTGATTGAGAATCCCTTTTTCGTCGAAAACGGTGATAAATTCCAAATCATGACGTTTCCCTACTTCGTAGTCATTCGTATCATGAGCAGGGGTG
>JAABPY010000161.1 GCA_011391735.1 Sulfuricurvum sp. | reverse complement strand
TATAGAGTATTATTGTCTTCCACAAAAGTATTGTGAGATGTATAGGATTTAAATTAAGTAGAGTAAAGTATAATCAACCTACTATGCTCTGTTTGATCGGAAAAAAAGATGAATTTTAATAGTTTACGTATCAAAATCATGATGGGGACTCTTGCTATTGCAACAGCAGCAAGTTTGTTATTTATGTTATTTGTTTATGACGTTCAAAAAAAACTTTATATGCAAAACGTTGATGAAAGACTTCAAACTGTAGCACAAGCAGGTGCCCTTTATTTGGGTAGCGATTTGGTGGACAAATACGACCAGTCGCACCCCATGAACCCTGACGAACATCTCCGCCTTATGAAGAAGCTGTCGCAATATGCCCAAGAAAACACGATAGAGTACATCTATCTCATGGTCAAAGAGGGAGACAAGGTCTATACCATCCTTAGCAGTGCTACACCCCAAGAGCTTCAAACACATGAATATGACCCTTTTTATACCGAGTATGATGCAAGTGAAGGGATCCAAAATGGATTCCAAGATGGACATAAATTTTATGAGGATACCAGTGATAAATATGGACATTTTCGCTCTTATCTACAAATAAATCATTCGGATGGGGGGAAACTCTACCTCATTGGTGCTGATATGAAAGTTGATCAGATTCAAAAAGAGTTACATATTTTACTCCTTAAAAGTATAGGGGTATTTGCTATCATTTTTTTAGTAGCCACCCTTGTCTCATGGTGGATCTCTACAGCAATCACCCGTCGGCTCATCACACTAACATCCCAAGTAGAAAAAATGTCAAATAGTCTCGATTTAAGAACATTATTCGAACAATCAGGCAATGATGAAATAGCCAGATTGTCCTATTCTTTGAAACATTTTTTAGACACCATCCGTACCGTTATATCGGAGGCGGTAACCGTCTCAAAAGAGAATGTTAGCATGGCATCTGAGACCGTAAAAGATGCGGGTGATGTTATGAAACAAATTACCAACACTCGGGCATTGGTACACGATAATTTTCGAGAAATTGGTGCGATTAGTGATCAATTACACGAAATGTCAGAAATTACATGCCAAGTCATTGATTCACTTAATAAAGCAGATAAAGAGCTAGAAATGACAAAAAACAGTATTCATAATGTTGCTGGAAGTGCCAAAGAGAGTGCTAAAAATGGAGAAGCTATTTCTCAAAAACTCCGATTACTGGAACAAGAGGCATCGCAAATTCGCTCTATCCTTACTATCATTGGAGATATTGCCGATCAAACTAACCTTTTGGCACTCAACGCCGCAATTGAAGCGGCACGCGCGGGTGAACATGGGCGCGGCTTTGCCGTTGTCGCCGATGAAGTACGTAAATTAGCAGAGAAAACACAATCCAGTTTAACACAAATTCGTGCTACCACGGAAGTTATTATCCAATCCGTTGGAGACATTGCCGATAGTACTATCGCTAGTGCAAAAGGAATTAGTGCCTTGGCAAAAACGTCTGAAACCTCCGAAATACTCATCGGTGATGCTGCTGAAGCAATGCGAAATGCAGTAAAATCAATCCACGAAGCAGAAAAACACTATACCATTCTCCTTAAACACGGGGATTCTGCATCCGAAAAGATGGGGCATATCGATACTAACTCCCTCTCCAACATTGAGATTATGCAACGAGTAGACCAACAAATCAGCCATCTTAGTTCACTCTCATATCAATTGGGTGGAAAACTCAGCTTTTGCCAAATAGACAAAAATAAATAATAATTTTTTATGGTTCATCTATCACACATCTAAAATCATGTGCGCCACTTCTTCGCTTAACAGATCATTTTCAACAAGAATCTTAGTGATGCCAAGTTCGGCAATAATATTTTTTTCATGCTGACTATGAACTTTGACAATGATCTTTGAACTCTCGATGTAATGTAATATTGTTTGGCAGACATGATACAATTTTTCTGGATTATCAATTGCGACAATAACATATTTTGCCCTTTGAATATTTGCTTTTTTTAATACCTCTTTTTTTAAAGCATTCCCGAAAATAACGGGTTCTCCTATTTTTTCTATAGTATGAAATGTAGTAATATTATTTTCAATTGCGAGATAAAATTCCCCTTTTTCTTTTAGAGCAATCGCAACATTACGTCCAAACTCACCAAATCCTAAAATAATTGTATGATTATTGAAATCATCTGAAATAATTTGACTCTCCATCTCAACATTGTTTTTTAAAAAAACATCGGCTAAGAGTGTTAAGTTTTTAATTATGAAAGGAGTCAAAACCATGGATAAAACAATTGTTGCAATCATTACTTGACTGTAAGGTTGAGCTATAAGATCATTGGTTCGTGCTAATTCTAAAATTGCGAGTGAAAACTCACTAATTTGTATCAGACTAAGAGCCGTTTTTAAACTAACCCTTTTACTTTCGTCAATTTGAATAATTCCAAAGATTATAATAAATTTTAAAATCATAATACTTACTAACAATAAAAGAATCAATGGAAATTGCGAAATTAGGAAAAAAATATCTATTTGCATTCCTACCGTGATAAAAAATATACCCAGCAATAAATCCCTAAAGGGGATAAGGTCTGCTTCTGCTTGATGTTTATATTTTGTTTCGGCAATTAGCATACCTGCAATAAAAGCACCAAGTGAGTAAGAGAACCCAAGTATATACGCTAGATAAGAGGATCCTATAGCTCTAAAAAAAGAATACTTCCAACAAATAGCTCATCCGAGTTTGTTTTCAAGATTTGCGTTAAAAAAGGTTCTAAAACATATTTGCCAAAAAGCCATAAAAATCCCAATAAAGCAAATACACTGATGAACATATCTTGAAGTACCGAAGAGATGCTCCCCGTATTAGTACTCATAAATCCTATAATCAATAAGATAGGAATGACAGCTATATCTTGCATGATTAGAATACCAAGAGATCTCTGCCCGTGTCTGCGACTTATTTCTCCATTATCATTCAAAAGTTTTAAAACAATGGCAGTTGAAGAAAGTGAAACTACCAAAGATATAATAAAAGCTGAATTTTGTTCCAATCCAAGAAAATAATAACTGAATACGTAAACAATCGAAGACGTTAAAATAATTTGCAGTGAACCTGCTAAAAAAACCTCATATTTCATCCGTTTCAAATGACCTAATGAGAACTCAAGACCAATCGTAAACATCAAAAATACAACCCCGAATTCGGCAATTTCTTTAAGATCATGATTACGTACCGTGTCATGTAAATTAAATAAATAAGCTATTGCGGTTCCAGTAATAATATAGCCAATAATAGTTGGTAAATGAATCTTTCTAATCACGATATTGACTAATAATGATAATAATAATGTTGTTACGATGATACTTAACATTCAATCTCCTAGTTTTGTACAGCTAAAATACTCTTTAAAGATTTATATTTCAGCAGTAGCCTAAAATAATAAATTGAACATACCAAACACACAAAGAGACAAGGTATCCAATCAAGACTGTCCATGCCAGTTTAATATGGGATGCAAAGGTATAAATACCGTGCATTTTCCCCATCACACCAACCCCCGCTGCACTTCCAAAGCTAATAAGCGATCCGCCGATACCTGCTGTCATCGTCACTAACATCCATTGAGCATGGTCGATAGAGGGGTTAGCTTTGAGAACTGCCGACATAACAGGGACATTATCCACAATCGCAGAGAGAAAACCAACTGAAATATTAATCACCATCGGATCAAAAAGCTCATATAATGTAGCCGCATGGGTCAAAAATCCAGCGAAATGTAACGCCCCAACTGCCGCTAAAATCCCGAAGAAAAAAAGCAAAGTATTATTTTCAATTTTACTCATAGCACGAAAAATATCAATATCTTGATTGTGATTTCGTTTTAACGTATACGTATACAACTGCAAAAGAGAAAGGCCAAAAAGCATACCCCACATCGGAGGCAAATGCATGACCTGCTTACAAATAACAGCTAAAGCAATCGTCGCAGCCCCTAAAGCGATGATAACTTTTCCCCCTTTGAGGATTTCGATTTTCTCGGCTGTTTTGGGATCGCCATCTTTAAAAGGATCTAAATCGGGAACATAACGACTCAGTAAAAACGCCGTAACTACCCATCCTAAAAATGCTGCTGGAAAGAGATAGAGAAAGTCGGTAAAAACCCCTTTACCTGCTGTCCATGCCATCAAAGTGGTAATATCCCCAAACGGACTCCACGCCCCCCCAGCATTCGCTGCCACAACAACATTAATAGCACTGGGAACCAAAAAAGCTTTATTTTTTTGTTCAATGGTCATTAAAACAGTAGAGAGGATAAGTGCCGTTGTAAGGTTATCCGCAATAGGAGAGATTAAAAAGGCTAAAAACCCCGTAATCCAAAAAAGTTCCCGATAACTGTACCCTTTGGCAATAAGTTTTGCTTTAAGAGCATCAAACACCCCTCGCTCAATCAACGCTTCAATAAACGTCATTGCCACTAATAAAAAGAAAAATATTTCAGCAATTTCTAAAATAAGATGGGAAATTTCATTTTCAAACGGCTGAAAATTCAACCCATTAAACGCATAAAATCCCCCGATGAGAACAAACATAAATGTCCCGATAAACAAAGCAGGTTTGGCTTTATCAAGATGATATTTATCTTCCATGGCGATAAAATAATACCCTATGATAAAAATAGCAAGCAAAAACCACCCAAATGGGTGAACAGCTAAATCCATACTATGTTCGGCGATTGGTGTTGTCATTTGTGTCCTCCCATTACTTTTTCAATTTCATCTGCTTTATCGTGAACGCCAAAACGGTCAATAATCGTTTGCGTTGCTTCATTCTGTCCGAGTACTGCAACCTCTTTTCCCATATTACGAAGCTTTATCACCGCTTTATCGAGAGCATAGACAGCAGTAAAATCCCAAAAATGGGCACGCTTTACATCGATAACGATATTTTTAACCTCTTCTTTGTAATCAAACGCATCGGCAAAACGATCGGCTGAGTTAAAGAAGATTTGACCAACAAATTTATAAACACACGTGTCACTTCTCTCGTCATACGATTTATCCCAGTACATAAAGTGGCTGATTTTATTCGCAAAAAAGAGTGAAGCAAGCAACACCCCCGTTAAAACACCAAGGGCAAGGTTATGCGTTCCTACAACGACGATCACAGTGGAGAGCATCACGATATTGGTGGTAAGTGGCAAGGTTTTTAGCCCCTTGATCGATCCCCAGTTAAATGTTCCGATAGAAACCATAATCATCACCGCCACGAGTGCCGCCATTGGGATGATTTTGATCAAATCGGACATAAACACGACCATAATAAGAAGTAAAAGCCCTGCTGCAAGCGTTGAAAGACGACCGCGACCGCCTGATTTGATATTAATAACCGATTGACCGATCATAGCGCATCCTGCCATACCACCTATACACCCTGAAGCTATGTTGGCGATTCCCTGCCCTTTGGCTTCACGATTTTTATCGCTGTCGGTATCGGTCATATCATCAATAATCGTTGCCGTCATAAACGACTCAAGCAATCCCACTGCTGCCAGTGCTACTGAATAGGGAAAAATAATTTTAAGGGTCTCCAGATTAAACGGCACTTCAGGCCATAAAAAGATCGGCAAGGTGTCAGGTAATGCACCCATATCCCCGACTGTGCGAACATCGATTCCCATGGCTACCGTAACAGCGGTTAGAATGACTATCGTCACTAAAGGAGAGGGGATTACTTTCCCAATCTTAGGGAGATACGGAAAGAGATAGATAATTGCTAGCCCTGATGCTGTGAGCGCATACACATGCCACGTAACATTGGTCAGTTCAGGAAGCTGTGCCATAAAAATCAAAATCGCCAAGGCATTTACAAATCCGATAACAACATGACGAGCAACGAAACTCATCAAGCTACCTAGTTTCAAATACCCTGCAAGGATCTGTAATACCCCCGTTAAAAGAGTCGCTGCCATAAGATACTGCAATCCATGCTCTTTGACAAGCGTCACCATGAGTAATGCCATCGCCCCCGTAGCCGCCGAGATCATTCCCGCGCGCCCGCCGACGAATGCGATAACTACGGCAATACAAAACGAGGCATACAATCCTACTTTCGGATCAACCCCTGCGATAATCGAAAAGGCAATCGCTTCAGGAATTAATGCAAGGGCGACAACGATTCCTGCGAGAATGTCACCTCGGATATTGCCAAACCACTCTTGTTTGGGGGATAAAATTAGCATACGAACTCCATTAAAATGACTGTATAAAATCTGTTCTACACATAAAATGAAAATGCCTAAACAACGAAAAAAAAGATTCCGAAAGATATGGCAATGAAACAGAAAATTCTTGCAATAAGTGAAAGAATTTTACTTAAAATTAACTTAAATTGCCATTAGCTTTCGTTTGGGTATAATAAAACAAACTTAAACCCATTTTAATCGAAGGATGTAGTGAGTATGACCAATCTTGAAGAACACCGTACTTGGCTTCATGTAAAAGAGATCATTCGTGAGCGGCTAAGCCTAATGGACGATAAAGCAGATGATGATCTCATCGATGAACGTATCCGAGGCGATATCCATATGAAAGGCTCAAACCTCTGGATTTTGATGTTTGCCATATTCGTCGCATCGATCGGGTTGAACGTCAACTCTACCGCCGTCATCATCGGGGCAATGTTAATCTCACCGCTGATGGGACCGATTATGGGGATCGGATACGGTGCCGGAATTAACGATTTTGCACTCCTTCGTCGGGCTTTTAAAAATTTGGCGATTGCCACCTTTATCGGGCTTCTCACCTCTACTCTCTATTTTTTGATTTCACCGCTGGATACCGCACAATCGGAGCTACTGGCTCGGACGACACCGACCGTATGGGACGTATTGATCGGGCTTTTCGGGGGATTGGCGGGAATCGTTGCCGTTACTCGCAAAGAAAAGACCAATGTTATCCCCGGCGTAGCTATCGCAACGGCACTGATGCCACCGCTGTGTACCGCCGGGTTCGGCCTGGCAACAGGGCACTGGAACTATTTTTTCGGAGCCTTTTATCTTTATACGATCAATTTTGTTTTTATTGCCCTCTCGGCTTTTTTAATCGTTCGTGTCTTCCATATCGCAGAGAAGAAATACGTTGACCCCCAGATCGCCAAACGGGCTCAACGCTATATCATAGCGGTAGCCATTGCGACGATGCTTCCTAGCTCCTATTTGGCGTATCAGCTGGTTAAAGAAGAGGTATTCAAAGCAAAAGCTACCGCATTTGTCAATGAAAATCTAAATTTTGCCAATACCAATGTTGCTCAGGTAAAAATCAATCCAAAAACCTATGAAATCAAAGTTTTTTTGATTGGAGCCCATATCCCCCAAGAGAAACTCAATGACATTAGCCTCCGTATGGCACAAGGAGGAGTCAAAAATGCCCAATTAAAAATCTATCAAAACGGCGAAAGCGGTAACATCGACATATCAACACTTAAAGCCAATATTGTGACCGATTTGTACCAAAACGCTCAAACCAAACTGGAAGTAAAAGATCATGAGATCGCACAGTTAAAAGAGAGTATCCAAGCAACTTCGATACACAAGAAGCTCCACATTGAAATTCCCGATGAGCTTCAAACACTATTTCCTAAAATAACAAAATGTATTCTCTCTGAAACCTATACCCTTAACCCATCCGATCAAAATTTGAGTTCTAAACACTTTATCCTCAATATAGAAACCAAAGGCCATTTAAGTAAAACAGAAAGAGAAGTAATCGAAAAATGGCTTAAAAAACGGACTAAAAATGACAATGTGGTACTGTTCGTAGACTGAAAAAAAACTTATATAGGTATGAGCAATTATGGTCATATTAATTCGTTACTTAAAAAATTCAATACAGTTATGTTATCATACAAAAAGCAAGAATTAAGGGGGAGAAGATGCAAGATTTACTAATTATCTTTCTCTCTGATCTCAAAAAATCTGTTAAAGATCTTTTACCCATCATCGTTGTCGTAGGAGTATTCCAATTTTTTGTTATTCAAACTATACCCCATAATCTTTTCGCCATCACTGTGGGACTGTCCATTGTTGCGTTTGGATTAGCGGTTTTTATTCGTGGTTTGGAAATTGGTATTTTCCCGATTGGTGAAAACTTGGCACACGATTTTGCCGCTAAAGGTTCACTTTTTTGGCTACTCCTTTTTGCATTTCTGATCGGTTTTTCAACCACGGTTGCTGAACCTGCACTGATCGCTATTGCCGATAAAGCATCAATGGTGAGTTCAGGACAGATTGATCCGTTTTTGCTCCGCATAACGGTTGCCCTCTCTGTCGGGTGTGCTATAGCGTTAGGGGCGTTTCGTATCGTTGCGGGTCATCCCATCCACTATTACATTATCAGCGGGTATGTTTTGGTGGTCATCGTCACCTTTTTTGCCCCAAAAGAGATTATCGGTCTCGCGTATGACAGCGGAGGGGTAACCACCTCTACCGTTACCGTCCCTCTTGTCGCGGCTTTGGGGATCGGATTGGCATCGAGTATCAAAGGGCGCAATCCGATGATTGACGGATTCGGACTGATCGCATTCGCTTCTCTTACGCCGATGATTTTCGTTCAGGTGTATGGGATTATCGTTTATTCATTTGCTAGCAGTGCAGCACTGCTCCCTTTGGCGGAACCTATTGCGGCTGAAGCGTTTGTTTTTGATCCTAAAATGATCTTTTTAGAACTCATAGGGGTGATCAAAGATATTCTCCCCATTTTGATGGTCATCGCATTTTTTCAGCTACTTATCATTAAAAAACCTATACTCCGTCTCCAGCAGACGCTATTTGGAATCATTTTGGTCATTATTGGACTCTATTCTTTTATTATTGGACTCGAAATGGGATTATTTCCGATTGGAGAGAGTTTAGCGACATCCCTGACCCAAACAGCGAACAATGAACTGATTTATTTATTCGGGTTTTTGATTGGATTTGCAACAACGATGGCAGAACCGGCACTGATTGCGATAGCTATTAAAGCGCAAGAGGTAAGTAAAGGGCTAATCAATGAAAAAATTCTTCGTCTGAGTGTTGCATTGGGAGTTGGCATCGGGATTGCACTGGGGGCATATCGAATTGTTAGCGGTGATCCGATACATTATTACATTATCGTAGGCTATATTTTTGTCGTTCTTTTTACCTATTTTGCTCCCCGCTATATCATCCCCATTGCTTATGACAGCGGAGGGGTGACCACCTCTACGGTCACCGTTCCGCTAGTTGCGGCACTCGGTCTAGGGTTAGCATCCAATATCGATGGGAGAAATCCGATGATCGACGGATTCGGTCTCATCGCGTTTGCGTCGTTATTTCCGATGCTCACCGTGATGGGATATGGAATTTATGCTCAAAAACAACTCAATAAAACCACCAAAAAGGAGTAAGTAATGACTTTTATAGCACTCGTTGTCATCGTTTCCAAAAATGATGAAGTAAAAGCTCTCGATATCGCGAAAAAAGCGGGAGCCGGAGGGGTAACGATTCTCGATGGACGGAGTATCGGGCTAAATGAGAAAAAGATATTTTTCGGTTTGACGTTGGAAGAAAATGTCTCAGCGTTATTGTTTGTTCTTCCTAAACGCCTCTCAATGGCAGTCTTGAAAGCCTTGACCAACGAGATCGATTTTAGCAGTGAAAAGGAGTTTAATATTGCATTTACCCTTCCGATATCTCATATAATCGGTTTAGATATCGGTGAAATTCAAAAATTCGAAAAAGAGATTCAAGAAACCATTCAAAGGATATAACCATGCTCGTAGCTGATATTATGACCACCCAAGACCTCATCATCATTTCACCGATGGCAAGTATTCGTGATGCACTCAATTCAATGAGAGAGAGAAAAGTCAAATCACTGATTGTTGATAAACTGAGTCCGTCCGATGCCTATGGTATTCTGACCTATAAAAACATTCTCCAAGCGATTGTAGCTGAAGAAGGGGACATCGATTTACTCAATGTTTATGATATTGCTTCAAAGCCAGCAATCCAAATTTCAAAAGAACTGAATGTTAAATACGCTGCACAAATGATGGTAAACCAAAGTATCAAGCGTATTTTAGTTATTGACAATAATGAGCTTGAAGGGATTCTAACGATGACAAATATTTTAGAAGTGCTCATGAAACAAGCACAAGATTCTTAAGCGATAATGGGTCTTACAACCACATTTTTTTAAATGTCGTATAAAACCCCTTAACTTTGGTGATATCAACAACATTGAGTGATATAATGCACTCCTATCGATTCCGTCCGTTTTAACGCTGACGCGACGATGGCACGAGCACTCAAAAGACGTAATTTCAACAATCGCCCCACCCCCTCTTCCATCATCCCCTCGATAACAGATAACGCTTCATTTAATCCATCCGTCGTCCGAACAATCGAGACCTTATCCCACATCAAACGGCGAAGGGCATCTTTTTTCTCTTTATCCCCCTGTATCTCAAGGGGCTCTTTCCCGATCTCAAAACTCTTCGTACAATGAGCATGAGGTGTGTTCCCAATCGTTTGAGCAGCACGTTTCCCGAAAACAAGCCCCTCAAGCAACGAATTACTCGCCAATCTATTGGCTCCATGAACCCCAGTACACGCCGCTTCTCCCACGACATATAACCCCTTAGTATGGGGAACACGCCCCTCTAAATCACTCTTGATGCCCCCAATAGCGTAATGAAACGCAGGGGAAATAGGGACACGATCCTTAGGTAGGTTGTATCCCAAATCACTTAATGCTTTGTAAATATTCGGAAAACGCTTCTGAAAATACTCTTTTTCAAAATGGGCACACGAGATATAAACTTGAGAGGAGGTGCGTTGCTTGTAATCAAATATTGCCCGACTCACAATATCACGCGGTGCCATCTCTCCTCGCTCATCATACTCAAATAAGAACCGTTTCCCCTCTTCATCGACGATCCATGCTCCCTCACCCCGTAACGCTTCAGTTAGGAGAAGTTTTCGTGCCCCCGTCCCCGATACAAAAACCGTCGGATGAAACTGCATCATTTCCATACTTTCAAGCTCAACCCCTTTTTCGGTACAAATACCGTGAATATCTGCACTGATCGCATGGGAATTGGTATGATATTCATAAAGCGACCCAACACCGCCACTGGCGATAATGACATTGTCCGCATAAATAAGTTTTCGAGCACCCTCACTGAGTACCTCCACACCGCAACATTGATTATTTTCCATTAAGAGATCAATTACCGTCGCATTCGACAACATCGGATGGGGGTTTTGTTGGAGTAAAAAGAGGTGCAAATGTCTCCCCGTCGCATCTCCCCCTGCGTGTAAAATACGGCTACGGGAGTGAGCAGCTTCTTGCGTGTAGAGAAGATTTCCCTCACCATCTTTATCGAACCCAAACCCACGAGCAATCAAATCACGAATCACTCCTTGGGAGTGCTCACTCATAAATCGAACCGCATCGGTATTGCACAAGCCTGCCCCTGCCCCCAACGTATCACTGATATGTACCGGTATATCGGCATCATCATACGCCGTCGTCACCCCCCCTTGGGCATAATAGGTATTACACTCCCACGGGTGCGATTTACTAATGACTAATACTTTTAAACTTTTCGGAAGCTCAATTGCTGCATATAATCCAGCGACCCCTGAACCGATTATTACCACATCATAACGCATCGCTATTCTCCTGTTTTACTGGTTTTTCATAATACGGAGAAGCTTTATAGCCACATCCGCCAAATAGCAACGTAACCGTTATCAAAAATAAGATTGAGATTTTTCTCATCATTTCCCCACTGTGTCTTAAAACGTGGATGGTATAATAGCTAGCATAAATACTTGATTAAGTGAGAGAGTGTACTCATTTCATTGCAACGGAGTAAAATAGATGAAACTTAAAAAACTACCCATTGGAATATCGACATTAAAAACAATTAGAGAAGGTGATTATCTCTATACCTTGAGAAACTAAGTGGAAGAAAAAAGAACACTTATAATTTGAAATGCGATACAATCTTTAAAGTCAGTATTTTTAGCAATCATGTAACAAGGAGGTGGTTCTATGCAACAAAACGATCAAAGTACGATAATGGTGTATCAACAATCACAAGGTGATAATGACACACTCATTCAAGCGCTTGAAGAGTTGGGGTATCATTATGGTATTGTTACTACTCTCGATGAAGGCAAAAAGCAACTTAATCAAAACGAAATAGAGTTGATCGTCGTCGATACAGATAAGCAAAAAGATTCGATCAATAATTTCTTAGACTATATTCGTGATGAATATAACCATAAAATGATTCCTGTGATAATTTTGGCTGAATATGACAATAAAGAGCTATTAATCAGCCTCACTAAGTTGAAAGGAACTATTCTTCAAATCAAGCCAATTCTTCTTGAGACACTCCTTCAAAATATCAATCATTGGAGCAACCATCATCACAATAAGCAAAAACATATCAAAGATCAGCATCTTTTAGAAGAATACAAAGAGACAATTGACGCTAGTAATATCGTCTCAAAAGCTGATAAGTACGGGTTTATTACCTATGTCAATGAACAGTTTTGTACGATTTCTGGGTATCGTGCTGATGAGCTTTTGGGAAAGCCCCATAATATCGTTCGCCATCCAGATATGCCCTCCGATGCGTTTCAAGAGATGTGGGATACGATTACCTCCAAACAAATATGGAGAGGTAAAGTCAAAAACCGCACCAAAAGTGGTGGTGTCTATTATGTCGATACGACAATTAAGCCCATTGTTGATAAACAGGGGTATATCGTTGAATTTATCGGAATCCGCAAAGACATCACGGAGGAGGAGAATTTTAAAGATCAGTTGCAAAGTGAGCTGAATATGACCAGCGATACCCTTCAAGAGATGATGAAACGCTCACGAGAATATCATAAAGCGATGGAT
This sequence comes from Sulfuricurvum sp., assembly GCA_011391735.1. Lineage (GTDB taxonomy): Bacteria > Campylobacterota > Campylobacteria > Campylobacterales > Sulfurimonadaceae > Sulfuricurvum. Next base: position 1,235 of record JAABPY010000161.1, on the reverse strand, counting down.
GAGAGTACCATCCTGACACGAGCTGATCTAAATGGGAAAATCACCTATATCAATCAAGAGTTTACCGATGCCCTAGGGTATACATCCGACGAGATTGTGGGGAAAGATCATCGAGTCTTGAAACATCCCGATACCCCTAAGGTCATTATCAAAAATCTTTGGGATACGATTTTAAGCGGTCACACGTGGAAAGGGATGATACAAAATATTAATAAACAGGGGGAAACGGTATGGCTTGATACCGTTATCGTTCCAATCAAGAACATGAAAGAGGAAGTTGTCGAGTATTTGACCATACGTCACAATATGTCCGACGTCGTTCATCTACACGAAGAGATCGAGACGACACAAGGGGAGTTGATTTACACGCTTGGAGCCGCAGCGGAAACACGCAGCCGTGAGACGGGCAATCATATTCGAAGGGTCGCCCACTATTCTAAGTTATTGGCACTATTATACGGGTTGGAACGCAAAGAGGCTGAAATTCTTTTTCAAGCGTCGCCAATGCACGATATAGGGAAACTGGCAATCCCCGATCATGTCCTGAAAAAACCAGGGAAACTGGATGATGAAGAGTGGATGGTTATGCGCACCCACAGTGAACTGGGATATAAGATCCTCAATACATCGACACGGCCGATTTTACAAGCCTCCGCAATCGTAGCCCATGAACATCATGAAAAATGGGATGGTAGCGGATATCCAAGAGGATTACAAGGCGATGCCATCCACATCTATGGGCGCATCTGCGCCATTGCGGATGTCTTTGACGCACTGGGCAGTGATAGAGTCTATAAAAAAGCTTGGGAGTTAGATGAAATAGTGCAACTACTTAAAAATGAAAAAGGGAGACATTTTGATCCTCAACTGGTTGATCTATTTATAAATAATCTTGACAAATTCTTGACAATAAAAGAGGAATTTAAAGATGTTGATGATGATTCTTGAGTAAGCGATTAAAATGATTGAAAAAATACGCTCCCTCCCTCACAGTGCAGGAATTTACCAATATCTCGATAGTACAGGGCGCATCCTCTACATCGGCAAAGCCAAAGATCTCTCCAAACGGGTCAAAAGCTATTTCAATCTCACCCCCCAACTCTCCCCCAAATCAACCCTTTCGCTGCGTATCCAAATAATGCTCTCGGAGACGGTATCGCTTCATACTATCGTCGTGGAAAACGAAAACGATGCCCTGATACTCGAAAATTCTCTTATCAAACAGCTCAAACCCA
>JAABPY010000160.1 GCA_011391735.1 Sulfuricurvum sp. | reverse complement strand
GAAAAATACTCCCAAGAGGGGCTGATCGATATTTTGGAGAACGATAGTGAAAAACTCCTAGAGATCAAAGGGATGAACCAAAAACGGCTCGATAAACTCTCTGATGGGTGGAAACAGTTTCGATCAATGCGCCTTCTTGGAGAGTTTCTCGCCCCCTTCGGTGTCACACCCACCCTTCTTCGTCTCATCGCCACCGCCATGAAAGGGGCAAAAGATCCCATAGAGAGTATCAAAAAGAATCCCTATTCTCTTATGCGTATCCACGGTATCGGATTCAAAAAAGCGGATGAAATTGCCCTCTCTATGAAACTTCACCGACACGACCCCAGACGGATTCAAGCGGCGATGGAGTATAGCCTCAGTGAGTATTGCGACCAAGAGGGGAACAGCTGTATTGACAAAAAAACTCTTTTTGAAAAACTAGAGGGTCTCATATCCTTGCAAAATGATGAACTCTATGAAGAGGCACTTCTTGATCGTATCCACGAGGGGAGTATTATTATTCTCCCTAGCGGAAAATTAGCCCTTGATCGTATCTATGAAGCGGAAAAATTTCTCGTCGATAATTTCAAAAAACGTTCCAAAAAGAAAGATGAGCCCCTCACCAAAGATTTGAAACTTTTTTTAGAAGAGCACTCTCTCACCTTGGGGGAGCAACAGCAAGAGGCACTGAAGCTCATCAATAAGGGGAAAAAGCTCCTCTTGCTCGTCGGGTACGCAGGGACAGGGAAGAGCACCACGGCAAAAGCCCTGCTCGATCTCCTCAATCTCCGTTATGATGAAAATGCTATCATCACCTGCGCCCTAAGCGGCATCGCCTCTCAGCGGATCAAAGAGCGTAGTGGCTATGAGAGTGCGACGATTCAAAGCCTATTGGTACGGTTCGATGCCCACGAAAAAATGCCCTACAAAGTTGTCCTTATTGACGAAGCTTCGATGATTAACTCCACCCTCTTCGCACGTCTTATCCGAAAAATTGACCCCGATGCAACGATTATCATTGTAGGGGATGATGCTCAACTTCCCCCTATTGGTGCAGGAAGCCCCTTAAGTGATTTCATCGCGCTGAAAATTGCCCCTACGGTCACCCTCACCCATATCTATCGCCAACGCTCCGACCAAGCTATCGCCTTGATCGCCAATGACGTACGGCTTGGGGTTATCCCCTCGTATCGTGAGCCTTACGATGATTTTACCTTTATCGGGGTTGATATTGCCAACCGTTACGCTCTTAAACAAAACCTTAGCGGAGGGGAATTTGACGAGATACTCCAAAGCAATGCCCAAGCCATCCTCTCCCAAATCGCCCAAACCACTCTCGAAAACCTCCCCACCTCACGTTCTCATCTCGAAACCAAACGGATCAAAGAGTATCTCAACCATTTTCAAGTGATCTCCCCCATGCGCGGCAATGCCCTAGGGGTCGATAATCTCAACACCCTTCTCCAAGAATATTTCAACCCAAATCCGAAGAAAAGAATCAAAACCCATCTGGGTGATTACCGCCTCTTTGACAAAGTCGTCCATATCCGCAACGAAAATATGCCTACCTTCACCCCCGAAGAGTTCAAAGAGGGATCCGAGAGTGTAGAGCGACGGATATTTAACGGAATGTGCGGATTGATTTTTAGACTCGATGAGGAAGAGGAGCAATGTGTCGTTTATTACCCCAACGAAGAGCTAATCGTCCAATACACCTACGACAGCGTACGGGATTTATTGAGCCTCTCGTATGCCCTTAGCGTCCACAAAGTTCAGGGGATGGAGTACGAAAATGTCGTGATGGTGATGAGCTTCTCCCACCTCATCATGCTCAACACCAAACTCCTCTATACCGCCATTACCCGTGCGAAAAAACACTGTCATATTATCGGAGAGTCGGGGGCGTTTGAGGTGGCATGCAAGCGATTGGAGACAACGAAACGGTTTACGGTGATGCAGGAGTTGCTGAAGAGATAAAGAGATTTACTCAACTCACATTTACGTCTCTAAAATCGGCAATGCCCTTTCGATTTATCCATCATTTTAATCCCTTTAGTACATTGAATATGAAGTCCATAACGGTATCCGCGCATAATAATTGTTTTAATCAGATGCCCTACAATTCCACTTACTTTAATCCATCCCAATAACGAAACACTCGCATAATTCCCACCAAGGGCAATCATCATCCCGCGCATTTGCATATTAGCGGCTTTCATTGATTTTCCCTCTATCAATGCTACAATATTCTTCGCTGCACAAATACCG
>JAABPY010000159.1 GCA_011391735.1 Sulfuricurvum sp. | reverse complement strand
CTGCTGTTTGCGCTGTAGGGGGGAGCATTTTTCTCTCTTTGTCATGAAGCTGTGCAATATCACCTGCTGCAAACACCCCTTCATATCGTGAAACAGCGAGATATTCATCCACCACCAGTTGCGATTTTTTATTTTTAGGAACATCCATCCCTGCTGTGAGCGTAGAGGCGATAATCCCCCCCGTAAAAATCATAAAATCAAAATAAATTTTCTCTTTGTGATTCAAAATCAAAGTGTGCTCTTCGACGGAAGTGATACGTGAGTGGTTGAGTATCTTCACCCCAAGTTTCAAAAGCCGTTTCGTTGCTTGGTTGATGAGATAAGGCTCCATCCCCTCCAAAACAAATTCATGGGGAATAATCAAAAAAATATGGATATTGTCGCACGTAAGGGTATTATCTTGGTGAAACACACGAATATAATGCGCCATCTCCGCCGCGATTTCAACACCGCTAAGCCCCCCTCCTCCGATAACCACATTAAAAGGTTCACTGCACCATCCCCCCTCACTCTCCATCCTCTCATAAAGCCGCTGTTCAAACTGCTGCTTAAACGTCAAAGCGCTCGGCAATGTTTTCACCCCATGCGAATATTCCCGTAACCCCTCAGTAGCACCATTGTACGCCGTACGGCTTCCCGTGCAGACGAGCAGATAATCATACGAATGCCCTGAATTTTGCCCCACAATATGCTTGACATCAAAATCAATCTCACGGATGGTATCTTTGATATAGCTAACATGCTTACCGTAGCTCATACATAACGCAACCAAATCAATCGTAACACGGGTCATAGAGCACTCATTGGCGATCAGCTCATACACGTCGGTTTGGAGATAATGGTAGGGGTGTTGATCGATCAGTACAACATCGCACAATCCTGACGTTGCAAGCACCTTCAGAGCTTCTACCCCTGCATATCCTCCGCCCACTATTACGACACGTTTACGTTGCATTGTCACTCCTTAGCTTTTATAAAGATTTTGGATGGCAGTAGAGCACACCACCGCTGAACTAAACGCCCATTGGAAGTTATACCCACCAAGTTCTCCGGTTACATCAACACACTCTCCAATAAAATACAATCCTTGAACTTTTTTACTCTCCATCGTTATGGGATCAATTTCCTCACTCGCTACCCCCCCACGACACACTTCCGCTTTACTCAATCCGAAGTTCCCCGATGGAGCCATTTTATACGCTTGAAGTTGAAGAAGTTTTTCACGCTCCTCATTGTTTAGACGATTACACGGTTTGTCCTCCAACGCAATTGAGTCCAAAAATACTTTCGTAAAACGTTTAGGCAATGGCAAGGCGGTACTAAGGAGTTTTTTTTCACTCAACAGCTTTTGAAGATCAAGATCGGGACAAAAATCAATCTCTATCTCCCCTTTGAACCAATATAGCGATGCAGACAGCACTACAGGGCCGCTGATCCCTTTGTGGGCAAAGAGCAAATCTTCTTCCAGTAGTTTTGTACCCACACGAATCCGAGCAGGAAAACTAATCCCACTAAGTTCTTTCATCCAAAACTCTTTGGGCTGAAGGGTCAACCCTACTAGTGCAGGGGAAAAGGGGACTGTTCTTATCCCGTATTCTTGAGCAATTTGTAGACCAATATCACTTGCTCCCAGCTCTTTGTAACTTGCTCCTCCCGTCGCTACCACCACTTTTTTCGCCGTAAATACCCCTTTATCCGTTGTCACTTTAAAAGGGTCATTTCCACTTACGGAAAGAATTTTAGTCCCTAAAAGGAGATCAGCCCCGCGCGATTTTCCAAGGAGAATCGAAATCACCTCATCAGAACTTTTCGGACAAAAGTAGTACTGCTCTTTACGAATCACAGGACGAAGCCCGCCATTGTGAAAATAGTCCAAAAGGGCTTTTTGCGGAAAAACATTTAATGCGGTGTGAACGAGGGTTTCATCCCCTAAAAAATGGTTCTCATCCACGTTCACATTGGTGAGATTACACTTCCCTCCACCCGATGCTTTGAGCTTTAAGGCAGGTCGGGAATTGCCCTCCACTAGAGCAATTTTCAGATCGGTTTTTTCAGCCAGCTGCGCCGCACACATAAGCCCACTCGCACCCGCACCTAGAATAAGAATATCATAATTAAGTTTCATAACAAAAGTCTATCCAAAACTGACTTTGATATAATGGCATCACTATATTTATCAAGGTTACTTATGTCCAAAAAACTCCATATCGTCTCTCTCGGCTGTACCAAAAATCTCGTCGATACTGAGGTGATGCTGGGACGACTCCAAAATTATGAAATGACCGATACTAGTACCGAAGCGGATGTTATCATCGTCAATACCTGCGGATTTATTGATGCGGCAAAACAAGAATCTCTCAATACGATTTTCAACCTCGATGCAGGGCGCAAAAAAGATTCCGTTCTCGTGATGGCAGGGTGTCTTTCTGAACGATATAAAGAGGAGCTTTCCCAAGAGCTTAAAGAGGTCGATATTTTTACAGGGGTAGGCGATTATGACAAAATTGATGAACTTCTAGCCCTCAAACAAAGCCGTTTTACCCCCGAAGTCTACCTCATCGACGGTGCCGAGCGAGTAGTTACGGGTTCAACCTACCACGCCTATATCAAACTCTCCGAAGGGTGCAACCAAACGTGTAGTTTTTGCGCCATCCCCTCCTTCAAAGGGAAACTTAACTCTCGAAATCTCGACAGTATCGCGAAAGAGGTAGAGGGACTGGTTGCCAAAGGATATTATGACTTTAGTTTCGTCTCCCAAGACTCTAGTTCGTATCTGCGTGACCAAAATATCCCTGATGGACTCATCCACCTTATCAAGCGAATTGAACTCATCGAGGGGGTTAAAAGTGCCCGTATTTTGTACCTTTACCCCTCAACTACAACCCTAAAACTCATCAAAGCCATCGGGGATTCCCCCATCTTTCATAACTATTTCGATATGCCCATCCAGCACATCAATGATGAGATGCTCAAAATTATGAAACGGGGATTCGGAAAAGCCAAAACCCTTGAACTTCTCAATGCCATGAAAGCCCTCCCCAATGCCTTTATTCGCACGAGCTTCATCGTCGGACATCCTCACGAAACGGAAGAGATGTTCAACGAGATGGCAGAGTTCGCTGCTACCTTTGGCTTTGATCGCCTCAACGTCTTTAGCTACTCCGATGAAGAGGGGACAAGTGCCTATACGATGGAGGATAAAATCCCAACAAAAGCCATCAATGCCCGTGCCAAAAAATTGGGGAAAATTGCGTCTGAGATTGAAATCGAAAGTTTACAAAAACTCCTCGGCACCGAAATACTCCTCGTAATCGACGGAGAAAGTGATGAACACGAATTTCTCCTAAGTGCCAGAGCTTTGAATTGGACACCTGATGTTGATGGGGAAATCTATGTCAATGATCGTGAAATCGAAGAAGAACTTAGCTACGGGAAAATCTATCGCGCGCGTATGACGGAACTTTCGGGAAATCATTTGTTGGCGACGATTGTGGGAGAGGTTTAAAATTTCATTTCTGAATTAACAATGAAATATAGTGAATATAGTTTGTTTCAGAATATAAAAGTATTTGCAAGTAATGAAGCATATCTACATGGAAAGCAAAAATACCGAAGAAAGAGTCCCAAGCTTTACCTCAATGGATAAAGACTTACTGGGCGCCATGTGAAAATTATAACGGAATGTAAAAAGGAAGTCAAGTTGGATGACACTTTAAAAAATAGGTATTTTTCGAGTATACGGCTAAACGCCTATGATAATTTTGAGGAATACAGACAAAATTTAAAACAATCAAAAGAGTATTATATCCCGCTTGCCATACTCGAAATTAGTTTAAGAAATTCTATTGACACCTATTTCAAAAGTGAATTTGGCGCAGATTGGTTAAACAGTGAGTTTTTACATCCTGATTCACTCAAAAAGATAGAAGAGGTAAAAAAAAGAGTTCTATTAGCCAATAAAATTGTAACGTCAGATCAAATAATCTCTGAGTTAAGCTTTGGTTTTTGGACAGCACTTTTTAGAAATTCCTATTCGCAAACCATGCGAATAAAAGCAATAAAAAGCATTTTTTCAAATCTTCCAAATAAAGAAAAAAAACTCATCACAAGAGATTATATAAATAAAAAGCTAAACCATATCCGCAAATTTCGAAACAGAGTTTTTCATTTTGAAAAAATTATATATAAAGAAGAGTTTAACACGATACAAAACGATATGGATGAGATTCTTAGCTTTTTAAATGATGGAATTTATACTTTTTCAAAACAGCTCAATCGGGGAGAATAATCTGAAAATGACACATTCCACCATGCCTAACCTCCTCCACCTAAACCTCCTCCGAGAGGGAAAATCTCTCCTCGCTTTTTCCGGTGGAGTCGATTCCACTGCCCTATTCCATCTCCTCATTGAAAACAACATCCCATTCGATATAGCCCACGTCAATTATAATACACGCTCCACCAGCGATGATGAAGCCCAAAATGCCCAAACGCTTGCCCATAAATATCACTTAGAGTGTTTACTCCACTCCTGTCACCTTAACGGTTCCAACTTCGAACATCGTGCGAGGGAAGAGCGGCATAGTTTTTTTGAGTCGTTGATGAAAACAGGTAACTACACCTATCTTCTCACCGCCCATCAGCTCAATGACCGTCTTGAATGGATGTTGATGCAGTTGACGCGCGGAGCTGGTCTTCCTGAAATGATGGGAATTCGTTCTCTTGATGTCAAAGAGGATTTCACGATTCTGCGCCCCCTTCTCCAACACACACGCGACGAAATAGAGGCGTATCTACACGAACATTGCCACAAACATTTTATCGACGAGAGCAATGCTGATGAGCGTTATACTCGCAACCGTTTTCGCAAAAACTACAGCACTCCTCTCATACGTGAATATGCGCAAGGGTTACGACGTAGTTTCACCTATCTTGACGAAGACTGTGAGGGGATGATTGAGACGCTTCATTTTGAACACTTCAAGGAGCTTTATTATGCCAAAAATCCAAAAACACTCCGTTCTCTACTCTACGGTATTGATAAAATGGTTAAACGGCTTGGAAATGTGATGAGTGCAAACGAGAAAGAGGTCTTAAAGAAAGAGAAATGGTGTGTAATCGGACGAAAATACATCGTCGTAATCGAAGAGAACTATACATTTATCGCTCCCACTATCCCCACTGTCACAATGGACAAAGAGTTCAAAGAAGCGTGTAGAAAATTCAAAATTCACCCTAAAATACGGGGATACCTTTACAGTTCCCCTGAAGCCTATACCGTTATTCGTCGATTAAAAGAGCTTTGAGAACCTCTTCGATACGGCTAACACCCCGTATTTCAACAGCGTTTTTCACCTCATCAGGAATATCCACCAAATCACGATCGTAATTCTTTTGGGGGATAAGGGCAAGCTTCATCCCTGCACGGTGCGCCGCAATCAGCTTCTCTTTAAGTCCGCCAATAGGGAGGACATTCCCTGTCAAAGAGACTTCTCCTGTCATTGCGATGTCGGCACGCACCTTTTTATCTGTTAGAATAGAAGCGATAACCGTACACATTGCGATTCCAGCACTGGGACCATCTTTGGGTGTCGCCCCATCAGGAACGTGAATATGAAGATCAAACCGTTTGTACACCTCACTCACATCGACTTTGAGATTCCCCTCACGCTCAGTAGAATTGAGAGGGATAATCGCATGATCGACACTAAGTTTCCCACTGTCAATAAGGGTTTTGACGACCGAAAGGGCAATACGGGCAGACTCTTTCATCACATCCCCCAAACTCCCCGTAAGCTGTAATGTCCCTTTGCCGTTGATACGAATCGCTTCGATTTTGAGAACATCTCCACCCACTGCCGTCCACGCCAAACCATTGACCACACCGACACGATCAATATGATCCGTTTTTTCGATTTCGAAAATAGTTTTTTCCAAGAAATCTTTGAGATTTTTGAGCGTTACACTCACTTTGGAACTGCCTGGATCTTCGAGAATCTTTTTCGCTGTTTTACGAACAATATCGGCAATACGACGGCGTAAATTTCGTACCCCTGCTTCACGAGTATGTTTTTCGATCACTTCAGCTAAAGCGGTTTTTGAGATACTAAGCTCCGATGCTTTCAACCCATGCTTTTTCAACTCTTGAGGGATGAGATACTGTTTAGCAATTTCCTGCTTCTCTTGCGGTGTATAGGAACTTACCGAGATGAACTCCATGCGATCACGCAAAGGTCCCGGAATTTGCCCTGCATCGTTTGCTGTAGCAATAAAAATTGCCTTACTCAAATCAATGTTAAAATTGAGATAATAATCTCTAAAATGGGTATTTTGTTCAGGGTCTAAAATCTCCAACAATACCGCCGTTGGATCTCCCCGATTGGACTTAGAGACTTTATCAATCTCATCCAAAACGATAATCGGATTCATCTTCTTGGCTTCAATCACCCCCTGCACGATACGCCCTGGCATTGCTCCTACGTAGGTACGACGATGACCGCGCAATTCGTTCACATCCTCTAAGCCACCCAAAGCGATGCGAACTAATGGACGTTTCAATGCCGTAGCAATCGAGTTTGCCAAGGAGGTTTTACCGACGCCTGGAGGTCCCACAAAACATAAAATTGCCCCTCGCCCCTCTTTATCCGCCTGTCCCCGTAGCTCCAATAACTCTCTCACTGAGAAATACTCTAAAATTCGCTGTTTTGGCTTTCTGAGTGAAAAATGATCTTTATTGAGTTGATTTTCGACATCATGGACATTAAGCGATTTTTTCGCCTCTTCCCCAAAAGGGATCTCAAGGACATATTCCAAATAGGTCTGCAACATCCCCGCATCCCCACTATCAGGGTGCATACGAGCAAATCGATCGAGTTGTTTTCGTGCCTCTTTGTAGGCATCAGGGTGCATCTTCTCTTTTTTCGCTTCGAGTTTTTTGCGAAACTCTTCGATCTCTTCATTGCGACTCGTATCGGTTCCCAACTCTTTTTGGATCTGTTTGAGTTGCTCTTTGAGAAAATATTCTTTATTCACTTTTTCGATGTGGCTGTGAACTTTGGTACGAATCTCTTTTTGAAGTTTATTCGCCTCGGTCTCTTCGATAAGCTCATCAATCAACATCAAAAACCGTTTTTCAGGATCCCGTTCGACGAAAAGGTTATAGGCATTCTCTTTTTTCATCTTAATCGAGCTGGAGATAAGATCAACGATACGGTTGTATTCGTGATTCTCCTCTATCGTCCGAAGTAAATCAGGGGGAAAATAGTTGCTTACTTGAGAGAGGGCACGCACTTTTTCCCGTAAAATTTCTAATATCGCATCCATTTTGAGGCTATTGACGCTTAATGACTGGATAATATCCACCTTTGCACGAAGGGGACTATCATGTTCCATACTCACAATATGTCCACGAGCAAGCCCTTGAAACAACACCTTAATCCGCCCATCGGGGAGGACAACTTTACGCATTATCGATCCAATAACCCCTGCATCATAGATGGCATCGACTTCACGGGAGCCCTCATGATCAGACTTAACAGGACAAACGATGATAAGGGAGTTATTGTCAATCGCCTCAGCGGCAGCAGCAATACTCTGCTCATCGCTCAAAAATAGGGGGGCAATCATAAAGGGATAGAGAAAAAGATTATCCTCCGCAATAACGGGGAGGGTTGTGGGAAAAGCGGCATAATTACTAAGTTGCATAATTTAAATCCTATTTTTTACTTTCATTATCATCCATGGATACAACGCTTCGAGTTTTCGGAATCAAGAAAGCGTACCAACTACTTGACCCATCCCCCTCAAACATCTCTCTATACCAAGGCACCCTTGCTTCAACAACAGTACTGGAATCAATCCACGTTACAGGGGCGATTGTATGATAATATTCAGATCCCTTTGGTTTTCCCAACCGATCATACAAACTGGCTATATGGTCATTAAGGGTCGCTTTTGCCAGATGAAGCTGCGTCTCCATCGTCTCCATCAACGGCATATAAACCGAATGAGGATAGCTGATTTTAAACGCATCTGCTCCTCGGAGAGTCTCATCGATCAATCCTTGATCACGCCCTGGATTGGGAAGTGCCAAGAACTTTGACTTGATTTTCAAAAATTCTGCATATTCACGCCCCGATGGGGTCGCATAACGGCGATTGTACTCATCCAAAAAATGTTCACTTAATAGATATTCTTCATGTGCCATATGGGCGTTTGCCATAATCAATGTCGCTTCACCTAGTAAAGGGGAGCTAATATGCTCACTTTGCAAGGAACTAAAATAGCTGTCCGCTTTTTCCAAATTTCCATTGGAGACAGAAGTAATCATTTTTGCATACCAATAGTCAGCAGGTTTATTATACTCGTCCACCTCTTTGGCACATCCACTTACAAAAAGAATTACCACTACTGCACTCACTATGCCTCTAATTATCTTCATATAGTGTCCGTTTCGTATTAAAGTAAGGACAATTTTACCAAAAAGAGATTAATTACACCATTGTTTGACCTTTTTTGTGTTAAAATCAATCCAATTTCTAAAATAAGACAAAGGCACGTTATGCAATTTGAATTAAAACTCCCGCTTTTGGGTTTCGAGTCGGTCACTCGAATGGAACTTCAAAAAATTGATGATATTTTTATGCGCTTAGAAAGTAGTGACGAGGGACCGAGCTTCACCTTGATTAATCCTTTTGCCTTACGTGAATACGCTTTTGATATCCCTACATCACTTCAAGCCTTGATGGAAATTAATGATAATAGCAATCTCCTTATTTACGCTATTGTTATCTTAACAACGCCGATTGAAAACTCGACGATCAACTTTGTTGCCCCGTTGATTTTTAATACCGACAATCAAACCATGGCGCAAATCATCATCGACAATCGTGCCGATTTTGGTATTGCTGATCCTATCAAAAATTATTTGGGTGAGCCAAAAAATGACTAAACCCTCTATCTCCCTCATCGGAAATGGAAAAATGGCATTGGCAATTGCCCAAGGACTCAAAGAGTTTTATTCCATTGAAGTCATCGGACGAAACCCTCAAAAGCTAGACGAATTTGAGAAAGCGTTAGGGGTGAGTATCCAAAAAACCCCTCTTGAAAATGCAACGTGTGCGGGGAAGAGTGTTATTCTTTGTGTCAAACCTGCCAATCTTACTGATATATCCCGAAAAATACATGGGCAAGTAAAAGCTCTATACTCAGTACTAGCAGGAACGTCCCTCGAATTGCTCCACAGCATCGAAGCAGATGGTTACGTTCGAGCTATGCCCAACCTAGCAGCAGAGGTGGCTCTCTCCATGACCTCTCTTACAGGAGACAGTTCCCTACAAGATGAGGCAATTGCCCTCTTTGGCTCCATAGGGATGACCGTATGGCTGGAGTCGGAGAAGGAGCTTGATATTGCTACTGCGCTAGCAGGAAGCGGTCCAGCCTATCTTGCCCTCATCGCTGAAGCATTATGTGATGGTGCCGTACGTGAGGGACTTAAACGCTCCGATGCGATGAGCTTAATGCGAGGACTGTTTAAAGGGTTTGGAGAGCTGATTCAAACTTCCCACCCTGCCATCCTTAAAGATGGTGTTATGAGCCCTGGGGGGACAACAGCAGCAGGGTATGGCGCACTCGAAGACGCAAAAGTACGCCACGGATGTATGGAAGCGATACGGTGCGCCCATGAAAAAGCAAAAAAGATGAGTTAAAAGAGGACTAGTGCCCCTCTTTCTCTTTTTTAAGATTATGTACTTTCATTGTGAAAGATGATTTGATCAAATCACCATCCCGTTCGAAATGGATAGGAAAATTCACTCCGATAATCCACTTACTTTTATTGATCTTCTCTAAAAAATTGTAAAAACTCTCAGGAGAGGTTATTTTCGTTGTTGCATTAACTTCATACACCTTAAATGATCCATTCTCATCTGCCATAGAGAGTTCTGTCAAAAAAAGATTTTGGAACTCGTGGGCATACAACCGTGTGAATTTTAGAGGATTAAAAGGGGCTTGATACGCTGCGATTGTCTTGGCATTCTCCTTTTGAAGCTTTTCGAGGTTCTCATGGGTTACCTTATGGACAGCACGCACTTCATTGACCACTTTTTCTTCTTTCATCGCCTCCAGACGTAAAAGACGATACTCTTTGCCTTTGGGAATTAGCACAAACATAGAGAAGAAAACAATAATCCCCAGTAGCAATGTTGAAAAGAGGATAAGATAGAGTGTTTGACTATTAATGCCCCCTTTCATTGCGTATCCTCCCCATCCGTAGTGTTGGTGTCCTCATCCAAATAATTCGATGAGACAAAGCTGTACCACCCATTCTCGATGGGATAGAAACTCGTATAGGTACGATTGAAAATTGATTTCAATGGAGCTTGCAGCATAAAATTATAAATATCTTGATTTGGGGTAATGCCATAAAGAATTAATGATTTTTCATCTAACTCTGCTCGTGTCAAGGTGATTTGATCAGGAACCAAATCAAAAAGATTACGGATACTCTCTTTCAAAACGGTATTATCCGTCGCAATTTGTTCGTGCATTTTCACTTCACTTTCAATAACACCAATCTTCTTTTCAAGACTATGTGTAGACACTTCAATTTCTTTAATTGTTTGCGAAAAAGAGGTATGTTCCTCTTTGAAGTGGAGGGTTTTATAGAGTAAAAAGAGATAAGCACCTATTACCATTGCGATACTAACCGCAAAGAAAAAGAAGGAGAGACGCATCTCATCGCTAATAAAACGTTTAGATCGAGGGGCTATAAAACTGTACTTCACAATGCCGCCTCTTCAAGCTGTGCAAGGGCGTTAATCCCCTCTCCTACATTCACGTGACGGATCAACACATTGAGAAAGAGTTCCTCTTCCAAATAGCGCTTTAACTCATCCCCACCACTTCCAGAATCCGCAACATACACCGTCTCTATAAAACGACCTTGACATTGTTCGCTAGCGTAAAAACGTTCCAGTGTTTTTTGAATCCATTCGAAACGGTGATACTCTTCACTACTGTTATCAATATCTCCCTTAATCAAAGCAATTCCATCCTCTTTATCCACTCGCTTCTCTTCAAGCGTGAGTGAATCCTCGCTAAATTCACTCATCTCATTAAATTCATCAAGCTCATCAAGATCGGCAAGATCCCCAAGCGAATCCAAATCGTTCATCAAATCAAGGTCTTCAAGATCATCCAATCGGACAATCGAATCATCCTCTTCTTCCAAAATTGGAGACCGAAATGCAAGATCTTCTGCTTCAGCCTCAACTTCCGCTTCTATTAATTCAGGATTTGATTGGGTGTAATGATACGCATAGTCCAATTTTCCCGAATCAAAAACAGCCACTGAAAAAATATTGGGCATTCCAAACGCATACAAGGCAAGACCACTCTTTATTTTATCGGCAAAGATATATTCAATCATTGAGAAAGGGGAAAAAATAAAATCAAGACCTACGGTACGATAGCTATTTTGCAACTGCGACAAATCAGCTTGGGATGAGTACTGAGTCCATTGCTTATCACGGCAAAGAACTTTAATTCCAACACTCTCTTCACTATGCGGAATTGATTTTGTACACCCATCATACGCACCTTGATTAGGAAAAGGGTTCAACATACTAATATAAAAAAAAGGAGAACGAGAAACACTCTCTAAAATAAAATTATTCATAAGAATAGAGGGGAAATCTCCCTCAAAATGGCGATGCACTGAATCGATTACTTTTTTATTTTTAACGGTGAGGACAAGAACATCGTGCCCCTCCCTCACAGGAACGATTGCGACGAATATCTTTCTAAATAACCAGCTTAGCACGGTAACTCTCCAGAATGTTGGCAAATAGGATGCGATTTAAGATAATTATCCATTTTTAATGCATTCCCCAACTTGGTATAAATCTGTGTCGTCGCCATACTAGCATGCCCTAGCAACTCACTCACATCCGCAATACGTGCACCATGATTCAATAATTCTGTCGCATACGAATGGCGAAGCTGATGGGGAGTGACTCTCAACCCAATATCTTTAAACGCCTTAGTAAGGATATATCTTAAACTATTTTCGCTTAATTTTTTACCCAACGCCTCAAAAATATACTCTTTGCTTGAAGAGGAAGCTTGAAACGCTTTAAACTGATGATACACTTCAGGAATCATCGGAATATCCCTCTCCTTTTTCCCTTTTCCTATTACACGGCACCACTCACTGGTAATATCACCCTCTTTGAGATTCGAAAGTTCCGAAATCCGTAACCCCATCGAATACAAAAGGGTTATCGCTAAGCTACTTAAAGGATCAGCGTGTTGCAATGCGCTCATAATATGATCGTGTGAAATGGGTTTTGGGAGTGCTTTAGGGACTTTTATACTCTCATCTCCTCGAAGTTCTATCGTATTTCCTTGTTCACGAAGATAGGTGATAAAACTACGAATAGCACTGAGTTTGGATGAGATTGTTTTGGGTTTTTGGGAGGCAATCACGAGACGCAATGGCATTAGATTAATCTTTAGAGTCCCCTCCTCTTCCACGATCTCCCCCCTATCCAACATCTGTTGAATGGAGACCTCATAATTAAGGACACTGTGGGGGGAATACCCCTTGAAGCCATCAAGGTACTTTAAAAAAGCCTCTTTTTCTTGCTGTAATCTTTCACGAGTCACAAAGCACGTTCCATAAGCTTCTCTTTAATCACCGCTCTAGCCGTCTCCATCTCCAGCCCATCCAAATCAATCGGTTCAGAGGCATAAAACGCCAAAACGCCAAAAGGCTTGGGGATAACAAAACGATCCCAACTAGAAAGTTGCCAATACTTCGAGGGGCGACAATGAAAAACGATCACTTTCGCATGTCGCTTTTGTGCCATAACGATAATTCCATCACTCACTTCATAGCGAGGACCTTTGGGACCATCGGGGGTGATACCGATGTCATACCCATCCGAAAGAGACTTCAACCCTTGGATTAATACTTTTGCCCCTCCCCGTGTCGTAGAGCCATGAATGGTTCCCAACTTAAAAAACGTCATAATACGGGCAATAATCTGTCCGTCAAAATGTTCACTAATAAGGACTTTGGCTTTGGGAACGTGTCGAAATTGATAATAAAGATAAGGCTGCATCAATAAGTCAGCATGCCAAAAGGCAAAAATAACAGGTTCTTGGGGGATAGGGGAGGGGAGATGAAATTGTTTGCGATTACTCCAATACAAAAGACGTATAAGAACCGCCCCAATAAAGGGGACAAGTGTAAGGGCGAGTGCACGTAAAAAACGTTTACGCAACAATCTCTCCATGTGCAACGGTGCGGTGAACCTCCGTTATTTTTACGTTCGCTATGGTTCCTAACAACTCTTCTGAGCCTTTGACTTTCACCCCTAAATTGTTGTCACTACGACCTGCAACATACCCATCATGACGTAGTTCTTCAAAATAGACCTCAACGACTTTACCTATATGCTCACATTTAAGCTCATCCAAAATTTCATCATGACGTTCCTGTAAGAGTCTCAAACGTTCTGACCCTATTTGGGAATCCACCTCTTCCAAATTTTGGGCTTCGGTCAATGGGCGTGGAGAGTATTTGAAACTAAACACCTGCTCAAATCGAACAGTATTTAAGACCTCCATCGTATGGATAAAATCCTCATCGCTCTCCCCAGGAAACGCCACGATAATATCAGTACTGATACTCACATTGGGTACCATTTCACGCAATTTCGCCGCACGGTTCAAAAACCACTCCTTCGTATATCCCCGTTTCATTGCTTTCAAGATGTCACTTGAGCCACTTTGAAGGGGCATATGCATCGATTTACAAATCTTGGGATTACGGGCGAACTCTTCGATAAACTCATCGTCCATATGCAAGGGATGAGGAGAGGTGAAGCGTATTCGCTGTAATCCCTCAAGTGCACTCACACGACGAAGCAATTCCGTAAAGTTCACCTTTTCATGTTCCCCCGAAAAACGGCGACCGTAGTTATTGACATTTTGCCCGAGTAAAAAGACCTCTTTGGCACCATTATCAACGGCACGACGTGCTTCCGCCACGATCAAATCGGCAGGGATAGAGATCTCATCACCCCGTGTTTTGGGGACAATACAAAAGGTACACTGCTTATCACATCCGATGGAGATATTGATATACGCTTTATAGGCACTGGTACGAAAATCTTTAAAAGCGAACTGTGATTCATCGTAATCAATCTCTATCTCTACAGCTTTATCTTTGTGAAGCACTTGAGCGATTTTCGAAACATTACGTGCCCCAAGGACAAAATTGACATAGGGTGCACGCTTGATAATCTCTTTGCCCAAATGGGATGCCGTACATCCACATACCCCGATTTTGGCGTCAGGTTTTTTGAGTCGATTAAAAACACCCAGTTCGGAAAAAAGCTTATGAACGGGTTTTTCACGTACAGAGCACGTATTGATAAGGATCAAATCCGCTTCCCCCGCTTCATCGGTGAGTTCATACCCCTCAAGGGCGTGAAGCTCTGCCACCATATGCTCGGAGTCGCGAACGTTCATCGCACACCCCAACGTCTCGATAAAAAGTTTTTTAGACATTATAAAATGTGAACCTCATACATGTACTCACTCGCAGAGAGTCCAAACTTCACTTCACGCATATAAAAACTTTTTCCCTCTTTTTCGAAATGATCTTGCAAGGCAAGCAAATCTTTATGGGAGTTTTCACGGTCGAAATAGAGGATAAACGAGTTGTTTTTCTCCACCATCTCGGTCAATTTTTTTAGATCGATTTTCTTTGGTTTAGCGTCATTTTCGCTACGCGCAAGTTTTAATTCCATGGATTCATCCCTTTGTGATTGTTCTTGATAATTGGGCTATTATATCGGCGTTTCAATAAATATCCTATTAAGCGTTTTTTTTGTACAATGCTACTCCTTCATAAAAAAGCTTTCCCGTATCACATTTTATTTTTTTATGATCTACCCAACAACAAGGATATTCCTATGGAAAATATGTTAGATATTATCGACTCTATCGCCAGTGAAAAAGGGCTCAAACGTGAAAACGTCACCGAAGCGATCAAAACCGCTTTTATCCAAACCGCCAAACGTCTTATCAACCCCACTTTTGCCTTTGAAGCCGATGTCGATGAGAAAACCAAGCAGATCAAACTGCGTCAAGTCATTACCGTCGTTGCCGATGATGCTCCCCAACTAGAGGGGGAGAGTGCAGGAGCGTATATGAGCATTAGCGCTGCCAAAGAGATTGATGATGAGGCAGAGCTTGGTGATGAGCTCCAAATGGAGCATGAGCTTGAAACGTACGGTCGAAGTGCCTTTTCAACTCTTCACCGTGAAATCGAGTTTCATATCCAACGTCTTGTTGAAAACGAACTCTACGACAAATACAAAAACAAGATCAATCAAATTGTATCAGGGCGTGTCACCCGTGTCGATAATGACCAAAATACCACCATTGAGATTGATGAAATTCGTGCCCTCCTCCCGATGAAAAGCCGTATCAAAGGGGAAAAATTCAAAGTGGGTGATGTCGTTAGTGCCCTCGTTCGCCGTGTCAATGTGGATAAAGCAGCAGGAATTTCGATGGAACTTTCCCGTACTGCCCCCAAATTTCTCGAAGAGCTTCTTGCCCTTGAGGTTCCTGAGATCAAAGACGGTATCGTTATCGTCGAAAAATGTGCCCGTATCCCCGGAGAGCGTGCCAAAATCGCCCTCTACACCAACCGTCCCCAAATTGATCCTATTGGAGCCACTGTTGGGGTTCGAGGGGTGCGTATCAATGCGGTGAGTGAAGAGCTATGCGGTGAGAATATCGACTGTGTTGAGTACAGTGCCTCACCAGAACTTTTCATCTCTCGTGCAATGAGCCCCGCTATTATCAGTGCCGTTAGCGTAACCGAAGATGAAAATGGGGAGCGAAAAGCAATCGTCACCCTCCCAAGTGACCAAAAATCCAAAGCCATCGGTAAAAGTGGAATCAATATCCGTCTAGCTTCCATGCTCACAGGGTATATCATCGAGCTCAAAGAACACGGTGATAGCGCAACAGGACAACAAGAAGAGAAAAAAGAGGGACTCAGTTCACTCGAAGCTCTATTTGGGAATTAAGCTTACCGCTTCACAAACGGATTAAGCTTCAGTAGTACCGCATCGGCGATTTGATTGCCGATGAGGGTCAAAAATGCACTCATCATCAACACTCCCATAATCACAGGATAATCCCGACTCATCGCACTAAGATAAAAAAGTTGCCCCATCCCCTCAATCCCAAAAATAGACTCCAACAATACCGATCCACCGATCAATCCGGGAAGTGAAAGCCCTAGCATAGTCACAATAGGGGGCAATAAATTGGGCAAAATAAAATAGCGAATAATTTTTTTCTCCTCAAGCCCCCGTGCTTTGGCAAAATAGACATAATCACTTTTTAGAATTTCCAATGTAAGGGAACGGATATACAACGCCAAACTTCCAACACCAACAAATATCATCACCAGTATCGGCAAGCTCAAATGCCACCCCATATCAAGATAATACCCTAACCCAACAGGCGGTTCCAACGAATGAAGCCCTGCGATAGGAAACCATCCCAAGGTGACACTAAAGAGCATCATAAGCACCAATGCCAAATAATACGAAGGCATCGCAAAACTAATCAAGGAAATTTGCCCCACAACCGTATCACTCATAGTATCCACCTTCATCGCCGCTTTGATCCCCATCCAAAGGGAGAGGATGAAGGTGACGACAAGGGCAATACTATTCATCCACAACGTCACAGGTAGTCGCTCCCAAATCACCTCATTGACGTTTTGACCACTGACGAAAGAGATACCAAAATTGAGTTGGGAGAGATTGATAACCCAATCGATGTACTGTTGAAGCAGTGGTTTATCAAGACCGTAAATCGCTTTGAGTTGTGCGATGTGTTCAGGGGTCATATTGGGATTAAGTTCGCCCCCCATAAAACTGTTAGGGGCTGCGTGCATCGCACCAAAAGAGATCAAAGATATCAAGAAGAGCATTAAAAAGGTATAGGAGAGGGAACGGAGTAAATATTTCATAAAATAATTATAACGAAAGAAGCGTGAAAAAGAAGCTTCACCCCAAAAAGGGGTGAGAAGAAGAATGAAAAATTAGAATTTAAGTTTCAACATTGCAAGAGCAGTGTTATAGCTATTTCCACCATTAAGTTCTGTGTTCAAATAAACAGCCGTTGCATTCAACGGTCCGAAATCTTTACCAGCGGATAGCATAATTTCTTGCATATCGCCTGCTACAGTAGTACCGTCTGTATTTGTATATTGTGCGTTCAACGTTGCAACACCTGCATTGTACTCACCTGCAGCCATTACCGTTTTAGCACCTGCCTTACCTACATACCCATACGCCCAGTATGCTTCTGTATACAATTTAGATTGTGCAGTAGCCCCAACATTATTAGTTGCAACGTTAGCAATTTGCAATGTACCGTCTTTATCTGCTTCCGAGTAAGCAACAGATAGTTTTAGGTTTTGTACACCATTGTACGCTGCTTTAACGGCATACGCTGATGAATCTTTAATTGTTGGAACTAATGTTACTGCTGCACCCTTTGGTGACATATTTGCATATTGAACACCTAATTTTGCGTCTTTAACCAATTGGCAATCCCAATCCGCTTGCAACCAATAGGCATCAGCAACGTCAACAACATTGTAGTACCATGCTTGTGCGACAAGAGGTTTAAATGAATTATTAACAGCTGCTACTGCGTATGCACCATTTTTCATAAATGTACCAAATCTAGCATTTTCACCCATAATACCATCAATACCAAGATCATTTGTATTACTATATGCACCCGCACCTGCTATAGAACCTACTGTGTTAGCACCATTTCCTTTACCAACCCATGCACCTACGAGTGTAGTATCTGGAAGATCTTGATTGATAGCAACAATTGATTCAAAGGTATTAGGGACGATTGACCATGTTTCGCTAAAGGCTAAAGGTGTATCGAGTGCCATACGACCTAATTTTGCTGTTGTTTTTCCCATAGATGCTGCCAACCATGCTTCACCCATCCATGCTTCGTCTTCAACATTAGGACGAGTTGTTAATGGAAGTGGACTTACAGCTGAATGTGCCCCTGTAAACGTATTACTTACAAGATTATTCTCAAGACCAAGAGTACTAACCGCATATCCAGTCAAACCGAAAGAAACCCCTTTCATCAAATCGCCTGTTACACCAAGACGAAGAGCTGTATCAGCAGCACTTGAACCTTTATTAAAAAGGTCTGAGCCAGCACCTTTGTCACTTGTCAAATAATAAAGTTTCGCATCACCGTCTACTTTTACATTGTCGATTGCGAATGCACTTGCACCTAGTAATACTGCTGCTGCAATACTCATTTTAACTAATTTCATTGATTCTCCTTAAATAAAACTTGAGTTTGGGAGTTATCCCGTTGTTGTTTCGTCGATGTTAATTGTAACTACAGCTTTCTTAAACAACGCTGTAATCCCAAAAGCTTGTTTGCTAATCGTTTACCCTACGCAAACGCCCAAAAATAGGAATGTGACAAATATGTAATAAGTATGGTATAGTTTCCATCAATCAAAAATTCAATCCCCTTTAGGAAGATGTATGAAACGTTCCCTGCTCCTTACTTTCACTTTTTTGGTATTTGGCGGTTGTGCTGCCAACACCGTGGGAGTCACCCCTTCTCAAAACAGCTCACTAAGTAGCGTATCACCAAGCACAACGTCGGTATCCAAGGGGGGGGTGATGCAAAAAGGGTTAGATGGTTGGCTCAAAGAGGAGTGGGCACCGCTTAGTGAACCCTCAGCCTCCACACCCCCCACCCAAAACGCCGTAGCGCACAAAAATGAAAAAGTTCAAATGGAAGAAAATGAATCGTTTACACTCCAACACTACGCCGACAAATGGAAAAACTATCACGAAAATAAAGAAAAAATGAATGAGGGAAAGGCAAAAGAGCCCTCAGGTATCGAAAAATTGGAGAAATTGCCCGTGATAGGGAAGTAACGTTTGGTAACGTCTATCACCCACTCGCCAATAAAATAAGCTCTCGATCTTTTGAGAGCAATTGATTCACGATATTGCTAAATGTCATTTTTTTCTCTTCGGCAATTTTACGAATAAACGATTCATTCTCTGGCTCGAGATAAACAGGGATATTAAAGGTAGCGTTTTCGTCATAGAACTTACCACGCACCCCTTTCGAAAAATCGTACTCTTTTTTCATCGATTCACTCCTCATAGATCATATCACTTCATCCAATCCTATCGTAATCCAACGTTCTTCTGAGTCACTATGATTTTCATCATAGATGGAAACAGCTCTTTTATCTTTGAAAACAGATACAGCAACCTCAAAAGCCACACTGTGCTTTTTATAATTAGTTGTTGCTTTTTTAGGATCCCATTCAAAATTATATTTCATTGAAAATTCTATCCCCTATTCTCCCACACAAAAACCGTTTTACCTTCATCATTTTTCTCAACAGCAGGCATCGCCATAATGTTGTATCCCCCATCAACATAGTGAACTTCACCACTCACACCGCTGGCTAAATCGCTCAAGAGATACATGGCAGAGTTACCCACCTCTTCGATGGTGACATTTTTGCGCAAGGGTGCGTTACACTCATTCCAGTTAAGGATCTGTTTGAAATCGCCGATACCGCTTGCTGCAAGGGTTTTAATAGGACCTGCACTGATCGCATTAACACGCTGACCTTTGACCCCAAGCTCTACTGCCATATAACGGACACTTGATTCTAACGCCGCTTTGGCAACACCCATAACGTTATAGTTGGGGATATATTTTGGCCCGCCTAAGTAACTAAGGGTGATGATAGACGCACCGTTGGCTAAAACCGATTCAAGACGGTTGGTAAGATCAATAAACGAGTAGACCGAAATATCCATCGCAATTTGAAAGGCGGCTTTGGAGGTTTTCATAAATCCTTCGGTTAGGGCATCTTTGGGTGCAAATGCCACTGAGTGGACGAGAAAATCGATCTTACCAAAATCCGCCGCAACCAATGCTGCAATAGCATCCATATCCGTTTCATCGGAGACATCGAGTTTGTAGACAGGGGAGTTATTAAACGCTGCCGCAATGGGTTCTACCCGTTTTTTGAGGGCATCATTGAGATAGGTAAACGCCATTTGTGCCCCTTGGGCGTGTAGTGCTTGGGCGATACCGTAGGCGATTGATTTATCATTGGCTAATCCGACGATGAGCCCTTTTTTTCCTTGCATTATCATTGTTACTTCTCCTTGTTCTATTTCTATTTTTTTAATTCCGCCGCTTGAGCAATCATCTCACAAAAATCCGATGCACTAAGGGCGGCCGACCCCACTAAGACTCCATCGACATTAGTCAGTGCCATTATCTCCCCTGCATTATTCACTTTGACACTTCCACCATACAATAAAGGAGCCGTTGTTTTACGACGTAATGCACTGTGAACCGCTTCGATTTGCTCATTCGTTGGGGTCAAACCTGTCCCAATAGCCCATACAGGTTCGTAGGCAATGATAAGATCAAGATAGCTTAAATCAATCCCCTCAAACTGTGCATCGATATAAGAGAGAAGTACTTCTTCCCCCTGCTGGCGTACACTCAAAGGTTCACCAACACAATAGACGATAGCAAACCCTTGATCCGCAAAAAAACGATATTTTGCCGCAATTTGCTCTTGGGTCTCCCCCAAAATATGACGACGTTCACTATGACCGATCAAAATCGTTTTAATCCCAAACTCTTCAAGCTGTTCAAGGGCGATTTCCCCCGTAAAGGCTCCGTTTTGGACAGGATAACCGTTTTGAACTCCAATGAGTACATTCCGAGAGGTATGCTCCAGTGCCGTAAAAGGGGGAAAGGTAATAATAGTATCCTCAATAGCATTGGCGGAAACAAACGATTCCACAACCGCCATATACGCTTGGGTCTCTTGGCGGGTCTTATTGGCTTTAAAATTGGCGGCTAATATCATTTCTTTTCCTTTTATACCATCAAAGGTTTAACACCTGGAAGCACTTTACCCTCAAGTAACTCAAGCGACGCACCGCCCCCAGTGGAGATAAAACTCATCTCTTCATCCAAGCCGATACGTTGAACCAAATCCGCCGTATCACCACCACCCACTACCGTTGTCGCATACGAATCGGCAACAAAGTGGGCGATTTTATTCGATCCTCGAGCAAAACGCTCCATTTCATACACCCCCATCGGTCCATTCCACAAAATCGTCTGAACATCCGCCAAAACTTGACGATAAAGACGCACGGTTGCAGGTCCAATATCCAGTCCCATCCAACTGTGAGGAATTTCTTGCGCACTTACCAAACGACTCATCGCATCGGGAGCAAATGTCTCCGCTGCCACAACATCAACGGGAAGGTAAAATTTAACCCCCAACTCTTTGGCCTCTTCCATAATTTTGATCGCTTCGGGGATCAAATCGTCTTCAACAAGGGAATTTCCGATGTCGTATCCCATCGCTTTAAGAAACGTAAACGCCATCCCCCCACCAATGAGTACTTTATCCACTTTGGGCAACAAATTAATGAGTGCCTCAAGTTTCCCCGATACTTTCGATCCCCCGATAATCGCTACAAAAGGGCGAACGGGGTTGTCCAATAAAATATCAAAAAATTCAATCTCTTTGAGAAGCAAAAATCCTGCTGCTTTATGCGCCGTATCAAAATGTTCAGTAATCCCCGCAACCGACGCATGGGCACGGTGACTCACCCCAAACGCATCATTAATATACACTTCGGCAAGGGCTGCTAACTGTGCACTAAATGCTGGGTCATTTTTGGTCTCTCCCGCTTCAAATCGGAGATTTTCCAGTAATAATATCTCTCCATCTGCAAGATTTGCCGCACGTGTTTTGGCATCTTCACCCACAACATCGGATGCCAAAATCACATCCACTTTAAGAAGCTGGTGAAGCCGTCGTGCTACGTGAGCCAGAGAATCTTCTTCACTAAATACACCCGCTTTTGGACGACCAAAATGAGATGCCAAAATAATGGCGCACTTTTGATCCAAACAATACTTAATGGTAGCCAGTGCTGAACGAATACGTCGATCATCCGTAATGTTCCCAAAATCATCCGTAGGGACGTTAAAATCACATCGGATAAAGACTTTTTTTTGAAATATATCACACTCTTTAATGCTTAACAGTTTCATTTTACTCCTTTAAAATTGGTGACATACAATGCCATCTCGATAAGACGATTCGAATAACCCCATTCATTATCGTACCACGCCATAATTTTAATCAAATTTCCATCAATAACTTGAATCAAATCATCCGCCACCGTAGCGCTAAAAGACGACCCCACAAAATCCTGCGATACACGATATCGCTCATCTATGTCCAAAATACCCTTCATTTCTCCCATTGCATAGTGTTTAAACAGTGTACTTAGAGCCTCTTTTGTCGTTTTTGTCGATACGACGACATTCAAATCAACCATTGAGACATCAGGGGTGGGGACACGGACACTTTGACCGTGCAATTTCCCCTCTAAATTGGGCAACACCAACGAAAGAGCTTTGGCAGCACCCGTCGTCGTAGGGACCATATTAAGTCCTGCTGCACGAGAGCGACGTTTGTCGGTTCCATGCGCCGTGTCGATAATCGCCTGCCCATTTGTATAAGCATGAATGGTGGTCATCAACCCTTTCTCAATCCCGAACGTTTCATCAAGTATTCGTGCAATAGGACCCAAGCAATTCGTGGTACACGACGCATTGGAAAATATCGCTTCCCCTTTATAATGATGGTGATTTACCCCCAACACGTAGGTCGGTGTCACATCATCATTTTTTGGAGCCGACAAAATAACATGTGTAACACCATCTCGTAAATGGTGCTTCGTGACTGCGGTACCCAAAAACAAACCACTGCACTCAAAGACGACCTCTGCCCCTAAAGCCCCAAAATTTAATTTTGAAGGATCTTTCTCACAAAAAACTTTTACTCGATCAGCACCGATTTGAAGTGTCGTTTCATCCACAACCGATACGTCGTCAAACTGCCCATGAACCGAATCATTTTGCAAAAGATAACACATCATCTCGATGGATGCCATATCATTGATCGCTACAAGCTGTACGTCATCTCGCCTTGATATTAGACGAGTTACTGAGCGTCCGATACGCCCAAATCCGTTGATAGCGATTTTTAACGCCATTAAACCTTTTCTCCTAATTTGACAATAAGATGATTTTACCAAAAATCGGTTATAATTTCGTTTAAAATAAAGTTGATGGTGATGAAATTAGCACTTTATGGCGGTAGTTTTGATCCTCCTCACAGAGGACACCTTTGTGTAGCACTCAAAGCACTTGAGTGTTTGGAGTGTGATCAGCTTATTATTGTCCCCGCTTTTCGCAACCCTTTTAAAAATTCTATCGTTGCGGATGGCGAACTACGACTTCGTTGGCTCAAAAAAATCTTTGCCTCCTATCCTCGTGTCACCATTAGTGATTTCGAAATACGGCACCATCGAAGTGTTTATACCATCGAAACCGTGCGTCATTATGCCACACAATGTAAAAAGCTCTATCTGATTATCGGAGCCGATAATCTTGAGAGTCTCCCTTTGTGGCATGAGTATGAGACGCTCAAAACCATCGTCACTTTTGTAGTGGCTACGCGAAATGCTATTCCCATCCCTGAGGGGATGATTGCCCTTGTGGTCAACGAGCCCATCAGCTCAACCGATTTTCGAACCTCATTGTGTCCACTTGGACTCCCTGAGAGTATTGAAAATGAGATTACACACTATTATAAGGAACACCATGAACCCACGAATTGAAAAAATCTGCTCTATCTTAGATATGAACAAAGCAGAAAACATTGAAACCTTTGAACTCATCGGAAGTGATTATTTCGCCGATTACGTTGTCCTAGCCTCATCACTAGGGGAACGTCACACTATCGCCCTCCTTGATCACCTCAAAAGAGGTCTAAAACCCCAAGAGCAGTTTTTGTACGTCGATGAAAGTGGCGATTGGGTTGCTATCGACTTGGGTGACATCCTTATCCACATCCTTACCCCACAATACCGTCTCAAATACGACTTGGAGAGCTTCTTAAAAGATGTTGCTTCACGAAAGAGTATCGCTTAAGTTAATCTTAAGCTTTATCAGCTATAATTTCGGTCTCTTAAAAGAGATATGCGTCCGTAGCTCAGCTGGATAGAGCACCGGTTTGCGGTACCGGCGGTCAGGGATTCGAATTCCTTCGGGCGCACCACTTACAAACACCGTAATCATCTAACTTCCCTTAACTTTTATTAAACACTAAAATCACTTAAGAATTCATCCACTCCCACTTTTTTCATTTTTTTTGCTACTGCAAACTTACAACTATCCAATTCATATCCTTGATCACACGTAAAAATCGAAAAATTACATAAAATAAGATCGTAAGGCTTAGTTTTTACCTCAACTGATTAATTTTCAAAACAAATTCCACCTCTGCTTTGGAAAGGCGTAACTCTTTGGCAATAGCGTCCACTTCAATCCCTTGGTTGTAGCGTCCGATCACTTTTTCATCGTCCAATCCACTAATGGAACTAGGAAGAGAGAGATTACGAATTCGCTCTTCTAAATAGCGTAAACGGTTCTCTGTTTTATCTTTATAGGCACCAAATGTCCCCTCAATATGTCCCAATGCCTCCATAATGGGAATAGAAAGCTGATTCATATCATGATCCGCTTGTTCGTGCATTGCACGTGAAACACTAGGAGCCGATTCTTGGAGTGACGCTACAATCTCCATCTCTGCACTAAGCCGTTTATCCACCTTATACAGTTCACGATGAAGATCTTCAACCGCTTGTGCAATAGAACGCAGTTTCACATTAATTTCATTCTCTTTGGTAATTGAATAATAGATGAGACCAAATACTAATACCGCAAGAGCAAGCAATACTGCTATAATCTCAAAGTTCATTCCAAGCCCTTTAGTTGCCGTATCATCATACGCTCACGCGCACGCATATACATACACCACTCATTTGAAGCTTTTGTATGTATTTGAACGATTTTAGCTAATTTCGGAGTAAGTGCTTCAAAATAAAAGGCAGTTTCACGCTGCGGATGAGTAGGAAGATCAAGTCGCCCATAATAGCTCTTTGAAACGTCTAAAACAGACTCAGCCAATTCAAAATGCTCCAACCCTATTTTTACAATCTCCGTATGATTTAGAAGGGGAATTCGTGTTGGCATATTCCCTAATATCAGATTCTCAAGCCTATCCATTTTACGATACAATTCAACGATCAAATGAAGTACCACAGGATCACTCTCGCTCGTATCCCCTTTTGCTTTAGCTGCTCGTAACCATTGTCCTATTGCATCATCATCACTCATGCCAATAGTGGTAAATTCTTGCTTGAAATAATCTTCCCGCCCTGCAATCTCTTCAAAATCGAACCCCATTACAGCATCTATTAGTAATATGTTGCTCATCTCATCACCTCATCCAAAATTATGCATCCAAAAAAGACAAATCCCAAATAGCCATTCACCGTAAAGAAAGCACGATCAATCTTCGTAAAATCACGTCGTACCAAATAATGCTCATAGCTTAACATAAGAATTGATACTATAATCCCCACCTGAGCCATCCACCCCAAAGAGGCTTCAAGGACAAAAAGTTCCCACAAGAGTATCGTCACCACATGAAACATCAACGAGAGTCGAAGGGTTACGTCACTCCCGTACTGTGAAGGGATGGAGTGAAGTCCATGGCTTTTATCAAACTCCATATCTTGTAACGAGTAAAGCAGATCAAATCCCGCCACCCAAAACATCACCCCAAAGGAGAGAAACAGTGTCCAGAGGGGGATCGTTTCACTCACAGCAATCGACCCCGCCATCGGAGCCAACCCCAGCGATATTCCCAAAATAATATGCGCCATCGAACTAAAACGTTTAAAATAGGAATAACTCAAAAGGACAAGCAAAACAGGGACACTGACATAAAAAGCCAAAGGGTTCACAAAATACGCCACACCAATAAAGATCAAACCATTCGTGAGAGTAAAAAGAGCAATAGAACCTCCCGTAAGCCGTCCATCAACGCTTGGACGATTGGCAGTACGAGGATTGTGAGCATCATAAACACGATCCACATAGCGGTTAAACCCCATAGCGGTATTACGTGCGCTAATAGCAGCGACAGCCCCCAATGCCAAAAGGTTAAAACCAAACCACCCCTTCGCCGCCACAACCATTGCAATAAAAATAAACGGGAGGGAAAAAATGGAGTGTTGAAACATCACCAGCTCATTAAAATCTCGCAAACGTTTGGCTATTCTCTTCACACGGAACCTTTTTTGTAGTATTGCTTTTTATTTTATCGTAATTACACTTTGAGATATAATGTCCTTTATGAAACAACTCGCCATCATCGGACCCACCGCATCAGGGAAAAGCGATTTAGCCTTAGCACTTGCACAAGAACATAACGCCCTTATCCTCTCTATTGATTCACTAAGCATCTACCGTGAGATCGATATTGCCTCGGCAAAACCCTCTTACGAAGAACTTTTGGCGGTCGATCATTTTGGTATCAATACCCTTGCCCCCAATGAAAATGCCAACGTTTTTACTTTTATTGACGAATATCATCGTGCCCACGCTGCCGCAACACAACAGGGGAAAAATCTTATCCTTGTGGGGGGAAGTAGTTTTTATCTCAAGAGTATGGTAGAGGGGCTATCAACACTTCCAGAAATCTCCGAAGAAATACGGTTGCAAACGGCTTTAATGCTCAACGATTTGGAAGAGGCTCACCGCTTTTTGTCCAATATTGATCCCCTAACAATGGCAAAAATAACCCCCAATGACCGCTACCGCATTGAAAAAATGCTCCATATTGCCCTTCAAACCTCCATGGCCCCCTCCCAATGGTTTCACGACCATCCCCCCCAACCCATCCTACATAACTGCCCTATTCTCTCCATCGACATTGCGCGTAGCTTCTTGCGAGAGCGTATAGCATTACGGACACAAAAGATGATTTCCGCAAGGATCATCGATGAAGTGGCAGAACTCGAACGTCTTTATGGGAGAGAGCCCAACAGTATGAAAGCAATAGGGATTATTGAGACGTTGGAATTTTTGGATGGGAAGATAACGAAACAAAAGCTTTTAGAAGAGATTTCAACCCACACGGCACAACTGGCAAAACGGCAACAGACCTTTAATAACAATCAGTTTGATGTTCAGATACGTGCAGGGGTGGAAGAGCTGTATACAATCGCTACAACAATCCTAACGCATCCTTAGCTAGAAGTTTACTATTTACAAAAACATTCCAAACGGCAAAGCTACCAAATTATCCTCAAGCTCAACAACCATTTCGCCATTGTAAAACACCACCCCTAAGCACTTTTGAGTACATCTGCTTTGAAAGTCGATGATATGCTTGAAATCATCTTTTTTGACACTGCTACTTTGTTTGACTTCTATGGCAAGTATCTCATTATCCACTTCGACGATAAAATCGATCTCTTTTTTGTCATTTGTTCGGTAGTGGTACAGTGTGCCACTTTTTTGCATATAAGAGAGATGTTTTTGGAGTTCGCAAAAAATGTACGTTTCAAACACTTGTCCGCTATACGGTGAGCTCAAAAGTTTCTCTTTGGAATCGATTCTAAGCAGTGAACAAAGCACTCCTGTGTCATTGAAAAACACTTTGGGAGATTTTGCAAACTGTTTGCCGATGTTCGCAAAATAGGGCTTTAAAAGGGTTGCTTGATAGATTCTGCTGATAATAGAGAGATAATTGTCCGTTGTGACATCTTTTATCCCTATGTCGTTGCTTAGAGTTGATTTGTTTAGGAGCGTGCCGCTTCTTGAAGCCAATACATTAACAAACTTGATAAAGCTGTCAATGTCCCTTATGTCTGCTAAATCTCTTGCATCTCGCTCTATATACGTTGCGGTGTAGGACTTAAACCACAAATCTCTCTGCATTCCCTCAAGCGTCAAAATTTCAGGATAGCCGCCATCAATAATATGTTTTATAATCTCATCACTGTACTCTTTTTTAGCAAGCTTAAAGTCACGGGAGAGAAGTTTTTCTATCACATTCTCATACGGTTTGTCGTTTTTCTCTTTTGAGCTAAGCGGATGAAGTCTTAGTTCACAAAGCCTGCCGGCAAGTGTATCTTTTGCATCCTTATGGTCGAGTACATTAGAGCTGCCTGTAAGTAAAAAACTTCCATTCACTCGCTCTTTGTCTATTTGCATTTTCATATATTCAAGAAGTGTAGGGACTTTTTGTATCTCATCGAGGCAAATGGGGAGTTCAAGATTTTTGAGAAAAGCTTTTGGATTCTCTTTTGCGTAGAGCCTTAACTCTCCATCATCAAATGTAAGATAATTTTTAAAATTTTCTAATGCAAGTGTCGATTTACCTACTTGTCTCGCCCCATTTAAAAGGACAACAGGAAAAGTCTCAAGTGCAATTTTTAAAATGGTTTCCAAGGTTCTTTTTTTCATAATTAACCTCTATAATGATGTAATTTATACCATTATACTATATAATTTCATAGACTAACTTCAAGTTTTTTAACCTGAATATAAGAAACTTACAACAATCCTAACGCATCCTTAGCTAGTTTCCCCCACGCCGAATTTTTATCGGCTTTGATACTGCCATTAAAAGCGACTTTGGCTTCACTGTTACGTCCAAGCTTCATCAGTAATGACCCCATAAGGTATTGTTGACGTGCCCTTTTTTCGTTGGTAAGGGTACGGGGATTTAAAGTTTTGAGAACCTCTACTGCCTCTTTGTTCTTATCCCGATTCATCAACGATTGAGCAAGGGTAAACTCGATGAACGGGGACTGGGTGTAGGTTTTCGTTCGCCCTTGCAATGTGACCACTTTTTGGGCATAGCTTTGGATCATCACATAATCTTTACGTTTTACCCCCAACGCAACCATCTGTGTGTAGCGTTCAATGTCTTTGAAATCAACCCCAAAAACACTTTCACACCCTTTGATATAGCGTACCATCCCCTCACCGTCTGCACTTCGTTGCGCTGTATCAAACATCAATCGATAAATATCATTAAGAGGGGGATTTTTTTGTGCCTCTAATAAATCGATCAGATCTTTTCCTGCTTTGGTCGCCTCGTTATATTTCCCCTGCGCAAAATTGGTCTTCATAGCACGTGAAAGCCATAACTGCAACTCTCCAATATTTTTGGATTTAAGATGATTGGCAACCATCGCTTGGGCAACAGGAAAATTACTCATTTGTAACGCACAATCAAATGTCAATCCATCCCATTGGAGGGGGAGTTTGATTTTATACATTTTTTGCATTGCTAATGCTTCGGAACACTTGAGTGCTTGAAGCTTTTGTTTGGTTATCTCGGTAGCACTTTGGGTAATCATCGCATTAGCATCGGGGTACTTGGTCGTATCCAACTGATACAAATCATTTTCAATTTTTAAGATTTCATTGTATTTTTTCTCTTTAAAAAGGAGCTGCTCTTTTTTATAAAGTGCTTTATGCCCTATAGAGTCATTGCCGTAGCGCTGTATCAACTCATTGTATTTTTTAAGTCCGCTCTCCCCCTTCGGCTCCTCTTTTTCAAAAAAGAGTCCATCTTTGGCACGTTGAATTTGATCGACTGAATCACCATTAGGGTAGAGTTTAAGATATTCATTAAACGCATCAAGAGCTTTTTGTTTCTCCCCTGCACTTGCATACAACAATCCTATATTTTTAAGCAACAGTTGATGTTCATCCGATTTAGGAAGTGCTTTTGCAAGTAAAATCTTCGTAATCTTCGCTGCTGTAAGGAACTCATTATGCTCTTTGAGTAACCCAATCATCTCCATTGACTTCTCTTTTATCTCGACAAAATAATTGGGATTAACCTTCGCTATTTTCTCAAGATACTCTTTTACTTTGGGAAGATGATTTGCTCCCATCTCCAGACGTGCCAACTCAAATGCGCACGCTGATGCTAAATTAACATCTTTGGTACGAAAGAGTGCTTCACGATAATATTTGACTGCCTTTTTACTATCCATCATCACATCCAAATGTTTCGCTTTCATAAACATCCCTTGTGCTGCAAAAGGGTCATCTGCGTATTCATTAAAGAGACGATCATAAAAATAATCAGAATCACTGTTTTGTCCTAACTGACTGTACGCATCGGCTGTGTATGCCAACACCTCTGCAATATTACTATCGCTTGAATAGAGACGGATAAACTGTTTTGAAAGAGGTAAAAGCTCCTCGAAATTTTCAAGATAATGTAACGCTCTTATTTGATACAGAAGAAACTCATTATTGAAAATTGAATTAGGATGTTTTTTAAGAGTATTCCTTGCAATCGTAAGTACCTGCTTATAATCCTTAGCACTATACGCTTTTTTTAAATCCACGTACTCCGTTACATCTTTAGTGCTCTTTATTTTTATAGGATTTCCCTTGAGATCAATCCACCCTACACTTGGGTAACTCTCTTTGGCAATTTTTAGTGGTAAGTTCAAGCCATTAGGTTTTGGACTGAGTTGCTTCAACATTGGGACTTTTGTCTCGTATCCTACGATATTCCAATGATGTATGGGCATCTTGTCGGAGTGATACAGATGGGTATCCTTAGTCAAATCAAATCCAACAGGAAAAAGGGCGATTTTCTTTTTTGGAAGGATCGTTAGGGTAGTTGCATTTTGTTGAAGTATAAAATAGGAGCTAACAATCGTGGGCAAAGGGTGCAAATTTGGAAGCGTACATTCAACACGAACAATTTCATGAAAATCGTTCTGAACTGCTGTACATTTAAATGGTTTAGATTCACGTAGATGTAAGATACTGTAGCCACTAGAATCCTCCTTTCCACTTTGAACAAAGAGATCCAGCGCACACACAGGGAGCCAAATGAATAGCAAAAAGTAGCGTATCATTCAACCCCCGTTATAAAATTTTAGTAACCGCTATTATACACGAATAAAGTGATTACTTTTAACAGTGGATTTACCGCAATAACCGCAAATATAGTAGCTACGGCTGCAATACCAATAATAGTCTTCAATGAAAGAGAAGCATTTAATAAATAATTTTCACCATACGCAGCCATAGGCTCTTTCATAAACATAAAGACAATGAGCTTAAGATAATAATAAGCTGCAATGGCAGAGTTCAATGCCATAATCAGTGCAAGAACCGTATAACCACTCGAAACAGCTGCACCAATCATATACATTTTACCCCAGAAAAGGGCAAAAGGGGGAACCCCTGCAAGTGAAAGCATAAACAATGCCATGACAACAGCAGCCATAGGCATTGTACGAATCATCCCTGAAAATTTCTCGTAAGGATGATCGGAGCTTTGTCCCGCTATAAGATTCTTTTGACGATTAACCCACAACATTGTAAAGGCACCAAGATTAGTAAAACTAAAAAGAGCCCAATATAAAAACAATCCTGTATTCGACTGCGTTGAGCCGATTAAAATAGCGGCCATAACAAAACCCGCATGAGAGATGGAACTGTACGCTAACATTCGCTTGACATCACTTTGTACCAACGCCCAAATATTCGATGCGGTCATAGTAACAACGACGATAATGTACAAAATTACCTGAAGCCATACTACTCCACTATGTACCAAAAACTCAAATAAACGCATCGCTACAACAAAACCTGCAACTTTTGGTACAATAGACATATACCCTGCAAGCGCCGCAGAAGAACCTTCATAGACATCAGGAGTCCATGTATGGAAAGGAACCATAGAGAGTTTAAATCCAAATGCTGCTAATAAAAAGGTAATCCCTAAAAGGACGTAACCGATGTTAGCATACTCATCTTTTGCAAGTGAAAGGGCGATTTGGTTGATCTCAACCGAACCTGTAATCGCATAAAGAACCATTGATCCAAAAGCGAAAAAGCCTGCTGCTAGTGCACCCATTGTAAAATATTTTACCGCTGCTTCAAACGATTTGGAGCGATTGTGCAATGCAATGAGGGTATACAATGCTAAAGAAGCTGTCTCCAATCCAATAAAAATCATAATCAGATTATCAGTAGCTACCATAAATTGGAATCCAGCAATCATGAATAAGAAAAGGGCAAAATATTCGGGGTAATTGTACTCATGAAACCGTTTAGAGGTTAATGCCAACGGAATAAAGAGCATTGATGCCACCACAATAATGATTTGGGATAGAATTGCCAAACCATCAATAAGCATCATATTAAACATCCCTAAAACAGTACCGTTTCTAAGAAAAATGGTTCCGAAATCAACCACAGCACCCAGATCAAGTAACAAAAAGAGTAAAGCAACCATGACATACAGAGACTTATGAAGCCCATCTTTGAACAAATCAATAGACAATATAGTCAATGCACCCACAATAGCGATTAACATAGGCGCCATTGTTGTAACATTAAGCGAGGCTAGGGAAACAGTAATAGGCTCTAACATTAGTGTGCCTCCGAAACAGAATTCATCGTGCCCGTGGTGGCAAGATTAGGGATGCGCTTTTGCGCTTCAGGTGTTTGCGCTTTGTCATGCATTAATTGGACAATGGCTTCAACGCTATTATTAATGGGTTCCAATACTGGTTTTGGATAGACACCCAACCAAATCGCAATAACGACCAATGGAATTAGACCTAACAATTCGGTACGATTAACATCTTTGAGGTGTTTATTTTCTTCTTTTGTGACAGGACCAAAGAACGCTTTTTTGTAGGCGCTTAACATATAAATAGCTCCCACAATAATCGCCGTACCTGCTACAAGGGTATAAGAGTGTGACTGTTTGTAAAAGCCAAGTAAGCTCAAGAATTCCCCAACAAAATTAATCGTCAATGGCAATCCAACCGAAGCCATCATCATAATCCCAAAAATAGTCGCATAGCGTGGCATCACCGAGGCCAATCCACCAAATTCCGACATTAATTTCGTATGGCGACGATCGTAAATGACCCCCACAAGTAAAAAGAGTGCCCCAGAGACAACTCCATGAGCAATCATTAAAAAGACCGAACCACTAATTCCCTCAACATTCATAGCAAACGTTCCAAGGATAATAACCCCCATATGGGAAATCGAGCTGTACGCAACAACTTGTTTGATGTCCTCTTGTGCGTAGGCTACCATCGCTGCGTATATAATCATAATAATGGCCAAAATAGCAATAGGAAACATAAAGGCTACCGCAGCATCAGGAAAAAGAGGTAAAGAAAAACGGACAAATGCGTACGTTCCCATTTTCAGTAGAATAGCTGCTAGAATAACCGAACCAATCGTGGGTGCTTGACCATGGGCGTACGGCAACCATGTATGGAAAGGAAACATAGGGACTTTGATCGCAAATCCCATAAAGAATGCTGCAAACAACCACATTTGAAAATTAGCTGGTAAAATCAAACGATACCATTCTAGTATTGAAAAACTCCATTGACCTGTTGCTTGATAGTAAAAATATGCCATAAATAGCATCCCTACTAACATGATCAATGAACCTGTAAAAGTATAAAGGAAAAATTTGACCGACGCATAAATACGAAGTGGTCCACCCCATGCACCAATAATATACAACATTGGAACGAGAGAAAGCTCCCAAAATACATAAAAGACAATAGCATCCAGCGCTGCAAATACCCCAACCATCGTCATTTCTAAAAATAGCAATGTGATGATCATATCTTTAACTCGACGAGTTTCCGTAAGAGAGAGAATCCCAATCAACGTAAAGAAAGTAGCCAATATGATGATAAAGAGGGAAATTCCGTCTATACCAACCAAATAATTAATACCAAAAGCGGAGACAAGCGGTGCCGACTCCATAAATTGCATTCCTGAAACCATCGGATCATAAATATGCCATAACCATAGTGAAAGGAAAAACTCAATACCCGCAACGGTAATACCGTATGCTTTAGCACCATCCTTATGCACGACAAAACCAAGCATTGCAGCCAACGCTGGGAAGAAAATCAAAATCGATAAAATATGTTCTTGCATCAACATCTCCTTACATTGCCTGTAGATTCACTGCGTTGTAACCCGCAGTAAACGCCACAGCAAGTACCAATAAAACGACTAAACCAATAACCATCCAACGTAACATACTTGAAAGATTACCATTTTGCATCGTATGCGTCTTTTCACCTGTTCGGTAAATCGTATTCGCAATACCATCCACTATCGCATCAACAATCTTAAGATCAATCTCTTTCCATGCCAACTTAGAAAGCTGTAAATAGGGTTTTGAAAATACTTCATCGTAGATTTTTGGGATGTAATATTGGTTATACAACAATTGATAGAAAAAGCCCGATTCAACTTTTTTATCCACTTTCACCGCTTTCGCATATTTTTTATAGGCGTAGGCAATCGCTAAAATAACAAACAGTTGCGTCCCAATGGTCATAATCCAAAACGTCGTGTGGTTATGAATATGATATTGAACTGCTGGTAGAAGTTCCGTCACCATTAAATAATAAGGAGTTTTGAAAACCATCCCTGAAATCACGGCAAGAATTGCCAACGGTGCCATTGCGTACAACATAAAGGTATACGCTTCATGAGGGTGGATACCGTGTTCTAAATGACGTTTATCTCCATGAAAAATCAAGGCAACAAGACGGAAGGAATAAAATGCCGTCATCCCTGCTGTAATTAACAATACACTATAGAGGATATAGTGTTGTTCAACAAATGCTACTTCTAAGATAAGATCTTTCGAGAAGAACCCTGCTAATGGATAGATACCCGCAAGTGCCACCGATGCCAATGTCATCAAAATCCATGTCCATTTCATCGACGTTTTCAAGCCACCCATTTTAAATGGATCGAGTTCATCGTGCATTGCGTGCATGACGTTACCTGCACCTAAAAATAAAAGAGCTTTAAAGAAGGCGTGTGCCATAAGGTGAAACAAAGCGACCCAATAGGCACCAAGTCCCGCTGCCACGAACATATAACCCAGCTGCGAAAGAGTTGAGTAAGCGATAATCCGTTTCATATCACGGTTAACCAATGCCATTGTTGCCGCAAACATGGCGACAAATGCACCCAATGCTGCAATGGCATTGCCGACATCAGGAATTTCACTATAGATGGGATTAGCACGAACAACAAGATAAACCCCTGCGGTAACCATGGTCGCTGCGTGAATCAACGCCGAAACAGGAGTAGGCCCTTCCATCGCATCGGCAAGCCACGTATGGAGAGGAAACTGTGCCGATTTACCCATTGCACCGATAAAGAGGAAAATACCAATCCATGTAATAACAGGCATTGGAAGAATTGAAATATGGGCAAACACGACATCGTATTGTAATGAACCCAAATTCCAATAGATCATAAAGATACCGATTAACATCGCTAAGTCAGCAATACGGTTCATAATAAACGCTTCATTTGCCGCCCATGTCGCTGACTCTTTGTGATACCAAAAACCAATAAGGAGCCATGAACATAGACCAACTCCTTCCCATCCGATAAACAACCCTAAGAAATTATCACTCATTACCAATACCATCATCGAGAACACGAATGCGGAGAGGTAAGAGAAAAAGCGATTAAACCCTTTGTCGTGAGACATGTACCCAATAGAGTAGATATGAACAACGGTAGAAACAGTCGTCACTACCATCATCATCGTAACACTCACTTGATCGACAACAAAACCAAAGGGGATATATAAATCTCCAGTAGCAATCCATGTCATCATCTCAACGTGAACAGTATGACCTGCCATTACATACGTAAGCAAAATCACACTGCTTATAAATGAGGTCAACAAAAGACCCGAAGTCAAAAGACCCGTAAAAGAGGTTTTCCGTGATGCGCCAAACAACCCTGCGATCAACGAACCTACCAACGGAGAAAAAAGTGCCGTGTATAAATAAAGTTCCATCTGGTCCTATCCTCTCATCGATGTCATTTGATCAAGATCAATCTTACCGGTACGTTTGTACCATACAACAAGAAGACCCAAGCCAACTGCAACTTCCGATGCAGCAATGGCGATAATAAAAAAGGCAAACATCTGTCCCGTATAATCACCACGGTAATGAGAAATAGCAGCCATTCCTACATTCACAGCATTCAACAAAATTTCCGTTGCGAAAAAAAGCATCAATAAATTTTTACGACGCATCACCCCAATTAAACCGATACAAAATAGTATCGTCGAGAGTATCAAATAGTGATTTAGTGTCAATTCCATTAGTGTTCCCCCTCTTCTTCTGTTCTATCGTGAGATGATGCCTGCATAAGCGCTATCTCTTCATCTGCCATCAATGTTAAGGATTTATCCATTTTTTTACCTGCTAAAACAATCCCTGCAATCATCGCAACCAACAACATAACGGCTGCTAATTCAAACGGAACGAGATATTTTGTAAACAATACCATCCCAATAGCTTGGGTATTTCCAACATTAAGATCAATAGGATGTTGACTGTTTAGATTAGTTGTAACAATAGGAGCAAGGACAATAAGGACAATCAAAACCGCTGCTAATGCTCCAAGAACAACAACAAAACGGGGATTATTTCGCTTTTCTATGACGCTGCGTGTCGTATCAAAAAACATCATTCCAAAGGCATACAATGCCATTACGGCACCTGTATAAACAATAATTTGGATAGCACCCAAGAAATCAGCACCCAAAATAAAGAAAAATGCGGAGATAAAAATCATCCCTGCCGCCATTGCGGTAAGGGCATACAATGCTTGCGACGTCATCACCGTGATGGTAAACATACCGATTGTGAGGGCCGCAAACAGATAAAAAGCGATTGCTTCAAACATATTTTCTTCTCCTTAATACGCGAGGGGCGTTTTCGTAACGCTCTCATTTGGGGTAATGGCACCAAAACCAGGAAACTCTTCTTGCTGACCTGATGTTAACCAATCAAGTGGAGTCAACATATCATCTTTAATGACGAAATGAGCCCGTTGTTCTGAACCATTCTCATACCGTTGCCCATGGACAATAGCAAGTTCAGGACATACTTCAGCACAGTATCCGCAAAAGATACAGCGACCAAGATTGATACTGTATTCGGTTACCTCTTTACGACTATTCTCGTCAATTTTTGTCTCCATACGGATACAATCAGAGATACAGATTTTTTCACACAATCCACACCCAATACACCGTTCATACCCCGATTCCCACAAACGTAATAGCTTATGTACCGCACGGTAACGTGGTCCAATGGGGAGTTTTTCTTTAGGATATTGGACAGTGTGAATATCAAATTTGATCATCTCCCGCATAACAACCCACAAACCAACGAAAAGTTCCCCATTAAAGGTTCTCTTCACAACTTGTTTAAACTTATCCCAATTGGTTGTTGGATATGCCTCAATGTCAACGTAAAAATACGGACTTTGCTCACTTACATTACGATCATTCAATGGTTCATTATGGTGCATCCATCCCTCCTTAAAACATCATCACAAGACCAGTGATCACAACATTGACCACAGCTAGAGGCATCAACACTTTCCAACACAACCACATCAATTGGTCAGGACGTACATCGGGCCAAGCGGCACGAGTCCAAAGGAAAAAGAAGAAGAAAAATGAAACTTTGAGAAGCAATTGAAATGCCCCTGCAATGGATCCATCACCAAAACCACCCAAGAAAATAATAGCGATTACAAATGAGATAAAGAACATATTCGCATATTCACCGATGAAGAAAAGTCCCCATCGCATCCCCGAATACTCCGTACCAAATCCATCAATAATTTCATGGTCGTTCGCAATAAGATGAAACGGAGTACGTCCAGTTTCTGCAAACGCTGCAATCCAAAAGAGGATAAAGGCAACGGGTTGTGACCAGACGATCCAGTTTCCTATCCCCCCTGCTTGATAGTTGTTAATGTCAATAAGAGACAATGAGCCAACCATCATTAAAGGGGCAAGCAACGAAAGACCGCTGATGACCTCGTAGGAGATAAAGACCGCAGCACTTCGCGCAGCCGAGATCAACGAAAATTTATTCGCCGATGCCATACCTCCTAAAAGTGGCCCATAAAGACCAATCGCCATCACTCCTAATACGTAAAGAATACCTATGTTTACATCCGCTACAATCGGATGAACCTTGTAACCAAATACACTAAATTCAGGCCAAAACGGAATTGCCGCAGCTGCCATAAATGCTGTTGCCGCCGTAATAACAGGGGCAATTTTAAAAATAGGCTTAACCACATTTTGAGGGATAATATCCTCTTTTGTAAAGAGTTTAACCCCATCCGCTGCTACTTGGAGCAATCCAAACGGCCCTACGTGCATGGGTCCTAGACGACGCTGCATAAACGCCAAGACTTTACGCTCAAAATAGGTACCAAGACCTGCAAGTGCCGAGAACACCAATAAGATCACAACAATTTTAACAATTGTTTCGATGATAAATGCCATATCCATGCTTTACACCTTTTGAATAGATACACTGACAAAGCGATAATCGCCAAACAATGCACTAGAGTTAATTTTCGAGTCAAACGTTGGTAAATACGGTATATCCCCAGCGATTTTTAAATCATGAAGGATAGGAAGAACCCTCTCGCCGTGAGTTGTTTTCACCCGTACACGATCCCCTTCACTTAGCCCATGAGTACTCATAAAAGTAGTAGATCCGTATAATCCACCCTCTTCTTGTAGCTGATGGGATGCTGCTGTAAACGGACTAAACTGTAACACAGGATTTGCCAAATAGACAACTTCACCCGACAAAGTGTTCTCTTGCGAGAAGGGTTGAACACTCTCATCGCCACTTACACTACAGTGTTGTGACTCAAGAAGGTATCCACGTACCTCTTCTCCTGCATTGGTGTAGTAATTTGGCAACGTATCAAACTCCACTGCTTTAAATCCTGCACTAAGAGGAAGCTGTGACGTATAATCAACCGCTAATGAAGTACTCATACCAAGAGCCGAGGCAATATCATTGAGCTCATAGCCACTGTACGGTAGTGCCGCATTGGTCGGATTAACCCGTTTATCAATGCTGACGAGTGTCCCCTCTTGCTGATTGAGTGCTGGCATATCCAAATCACCGCCACCAAGTGCGCTAAGGGTGAAATTTCCTGCTGTATTATAACCTATAGTAAACGCTCCCGCAGTTTCATCTAAGTCACAAATAAGAGCAACTCCCAAAGTATTGGCAAGATTGGGTATCATCGTTACACTAAACGCCGTGTATTTTTCAATAAGCCCCACCAAACGAGCACAATTAGCCGCATTAGGGTGGGTGTAGAGATCAGGTCCTACCATCAATGCAAAGGTTGATTTTTTTGCCAAATACTTAGTCAATGTCTCTTTAAACCCTTTGGGAGCATTCAAAAGTTCCAATAGAGCGTTTTCATCCACCTCTATCTCTTTGGAGACCTTTTTCTTGACGATTTTTGTGACTTGCTCACTTACCTCTTCTTCAACTCCTGTCTCTTCGTTGAGACCTTTTTTCACAACGGTTTCGGTCACTTTTTCATCCACCGTCTCTTCGACAGTGACGGTTTTTGTGGAGTGAAAGGTTGCTAAATAGTCAGTCATCGTTGCTGGCAGTGCTGATTTATCCCCGAAAAGATCGAGGATCAAATACAAGGCTGCTTCCTCCATCAAGGGGGCGTGATTCATCTGCGTCACATTTTTCGACATATCGGCGATAACAGGATCATTGATCGGATGGAAATAAAGCCCTGCCCCTTTGTTCATCGATAATGCATTGTTCATTGCAAAGCGGGCATTGGGGTTGTCTGTTTTTAGTGCCGTACCGATAGAGACAACGAAATCGGCTTCATGAACCTCTTTAAGGCTCCCATGATAGAGAGATTCCCCCGTAATGGTACTGTAGTTGCTCAAAAAGTTTTTAAATACTCGTGCTTCGTCATTAATCAGCTTATACCCAA
The DNA here is from genome assembly GCA_011391735.1 of Sulfuricurvum sp. GTDB lineage: Bacteria > Campylobacterota > Campylobacteria > Campylobacterales > Sulfurimonadaceae > Sulfuricurvum. The sequence continues at coordinate 1,575 of JAABPY010000159.1, read as the reverse complement.
ATTTCTCTTTGAGACGTTGTAAAATCATCGCCTCTTCATTCGTGATCGTCGAGGTGAAAGCAATCGTATCGGCATTTTTAAAGGCGCGTAGTGCTGCATCAAATGCTTCTGGATCTTTCGTGACATTTTTATTCTCAAAATCATACCCATAACGTCCTGCACCGCACAATGAGACGTAATTCCACTCATTTTTGACACGGTAAATTTTCGCCTCAGAGTTGGCAATATCGGTATGTTTAATATCATAACTAATTTGGCATCCTGCACTACAGTGGGCACATGTTGCGGGTATTTGTTGATGTTCCCACGCATTGGAGGTGTATTGATAATCACTACTTACCAATGCCCCCACAGGACAAACTGCCGTACACTCACCGCAGTTGGTACAATCAAGGGTATCTCCCGCATTGGGGGCAATAAGTGATTTATTGAGCTTATTCCACATCGCATAGGCATCTTTGGGCATCGACTCTTTGAATGCCGCTTCGATATTCTCACCGCCTCGCGCAACCGTAGAGAGAGCTGCATCGCCGATCATATCTTTACAAACGGTAATACAACGCTCACACATAATACATAAAGCAGGATCGTAATGGATAAGTCCCCAATCTTGCGCTGGTTTATGAGTATCGGCAATCGAATACGTTTGTTTATCGACTCCAACTTCAAGGGTGTAATTTTGAAGTTCACACTCTCCCGATTGGTCACATACACCACATTCAAGAGGATGATTGACATCATATACCTCCATAATTGCACGTTTTTCGGTTTCAATCGTTGGGGTTGTGGTCGTAATATTCATCCCCTGCTTTGCTTTTGCATTACACGCATACACTTGTTTACCATCCGCTTCTACGAGACAAATACGGCATGCTAATGTTGGCGAGCAACGTGTTAGATAACAAATAGCAGGGACAAATATCCCATTGGAGCGCGCCGCATTGAGGATAAATTCCCCCTCTTGCGTTCGAACCTCTTTGCCGTCTATGGTTATCGTTATTTCATTCATGATTTAACTCCCCACCTTTGTAAGTTTAATTTTTTCAAAACGATACGTCTCAGGAAATTCGCCAAAAGAGGTATCAAATGTTGGCGCTAAGGCTATTGTCCCCTTCAAACTTTCATCGAGGATGAAGGTTCGAACGGTATTAGTTCCCTCAATTTGAATGAGTTCACCACCACCAAGACGAGCGGCCGCTGCAAACTGTGCCGATCCACGAAGTGACGTATCGTGCTCTAATTGTGATGTGCGTTCGGTATAACCGTTAAATTGATTCACAGGATTGGAATAATAGACAACCGTACCATTGAACTCTGGTAAATCATCAACCTCTTCGAACACACCATCCATAACCATATCCATCGTTTCCAATACATAGCCACGATGATCTTCACCCAATGAACCATAAAAATTTCCTAAGGCATCAAACTCGATTGCTTTAAACCCTTTATCTTTAGGCAATTGAACCGTATAATCAATGGTATTTTCTGCTTTTACCCCTAAAGAAGTTGCAATATCGTTGAGACAATATCCCTCAAAGGCAATCGCCACATTCGTACTCAGCAATTGATAGT
>JAABPY010000158.1 GCA_011391735.1 Sulfuricurvum sp. | reverse complement strand
CGTGCGATTAAACTAGAGAGCGCTTCACTTATGGGTAAAACTTCACAAATCATTTCACGCCCCATATAACCCGAACCATTGCACTCTTTGCACCCGCTTCCTTCGTAAAAAACGGTATCGTGAGGGATAAACGCTTTATACTCTTCTCGTAGCATGGTGGGTATTTCGACTTCGTGTTTACAAAATTTACAAATGCGTCGAACCAACCGTTGGGCTTGAATCGCAACGAGTGCTCCACTAATCAAATAGGGTTCAATCCCCATATCGACCATACGGGGAATGGCACTGATGGCATCATTGGTGTGGAGGGTAGAGATAACCAAGTGCCCTGTGAGGGCAGCCTTAACGGCAATTTCAAGGGTCTCTTGGTCACGGATCTCCCCGATCATAATTTTATCAGGATCTTGACGGAGGATGGAGCGAAGGGCATCGGCGAAGGAGAGTCCAACTTTGGGATTAACTTGCACTTGCTGAATCAAATTCATCCGATACTCGACGGGATCTTCGACGGTGATAACTTTATCTTCAACATTTCGAAGTTCGTTGAGGGCACCGTAGAGGGTAGTCGTCTTTCCACTTCCTGTGGGTCCCGTAACAAGAATAATCCCAAAAGGGGCTTGTAGTGATTTTATTAGCTTTTGGTAACTAGCAGAGTCCATCCCCGATTGTTCGAGCTTGACCAAGGCTTTGGTTTTGTCCAAAATACGCATAACGATTGATTCTCCGTAAATAATGGGGAGAGTCGAGATCCGAAAATCAAACTCCGCCTCCATGACTACAGCAGAGAAACGTCCATCTTGAGGTTTACGACGCTCAGCAATGTCAAGATTGGCTAATAGTTTAATACGAGAAGCTAAAGGGGGATAAATATCTCGATCAAAAATAAATATTTCGGTGAGTTTACCATCAATGCGTCCCCGAACGACACAGTTTTTTTCCGTCGGTTCGATGTGAATATCACTTGCACGCCCTTTGATACAGGCTTTGAGGATAACATCGATAAGTTGTAGAATAGAGGATGCTTCTTGTTGCTCTTCGATAGTTCCTATATTACGAAGTTCACTACGAATATTATTGACCAACTCTTTGACACTGTCCTTGAGCTCAATTTTAAAGAGATACGCCTGAATTTGCTTTTCGGTGGAGATGGCTACTTTGAGTGATTTACGGGGAAAAATACGTTGGAGCGCTTCTTGTGCTTCAATATTGAGAGGATCCGAAAAAGCAATAGTAATATACATGTCATCTTGAGAGATAGGAAGCGCACTGTAACGTTTCAACTGCGCTGTAGGGATTTTTTCAACAAGGCGATAATCCATATCAATAGAGTCTAAATCAATATAGGGGAGTTCAAGTACTTCTGCAAGATAGTGCAAAATGGTAGCTTCATCGAGAAAATGGTAGTTTTTAATAATTGAAAGTTCGTATGCACCTAGTCGAATTTGTTCGACAACAAAACGTTTAACAAAATTGACAGAAACAGCCCCTATCTTGGTTAAGGTCTCGAGAATAGTGTCATCTTGGACTCCTCGTGACGTTAGACGATCAACTTGCAGCTGTGTTATATGGCGTTTCTCCAACAAGTCATGTGTAATGCGATCCATATCCTATTTTCCTTCTTTAATATGCGTGGTGAACGGTTAATATTCTATCATAGTACTCATCAATAGCAACCGTTTTACGTCCGTTATAGTGGGTGGCATAAAGTTTGTAGCTTATTCGTGGATTGATAGAATCACGGTATTCTTTAATGGTGTTTTTAGGTTGCGGATTTTTGCAATAGAGGGTGAAAACTTTAGAAAGGAGATGTGAACTCATGGGTAATTTAAGTGATTTCAAGGGGTAATTATCATAAAGAGCTTGCATTAAAAGCTTTTTTTGGAGTAATAGCATTGAAAAATAGGAGGCATTAGTCCGTGCTTCGGTACTTTGGCTAAGGAGGACACTTGGGGTATCTAGTCGATCAATTTGATCTGCTTTTAGACATGAAAAAGCATACAATGATAGATACGCCTCATTGTATTTTAATTCATTGAAGTGTTGAACTCCCATCTGACAGGCTTCTAAAAATGCACCACTTTGGTAAAGGCGATTCATTTTTTCTGCAGTATTAGCATGGAGTATTTCCAGTAGTATAAAGGTAATTAAAATAATTTTTTTCATTTCCCCCCCTCTTTGTTGAGAGTGTTGAGGAGATTTTTTGCTTCTTCAGAATTGGATTGTGAAATATACAGTTGAAGCGTTTTTTTGGCTTGATCTGCCTTACCAAGCTTAACTAATGATTTAGCAAAAATGAGCCAACTCTCTTCGAGTGTGTTGTTAATTGCGTTTGTTTTGAGGGCGTAATTGTACGCTTCATTGTAGTTACCATTGTCGTAATGGTAGTGAGCAATGTAGAGTCCTAAATGGGGATTTGAATTGTTTCTAAAACGATCTTCAATTTCATGGATATCAAATGTGTTGGAATCTCGTTTTATGGATGTTCGTGTAGTGGTATCGTTAGAGTGAATTGCAGTGGGTGTCGAAAGTGGAATTTTAAGAGGTTGAGGGACTTTAACAACAGGAGTTGGTGATGCAATAGGATCATGAGGAGGGGGTGTTTTTTTCTCCACAACCACAGGGATGGAGGTTGTAGGGGGATTTTCGGATACATTAGGGGTAATTGATTGGATGAATTGCATAGAGGGTTCTAAATCCATAGTTTCATCCTTGAAAGTTGTTTCGGGCTCTTTTTTTAGCGTTGTGGGGACCCTTTCTTTGAGGGGAGGAGAGGAACTCGTATTGGTATCCGAGAAAGAAATAAAAGTAACGATCAAAGCAATGCTTCCAAGCAAGGCGAACAGGTACGGTAACAGCTGTTTTATTTTATATTTAAGCCATTGTCGCTCAAGCGAAGCTACATCAAGCATGTAATAATCCTGTGTGTAACGCTGCCATCTCTATGTATTTGGTGTTAAGGGCATTGTATTTTATTTTCGAAGGATGATTTTCTTCATACCATGTATATAAAGTAAATAAAGAAAACATGAGCTTATTCGCTTCACGATAATTCCCTTTGGTTAATTTACTAATAAGCCGAATGTTTTTATCATTAAACATATTGGCAACATCAAAACAGTTTGCCTTTAAAAGCTTCTTTTGGATATAGACTTTGAGTTCGTCAGCCGAAGCATTTTTGAGTTCAATACTCTCCCAAATTCGCGTTTGAAAATGTTCTTTGGCAATAATGTCTTCATCATCTGTTTTATGGAGGGTAATGACAAACTTTAATGCTCTCGCATCGGAAATAAGACGAATTTTTTCCATTAAAGCTGTGCTGTAGAGTTGTGCTTCATCCAGTAATACGATGGGTGCTTGAGTAAAGTTGACGGCAGAAGCTAATTCAAGAAAGTTAGTGAGTGTAATGGCTTCTCGATTAACATAACTGTAAATCTTTTGAGCTAATACCCGTAAAAAATCACCCTCATCTATAATCGGAATATCGATCATAAAAACTTTTTGGTGTTTGGATAGATCATGGTGAAGTTTGTGAAGCAACATACTTTTACCTGTTCCTGGTTTCCCATAGAGCAAAATCATTTTTAATGGTTTTTGTACCGATGTTTTTAGATTTTGATACATCTGAGACACGCTATCAATCTGAACATAATCACGAGGATTAACAATATCTAAGAAAATATCTCGTGGTTTCGAAAACAGCGAATGATCCATTGGTTATTTCATATCCATTTTAACTGTTTTCATCTCTTGAAGATCTGTTTTTATTTGATTGGATTGTTTGATTTGATCTTTTTGTATCGCAGGTGAAATTCGGCTATATCCAAGATCAGAGAGGCCAATATTAGAACCATCTTTTTTGATAATATGGGGCTCAATAATAATAACCAGTTCTTCAACCTTTTCACTGACCCCCTCTTGTTTAAACAAGTAGCCCAAAACAGGAATATCACCAAGAAGAGGCACTTTAGTGGTGGTATTAGTTGATTTACGATTAATCAACCCCCCCAAGACGATACGACTTCCATCTTGGACGGAGACAACCGAGGATATTTGGCGACGACTTAAATCGGGTGGCATGGTGCGCAGCGTATTGTCCGAAGAAAGGGTACTTGCCGTTTCGGAGACCGATGGGTTGATGCGCAAGGTAATCATCCCCTCTTTGGAGATTTCAGGGGTTATATCCAGTAAAACACCGGAGAATACTGAACTGACAACTTCCGATGAAGATTGCGTTCCCGTTGCCCCCCCCGCTAACGTCGACGTTGTTAGTGTTTTATAAAAGAGTTCTGTCCCCGCCGTAATAAGTGCAGGCTGATTATTGAGGGTCATGATCTTAGGATTAGAGATAGCATACACATCCCCTTGGGTTTTTAAGAACATGAGAAGATTATTAATACTGATATTATTACTTAAGGTGAAGAGCTTGGAAACAGCATTCACAGGGGCACGAACACCAGCTAGATCCATAAGCCCATAGGTTGGGGCAGCAGGCGTTCCCCCTGTTATGGCAGTTGTTTGAACTTTATCCCCTTCGTATGCCGTATCAAATGTCCCCCCTGCGACATTGGTTCGATCGGCTGAGTTAAACCCGACCTTGAAGTTTTGGAGGCTATAGATTTGGGACCAGTCAATACCGGTAGTGGAACCATCGGTAAATACGACACTGTACATTTTTACATCGATCATCACTTGCGTTTGCATTTTTTTCTCTAAATCGTCGATGTAGGCATCAAGGCGTTTAATTTGCTTCCCTGTCCCTGTTACGGTGATCAATCCTGCATTTTTATTGATAAAAATATTATGTCGATCTTCCTCTTCTGCTGCTGTACTCTCTTTTGCACCAGAAGTGAGGGTTGGTCTTGATCGTTTGTATTGGTCTTCTGGACGACTTAATATACTTCGTACCTCTTCCTCGAGTGTCTCCCAAAATTTTACTTGATCCAGTGTTGTAATATTGGTTCCAGATTCCGAAGAGGCTCCACTTTTGGCAGTAGAGGATGCGGCACCTGTGGCAGGTGCCGCACTCGTCGTTGAAGCACCAGACATAGCTCCTGAATTAGAACTCAAGCGAATATTCGTCGTCCCTTTTCCAATGCGCTCTGTCGTAATGTAATCAATATTATAGGTTTTTGTTGTGAGGTAAGAGATCTTCAAAACGTTATTTTGTAAGGTATATTGTAAATCATTCTCTTTGATAATCAAGTCCAATACTTCATTGATCGTCAAATTCTTGAGATAGGTCTTATTCATCTGTTTCTTGAGAATATTTTCAGTCTCCGCATCTCCTACGATAACACTCATACCACACTCATCACTGATTTGATCGACAAACTCACCGACGGTTGTCCCTTTGATAGAGGCAATATTGAATAATTCATAGGTGCAATCTGCATTAAGTGATGTTGTAAGCAAAGCTGCGGTAGCTACAGATAGTAAGAATGCGCGTGTATTGGGGTTTAATACTGATCTCATGGTTCTTTCCTATTTTGTATTTATTTTGATATTGGTATTGGTTCTATTGAGGAAAAGGATTAAAGGTTGCCCTTTTTTTCCATTGAGTAAAACCGAAGAAGATTTTATTTCTGCTAATGTATAATCGCGTACTAAACTGTTAGGTCTATACCATTTTCCATTAATAAGAGCCGAATTATTCATCAATGCTTGTAGCCGTAAGGGCTCCTCCACGACTTTTGGAGCGATAGGGAGAGCTATGCTAGGTAAACTTCCCAATTTAGGGGGGGCTAGAAGCGTCATCTTGGGGGCATTAAGAAAGGGTGGAGGAGGATTATTGCTACGTGTGGCAACGGTATGTTTAATGGGATCAACTAACGTGTTAATACTGCTTTCAGCAATACCAATTCGTGCTGGCAGAATTGCTTGAATTTGTTCATCAACCCATGCCAATTCTTTGTCACTATTTGGTGCAAGAACGGTTACGTTCCCTACTGCAGGAATAACCATAGGGGTATTGATACTGTTTGCAGCATAAAGTATTGAACTTAGAAAAAAGGAAGCTATTGTAAGTGTTTTCATTGTCGTACAATTCCCCATACTGAAAGTTTAAGGTCACTTTTTAACTTTTTATCGGCAAACATATTGATAGTATGAAGATCAATAACAAGATCGCTTTGTTCAAGCATATTCATAAATTTCAGAGTACTTTTATAATCACCATCGGATGAGATCGAAATATCTAATACATGTCCAAACGAGCTATTGGTGTCTGGAGTGGGTGCATTACCGAATTGATTTAATTTTACATTATAAATTCGTGCATATTTAGCAATATCAGCCAAACAAACTCCTCGGACAGATTCATCATAATACAAATAAGAAATTTGGTCTAATCTATCCTTAATATAGGTGTTATAACCAATATAATGTTGGTGCTCTACTTCAATTGCTTTCGTTTCTGCTTCAATTTGAGTAATTCTTTCAGGGGGATTTGCCTCTAAGTACTGTTGATCGTTCGTTAGACTGCTTCCCATAGCAAGAGCTTCGTCGTGCGATTTTTTGAAACTAGCTTCTGCACTGTCCCAAAAAAATAAATAAGAAAAAGCAAATAAGCTTGAAAATAGTATTAGAAATAACATATTCTTGTCACGTTCACTTTTTTGCGAAAGTGCCTGATCTATGGCATAAAGATAATTTTCTACATTAAATTTCATCGAAGCACCGCCTTGAGTTCGCTAAGATATGAGGAGCTATTGGTATCATAGCTCACTAAATGCAAAGAAAAATGATACGCATCATTTTTAGTCGTCATCAAATGTTTCAATAAATCAGTTATATTTTGCGTTTTTGGTGCACTTAAAATAAAGGTAAACTCTTTGGCAGAGAGATTTCTATCTTTATTGTAATAATCAAGCTGTTTTAGATCAGCGTACGATTGATTAAAATCCTTTGCTCCAATAGGAATAAGCCCGTTTGTTGCATGTTCCGTATCTTCAAATGGACCATGATACTGCTTCAAAGAGGTATTCTCATCTTGAGGCATAGTTCGCATGTCTCGATACGAAAGGGATCGTAGTTTAACGTCGTACTGATTAAAGCTACGGGTAAACTCAGTCAGAATTTTTGCTTTCATAGGATAATTTACTTTTTTATCATGAATTTGAATAAGGGTATCTTTTTTTTGTTTATAAGCTGTTTGTTCTTTATCCAAAAAGCTTTGTGCGAGACTCTTATTGGCAAGCTTTACGTTCACCATTGATTCTCGAGTCATTTTTTCGATATGAACATGTTCATACTCTTGTTTCATAAGAGCATAATGAAATTCCTCAATGTAGGAGAGAACCCAATACGTTCCAGGATAAAGAAGCGCTGTTATTAATGCTGCTGCAGTAACAAGAATTAGTTTTCCACTATCACGTTTGGCAAAAGGGGGAGGTCTATGAAAAATGGTAAAATTACATTCATACCGTTCATGCTCCTCTAATCGTCCATATAGATGCATCAGCTGATGAATCTGATCAACATACCCTTGCGTTGTGTTAAAGCCGTAATCAAAATTAAAGGGTTCAGCTTTAACTCCTAAATACGTTTGTGCATACTCATCCAATCCATCAATAACGCCCGTTGAAGCTCCAATATAAATTGCCGCAAATTGTTTGATTTCAAAAGCACGTTTTGTATAGGTGATAACATCATTAATATGAAGAAAAATTTCCCCGAAAAGCTTGAGAAATTTTTTCTGATATTCAGGATTACTCGTATGAAACCCTTGGGAAGCTAAAATATTCTTAAAATTAGTGAGATCTATCGATTCACCAAGCAATTCACAAAAATGTTCATGCATTTGTTTTAATGAGTATTTAAGTGACTTGGTATAAACAAACTCTTGCTCATTGTAAACGGTGAAAAAAGCATCATCCTCTTGAAAATAAATAAATGCGTGAGCCCCCCCCGAATCAATGAGCTCTTTAGTATAGAGCGATTTAAGCAACAAAGGGATGGGGATGATTTGATCTAAGTACTTAATGGATTCGATGACGGAAGAGAACCCCTCCTCCAATGTAAGAGGATCAACGACAAAAATATGATAAAATCGCTCACTTTCACTGATACGATTCGTTGCTTCCACGTATTGAATATTGTATTCAATTGCCATGTCAAGTGCAAGTTCTTCGTACACTTTATTTTCTAACGCATCGTGTACATCATCATCGGGAACATTTTTACTAATACCAATAAGTGCAGAAATAAATCCTTTGGTATTCAAAAAAGAGAGTGCGTACTGTTGTTTTGAGAAAGAGGGTGACGCAACACTTGAGATGCTATTAAGCGAACTTACATAAAAATCTTTTTGATAGGGATCAGCTGATATGGTGCTGGTAAATGTAATTTGTTTGCGCATCCTGTGTCCTATGGTTAATATGGGGAGACTACCACCCCTGATCTTTTTAATCAGCGTCATCTATGATAGTTATATCGGCTAATACAAAAAAAAATGTATGAAAAGTTAATACTTTGATTTTAACCAAATGAAACTTAAAATATTTTCATCCCCCTCACTAGGAGAGGATTTTTTTTAATTATAAATTATTATAAGTTATTATAAGTTATTATTCGTATCCAAGGTCACTTAAAAACTTTTTATCGGTTGTCCACCCTTTTTTAACGGAGACAAAAAGTTCAAGATAGACAGGTTTTAACGCAAGACGTTCAATTTTTTCGCGAGCATTTTTACCGATTCGTTTGATGGCTGCGCCTCCCTTACCGATAATAATCCCTTTTTGAGACTCTTTTTCGACAATGATCGTAGCACGAATATGTTCCGTCGGAGAGTCTTCATCAATTTTATCGATAAGAACATCCGATTCGTAAGGAATTTCATCACTGATATTATCAAAAATAGCCTCACGGATGAACTCTTTGTAGATGGTACGAATCATCTCCGTGGTGATATTTTCAGGGTCGTACAAATAGGGAGATTCATCGAGATTTTTTACGATAGTATCAAGGAGATCATTTTTACCGACATTTTTGGTCACCGACATAGGGATCAATGCAAGAAATTTGTCGCTGTATTGATTGTATTCCCCAATCTTTTTGAGCAAATCCCCTTGAGAAATTTGATCGATTTTACTCAAAACAATAATATGTTTACGCTTTTGATGGTTGAGTTCCAAAAACTTTTCGTAATGGAGTGTTTTATCCGATGCAGGGGCGAGATAGACGACGATATCACAATCTCCAATGGCTTTGAGTGCCTCTTCAAGCATATACTGGTTGAGAAGTTTTTCGGCATGATGAAGTCCTGGGGTATCGACAAAAATGATTTGGTCATCATGGTGCATCACGATGGCATTGGAGCGTTTGCGTGTTGCGTTGGCTTTTTGACTCACTAACGCAATTTTCTCCCCCAATATCCAGTTCATCATGGTACTTTTACCCGCATTAGGTCGCCCTACGAGAGCGACAAATCCTGCTTTGCTCACGAAAGACCTTGTATCTCGACACGTAATGTGGCGTGAATTCCGTGACCGAGTTTAAGATCCAAGTCGTGCAAACCGACGGTTTTAATCCCGTGTTTCGCATCCAGCTCTTTTTTATCGATCTCAATACCGTGTTGTTCGTGAAGGGCATGGGCGATTTCGTCTTTGGTAACGGAGCCAAAAAGGTGTCCTGTATCTCCGAGTTTTTTACGAATAACAACTTTGACGTTTGCAAGAGTTGTTTTAATGCTGTTTAGACGTTCGATCTCTGCTGCATCATGGGCTGCTTTTTTACGTTGATCCGATTCGTATTTTTTCATCACTTCGTGGGTGGCTAGAAGTGCCAACCCTTTGCCGATGAGGAAATTCTTACCGTAACCATCTGCTACTTCTTTGATTTCGCCGGCTTTCCCGACCCCTTTAACCTCTTTGGTTAATAATACTTTCATCTTTTTCCTTCAATTATCCGCGAACAATTTTGCCGTTATATCCGACAATACCGTGAACGAGGTTGGATACTTTTGTGAAGCCCATATCCGTAAGAATACGTTGACAGTGAGAGCTTCGGCTACCTACATGACAATAAACAATGATGTTATCATCATTATTAAGACCTGCTTCGTTAAGTGTTTGGAAGAACGTACTTGTTGGAATGAGGATATCAACTCCTTCGATACGACCTGATTGCCACTCCATCCATTCACGTACATCGATAACTTTGAAATTAACCATTTTAAGTTCTCGTGCTTCAAGTAACGAGGTGAGCTCGTCAGTGTCAATATTGCGTTTTTGAAGTAAGAATTCACACTCTTGGGTAGAGAGACCACGAGAATGTTGATGGGTGACGGTTTCAATTTCCTCAGATTTCGTCAACGATGCTGCATACTCAGGGGTACAGAAAATTTGACAGTGGCATACACCCTCTTGGGGTATCTCTTTCTCAATGGCAGGAGCACAAGGACACAGTCTATTATCACTACTTTTGTAGACCCCATCAACCTCTTCAACCATATAACATGGGCAAAATCGTTTGTTATACATCATTTTATTACGAGCAAGTCCCATTTGAACCCCCTCGTTAATCTCAACATGAGGATTATAAGCCCAATTAAATTGATTAACGACTTTATCGGTAAATTTAATGGTTTTTTCAAGTTCAGCTTGAAACTCAGGTGAATTCATATCAATTTTAATAATGCTCATTTGTAGCCCTTTATTTGTTTTTTCTGGCTTTACCAGCAATGATAAAGCGTAATGCGTTGAGTTTGATAAAACCAGCAGCGTCTTTTTGATCGTAAACAGAATCCTCTTCAAAAGTACAGTACTCAGGGTTAAAGAGAGACAATTGGGAACTACGTCCAACCACCATGACACTTCCCTTATACAGTTTCAAGCGGACACTTCCACGAACATTTTGTTGGGTTTTATCGATAGCGGCTTGAAGCATTTCCCGTTCAGGAGCGAACCAAAATCCATTATAAATCAGTTTTGCGTAGCGTGGCATGAGCTCATCTTTGAGGTGTGCTTCTTCGCGGTCTAACGTTAATGATTCGATAGCACGGTGGGCTTTGAGCATGACGGTTCCGCCAGGCGTTTCATAACATCCACGGCTTTTCATCCCGACAAAGCGGTTTTCAACAATATCCGCACGCCCGATACCGTGACGACCTGCAATAAGGTTTAGTTGCTCAAGCATCGTAGCAGGAGAGAGGAGTTTGCCGTTTAGGCTAATAGGATCCCCTTTTTCGTAGCCAATCTCGATGTACTCCGCTTCATTAGGGGCATCGCAAGGTGAGACCGTCCAACGCCACATACTCTCTTCAGGCTCGGCAGCTGGATCTTCAAGAATCCCCCCCTCGTAAGAGATGTGTAAGAGGTTGGCATCCATCGAATAAGGAGATTTTTTTCCACTCATTTCGATTTTAATACCGTGCTCTGCTGCATAGGCAAGCAGTTTTTCTCTCGAATTAAGATCCCATTCACGCCATGGAGCGATGATGGTGAGGGTACTGTCTTGACCCAAGTAGCCCATTTCGAAACGTACTTGGTCATTTCCTTTGCCCGTAGCACCGTGGCTTACCGCATCAGCTCCCGTAATGCGGGCAATTTCGGATTGACGTTTGGCGATTAATGGGCGTGCAATAGAGGTTCCCAAAAGATATTCACCTTCATAGATGGCATTAGCACGAAACATAGGAAATACGTAATCACGAACGAATTCTTCACGGAGATCTTCAATATAAATATTTTCAGGTTTGATCCCTAAGCTAATTGCTTTTGCGCGTGCAGGCTCAACCTCTTCTCCTTGACCAATATCCGCCGTAAAGGTAACCACTTCACATTTATATTCATCTTGAAGCCATTTAAGAATAACGCTCGTATCCAGTCCGCCGGAGTAGGCAAGTACGACCTTTTTAACCTCTTTTTTCATAACTGTCCTTACTGTATGTATTTCCCACTTTCGTGGGGTAAATGGGATGATTTTAGCAAAAAAAGGATGAGGTTGAGGTTAAAGTTTGATATTGATCGTTGGAGAAGCGTTATTTTCCGTCGCTTTGAGAAAATCAAGGGTGTTTTTAAGCTGTTGCATAGAACGCAACGTTTCAGTTTTCTCAGATTCAATCAGTACTTTCGCATTGTGGAAGAGATAAGCTGCCTCTTCCATTTGCGCTAAGGATTCAAACTTTGGCATCCGATTAATTAATCCTTCCAACGTGTCAAAATCTTTGAGGATAATTGCTTTTTTAAACTCTTTCAGCCACATTTGTATTTTCCCTCCATGCCTCCAATAACCCTTTGACAACTTGATTGACTTCATCAAGTTTCTCAGCATCATTATGAATATTGGCTTGAAAAAGAAGGCTTAACTGATGATTGTATAGCCCTGCTAAATAATGGGCCACTTCCCCTTGTGTGTAATCAAGAATAGTAACAAGCTCAATTAAGATAGCGTTGGATCGATTGATCCAATAGGTACGCTTTTCAATGTTGTCCTCTTTTATAGAGCGTTTTGCTTGCATATTAAAACGCAAGATACCCTCATACATCATTTGAACCAACTTCTCAGGAGATTCAACTCCAACATTATTTTGAGTATAAGTATTATAGGCAAGATTATTATACATAGCTACTAGCTCCTAAAGTTTTAAATTATATCGTATGAGTCCTTTGGAAACTCATTTATCCTTTGTCATCAAAAAGTATTCCCGTTACTTCCTTCATTTTTGGTAGTAACTGCTGTGCTTGCTCTTCTGGAAAACGTCGTATTACTCGGTTGCTATTCGTTTCAATAACTGAAACGTAAAAATCATCCGAAGTGTTATCAAAGCCAAAACGAAGCGATGTGTTAAAAGGGTCTAAAGAACTATTAAGCTGTTTGACTAACTGATCCATTTGCTCTTGTGATCCCGTTTTCTCTGTCTTGGCGCTAGGCTCCTTTTGGATAAGTTTTTCTTGATTGATATCCGCTTTATGAATCTCTTGAGCACGTTGTGTAG
>JAABPY010000157.1 GCA_011391735.1 Sulfuricurvum sp. | reverse complement strand
TGTGTAGGCACTGCTTGAGATGCTTTAGTAATTCCCATTTGCGATTGTTGCATTTTTGCGGTTGATTGTAAAATTTCCATACTAAACACCTTTTCAAATTGTAATGAACTCTTTCAACTACAACTAAATCGCCCTAAAAAATAAAAACTTTAATTTTGAAGGAGTTTTGCTATGGTACCATCACACTTATGAAACGTTATTGGACCCTTTTACGCCGTGAACGACTTTTACGACAACTCTCTTTAATTCAGCTTATCGCCTATTTTGGTGCGTGGTTTAGCAATGTTGCTATTTATACGTTGTTAATACAAATGGGTGCTGGCTCTTCTACTATAGCCTTTGTTGCCGCATTGCATTTTTTTGCAGGCGTATTGCAAGCTCCCCTTAGCGGAGTGATTATTGACCGTTTTTCTCCCAAAAAACTGATGATACTTTTAGCAATTACGGAAATACTGTGTACTCTCTCTTTGATTAGTGTGAATACTATTTCACTGTTACCATGGTTATATTTTTTGGTCTTTGTCCGAATGGGGGCAGCGAGTTTTCAGTTTACGGTTGAAATGTCGTTATTGCCTAAATTTCTGGAGGGAAAAGCGTTGCAATATGCCAATGAGATCCATTCGATCATTTGGTCGCTCTCCTATACGCTAGGAATGGCATTGGGGGGATTGCTTGTCTACAGTATCGGGACAACTTCAGCATTTTTAGTCGACGCTTTTCTCTTTTTAATTGTCTTATTTTTGGTCAGTATCCTCAAAATCGACATTGAGATGAACCGTAATGCCGAGCATTTTTTGACGATGATGGGGGACGCTTTTCGGTATATTAAAAAGGAGCGCATTGTCTTACATTTGATGCTTTTTCATGCTGTTGTTGGGTTTACGGCATTTGATGCGTTGGTGGTGCTGAGTGTAAAAAAATATTATTTGGATATTGTTGCTGTATCGTTAGGGATTGGATTGGTACACGCTTCACGCGCAGTAGGGTTAGCGATAGGACCTCTCTTTTTGGGGGAGTGGGTTACTCTTCGACGACTTGAACTATTATTGGTCGCTGAAGCGATTGCGATAACGTTGTGGGGTGTGGTGATGGAACATTTTTTCCTTTCGTTAATAGCATCGGTCATGGTGGGATTTGTTACGACGACATTGTGGTCGTATACCTATACCCTCTTACAGCACCATACCCATTACGATTATTATGGTCGGGTTGTTGCTTA
>JAABPY010000156.1 GCA_011391735.1 Sulfuricurvum sp. | reverse complement strand
TATTAGCCGCACGCTTGTGATTCAATACGTCCGAACCAATAACCAACGTTTTACGTTTCGCACGACGCAACGAAGTGGCAATACGATCAAACTCTTCATCCCCGACATTGGATTCAGCGCATAAATAGCCCTCATCCAACGAATCCAAAAATGCTTTTGTCCCTTCATCTACATCGCAATATTTCAAAAGAGTTTGGGCAAGCATTGCCACAACCCCCTCTTCGGAACCAGCTTCGTATTTCACCATCTGGATAATAACATTTTGAAGGAGCGCATCTTCAAGGGGGTGCATATAAACCACACGAGCACCATTATGGCGTGCCGCCGTCGTCATCGCATAACGTACCGCTGGATTATCGGTGCTGACACGTCCCCCTAATACAATAATCCCGTCACTTTGGGCTATCGCATCCAACGAACCGCTAAAGGCACTTTTACCACTCACAGAGCTATACGCACCCATAAACGACTGATAAGCACGTGCTTCTTCATTGAAAAGCTTGATCCCCATTTTTGCTTTGAGACGCTGTAAAATCATCGCCTCTTCATTGGTGATTAAGGAGCTAAAACGAATTGCTTTCGCATTTTTAAACGCCAAAACGGCTTTTTCAAAAAGCTCTTTATCTTTGGAGGCTTGAATATCAAAATCAAATCCAAAACGTCCTGCAGCACACAACGTTGCCACTTCAAAATTATTCGTAACACGATAAATCCGATCTTGAGGATTTGTTATCGAAGCGTGTTTAATTTCATACGTAAGCGAACATCCAGCCGAACAGTGCGCACACGTAGCAGGAATTTGGGTTAACTCCCACGCATTGGCACTGTATTGGAATTGGGAACTCACCAATGCTCCAACAGGACAAACAGCAATACACTCACCACAAAAAGTACAATCAAGCTGCTCACTATTCTTAGGGACAACCGCCGATTTATATCCTCCAAATTGGAGGGTAATCGCATCATCACCAATAATCTCATTACAAACGTGAACACATTTTTCACATAAAATACATAAGGATGGATCATAATTAATCAATCCCCAATGTTCAATCTTACGGTGTTGATCTTTTGCACTGAAATGTTGCGCCGAAACACCAAATTCTAATGTTTTGTTTTGAAGATCACACGCACCTGATTTATCACATACACCACACTCTAAAGGGTGGTTAACGTCATACAAACGCATAATATTGGTACGCTCTTGTTGCAAACGATCCGAGTCAATCGTCACAGCCAGCCCTTGCGTGGGTGGAGTTTGACAACTTAAAATTAATCCATCGACACTTTCGGCTTCAACAACACACAAACGACACGATGCACACGGCTTTGTTTTTTCAATATAACACATCGTTGGGATATAAAATCCTGCTTTACGTGCCGCTTGAAGAATCGTCTCACCCTTAAGCGCCGTAACGGGTTGGTTATTTATCGTAAATTCTATCATCCCCGCCTCCATTAGTGTGCAACCATTGCAATGTAATAACAACGCATACAACGCTCTGCTTCAGACATCGCCTCTTCTTGGGTAAAGCCGTATTTGACTTCACGATTGTTATCACGACGCTCTTCCACAGTGAGTACTTCACTATGCTGACGCGGTAAGCCGGGAAGCCAACCCGTGATTTTCTCTTTTTTGTCGTAGACTTTGAGTTTACGCAAGTGATCTTCCATAATCTCATTATCGCACAAAGTAATCTCACCCGAAACAACATAACGTGCCATTACCGAAGCAGCACGCTTGGCTTGACCGACGGCATTAACAATCGTCATCGGACCGTATTCACAATCGCCCGCCGCAAAGATCCCTTTACGAGAGGTCATGTAATCTTTCCCGTTGGTTTTGATCGTCGCCCATGAGGTACGCTCAATCTCCCACTCTTGAGGAATAAGCTTTAAGTCAGCACTTTGTGAAACAGCAGGGATGAGATAATCACACTCCATCTCAAAACTTGCCCCTTCGATTTTTTCCAATGTCGCTCTCCCCCCATTAGGATCGGGAACCAACTCATAGCGGTCAACGGTAAGCGATTTAAGAACATCATTTTCGTCGTACATCGCAGCAACGGCAGAGTGGAAAATAAATTCAACTCCCTCTTCGACTGCTTCGTGATACTCTTCGTACGTCGTATTTTTGATAATCGTTTTTTCATCACGACGGTATAACATAACGACTTTTTTGGCATTTGCGCGAATCGCACATCGTACTACGTCCATTGAGGTAAATCCACCCCCAACGCACACGAGTGTTTTACCCGTTAAATCAACAAAATTGGCAGGAAGCATATGGCGTACTTGATCGGCTTCTGGAACCATAATGTCGTATTTGACTTGCAAATTCACTTTATCCAAAAAGTCAATTGCACCCCAATATCCTTGAATCTCAGGACGTTCATTGTCACAATAGACTTTTTTCGAAATACGTGTTCCCGTAGCCACCAAAATGGCATCATAATCGGTCTCATATTGACGCATCATATCGGCAGTTACTTTGGTATTGGTGATAAAGTTTACCCCAAGATCACGTACTGCCTCAATGTCTTGGTTATATTTACCAATGGGCATACGGTATTCAGGAACACCAACGGCCACTTCACCGCCAAGGACAGGAAGCTCTTCGTAAACATCAACCTCGATACCATCCAATGCCAAATAATACGCACCCGTAAGTCCCGCTGGTCCGGAACCGATAACGGCTACTTTTTTACCAATAGAAGCCTTTTTTTCACTTGGATGGAAGAATCCAAAACCGTGATCGGTCTCATAATCAGCACCCAAACGCTTGAGTTCCATGATCGAAATCGGCTCATCCAAATTTGTGCGACGACACTCTGTTTCACACGGATGAGGACAAACACGTCCGCACGTATGGGCTAATGGCATTGTCTGACGCGTTGCCATTAGAGAATCATCAAAACGTAAATCTCTTACACCCTCAATATAAGCAGGAATATCAACGTGTGCAGGACACGCATCCATACACGGTGCAGTGATTTTCGCAATATAATTGGTATCTTCCATGTGGTAATGTTTAGAAGCTTTTTGATTGTTAATACAATCTAGAAATTCGGCTTCGAAATGGTTCATTAAATCAAGCAATGGAGTTGGAACAGTTTTACCAATCTCACACTTGGAAGTTTCTTGCATCGTTTTAGAAACCTCTTTGAGGTGATCCATATCCGAAAGAGCACCCTCACCACGAGCAATTTTATCAAGAAGATCGTACAAAATACGTCCGCCCCAACGCCCTGGAGCACAACGACCGCACGCCTCAGAGTAAACTTGATACTGCGCCGCATATTCCGTAGCAAGACGTACGACATCCACATCGGGATTAAAAAGCGCCAAACCATCCCATCCGATAAACGCCTTAGAGTGAGAATGTTCATTGTACTGCTCAGGGAGATTGTACGCCGAGATTTCCCACTCAGATTCGGGTTTACCAATGTTATTGATCTGCTCTCCGCGCCATGTGGAGAAATAGACTTTGCTCACGTTTAATCCTTACGCTTGACCACAATGGTCCAATCGACTTCATTAAATTTCAATGAGTTAATGAGTTCAAATCCATTGGCTTTTACCAAATCGGCTGAACCTTGAATAGGGGTAAAATCACCGATCTCAAATAAGAAAATCATTACCTCTTTCGGGTCGCTCTCCTCTTTTAGGATTTCAGCCATACGGTCATAAAAAGCACCTTTTAGGTGACGAAGGTCGTAACGTTTCATAAGTGCTCCTCTTAGCGGTCAACTTCACCGAAAACGATGTTGGTCGTTCCGATGATAGATACTACGTCGGGGATATAATGCCCCGGCAATAAATCGGTCAAAATACCCGTGTGCCAAAACGATGGAGCACGAAGTTTAAGACGGTACGGATAAGCGCCACCTTGGCTATTGATGTAATACCCAAGTTCCCCTTTTGGTGATTCAGTCGGAATATAGACCTCACCTACAGGCGGGCGCATCCCTTGTGTCACGAGGACAAAATGTTGCATCAATGAGTAATTTTGAGTCATGATATCAAGTTTTGGTGCTGAAATATACTGTGGTGCGTGTGCCATCAAGGCAGGCTGGGTCCCTGCGTACATATCGAGTACTTGATACAAGATTTTCGCCGACTCACGCATCTCTGCCATATAGAGTTTATAACGGGCGTAGTTATCCCCTTTGTCCGAAACAGGGACATTGAACTCTACCTCGTCATACAATTCGTATGGCTCTTCTTTACGAATATCCCACTCAACACCCGACGCACGAAGCATTATCCCTGAACATCCCCAGCTTAGTGCCATCTCAGTGGAGATAACCCCCACATTTTCCATACGCATCAACCAAATACGGTTGCTATCGAGAAGGTCTTCGTAGTCTTTGATATTCTCTGGTAATTTATCCAAGAATTTACGCAAATCGGGGATAAAATTATCGGGTAGATCCAGTGGAACCCCACCAATACGAACGGCGGAGTGGGTCAAGCGGGCACCGCAGTAATCTTCGATCAAATCCATCAGATATTCACGCTCACGAAATGCAAACAAAAATACTGTCATCGCTCCAATATCCAACGCCGTTGTCGCCAACCAGAAGAGGTGAGACATAAGACGGTTGGTTTCAAGAAGCATCATACGAATAACCTTCGCACGACGAGGCACTTCAAGACCAATAAGACGCTCAACCGCAAGGGCAAAACCGTAGTTGTTTGAGCTAGAAGCGATGTAGTCCATACGATCCGTTGTCGGCATAAACTCATTGTAGATCATATTCTCCGCCATCTTCTCCATACCACGGTGAAGATATCCGATGTCAGGATAGGCTTTGGTGATCTGTTCTTGTTGCAAATGGAGCATCAGACGTAACTGCCCATGCGCCGAAGGGTGTTGAGGCCCAAAATTGAGGATCATCTCATTATCGGCACGATCAAAGGTAATGTTTTCAAAAAAGGGTCTAAGACGATTGGGTTGTTGCATTCATAGCTCCTTAACGGTCGCGATCAGAGATCACAACCGATTTCTCTGCATCAAATTTTTCGATCATAAATACACCCTCAGTTTCTTGGTAGACAAGAGGGGTATCGGGTTCACCATTGCTAATATCCGTTCCACGCGGTACTTCATGCCCAAGACGTGCGAAACGTTCGGTATCATAACGATCAATGCGCGCTGAATCACGGTTCTCAGGTCCGATAATCTCACGTGCTTCTTTACCAAAAATTTTATCCACTTCATACCACGCTGCAAACTCATCCCCTTGAAGCGGATAGGTTTTACGCAAGGGAAACCCTTCCCAATCATCCGGCATCAAAATACGTTTCATAAACGGATGGTTATTGACGACCACACCGAACATATCGTACATCTCACGCTCTGACCAGTCGGCACTACGGAACAGTTTTTCAACGCTTTGAATCGACTCTTTTTCATCAATTTTGCATTTAATACGAAGACGTTTGCGTTTCGTCATACTCAACATTTGATAGAAAATTTCAAATTTCCCCTCAGATGCCAACCAATCAATCGCGGACATTTCGGAGAGCTGATTGTAGGAGAGCTCATTTTTGAGCATTTCAATCACACCAAAATTATCGGCAGCATTGATGATAACGACCATTTGATCCACTTGAATATAGGCTTCCAAAACCTCAAATTTTGCTTTAATCGCTTCGAGATCCGCTGCGAACACGTCATCACTGCTTACATTATGTTTCGCCACTTGTGGAGCAACCCAATAACGATCGGTGTAATACGGTTTCTTTTGTACGTTGTCTTTTGGAGTATAGGCTCTCATTACATCAACCTTTTTGGTTTTTGAGCACGAGATGCACTCTCACGACGAATTTTTTGTTGAAGCATTAAAACCCCATATTGCAATGTTTCAGGACGAGGTGCACACCCCGGAAGATAGAGATCAACGGGTATAACACGATCCACCCCTTGAACCGTAGCGTAAGTGTTAAACATCCCCCCCGTATTAGCGCATGAACCCATGGAAATAACCCATTTTGGTTCTGCCATCTGATCATACAAACGGCGAATAAACTCCGCATGCTTTTTCGTCAATGTCCCTGCAACGACCATCAATTCCGCTTGACGCGGAGAGGCACGGAAAATTGTTCCAAAACGGTCGAAATCATAACGAGATGCCCCTGAAGCCATCATTTCGATCCCGCAACATGCTAACCCATACGTCAAAGCCCACAATGAATTGGAACGACCCCAATTGACAACTTTATCAATGGTCGTAAGGGCGACAGGAAGACCACCGTCTTTTAGATAATTTACTTGATGTTGTGCCATTCGAGGGCTCCTTTCTTCCATGCGTAAATAAATCCGATTGTCAGAAGTAAGATAAAGGACATCATCTCCACAAAACCGAACCATCCGAGTAATTTAAAATCAATCGCCCACGGGAACATAAAGACGATCTCCACATCAAACAATAAAAACAACAACGCAAAAAGATAAAACTGCGTTGAGATACGGTTGGGTTGTTTACTCACCTCAGGTCCGCACTCGTAGGGAGAAAGTTTTATCTTTTCCGTGTCTTTCGCCGCCAATGCGCGGCTGGCTAAGCGTGCAAGTACCGTTGTTGCATAAAATGCTCCAAACGTAAGTACAAACAGGACAAATACCCCAAAATAAGGATTTGCTACGTTATAGTGCTCCATGAGTCCGACCTTTATCGTATTAAATAAACAATTATTGCACTATAACAAAAAGAGAATTAAACAATCCCTTACGAGAGGGAAGTTGTGGGGAGGGTGTTACGTTTCTTAACATGGTAGGTTTATTTTTTTGTCTAAAAATGGCTCTATTAGTTACGAACTGTAACAAAATAAAAATATTTTATTATTATGCACAATTCTTTAGTCTCAGAGCAATATTACATGTTTGATGTAGATAATGACCAAATAATACCACATTCTAAATCAGAACGTTTCAACTTACGATAAAAACTTCCATTTATTTGTTTATAATTGATTATATATCCATTAAAACGATTATATAATTCACGATTACATTTAAAGTTACTCGATTGATTCCAAAACTGATTGAGCGAACCCTGATAAGTTAGCCCTTCTATATCATAAATAGCAGTTCCACACACTTTTAAAGGGGTATTGTGATGAATTGCTGCAAGTCCAACGGTTGAATTAATCATAACCGCCCCCCGTGCATTCTCCAAAAGGGTAGGAAGATGCTGATCGTGAATATAATGGACTCTTCGCGTAATATTATGATGATTGGCAATCTTATGAATATAAGTAGTATAGTCGTTATAACCACGATCTAGTGGATGATGCTTGATCACAAGAAGCGTCTCTTTGGGCGCATGAGTAGCAAAGGAGAGTATCACTTTTTCAAGAAAATGTTCAACGGATCTAAAATCAGAATGGTCAACGATTTGGGCATCCGTTGATATTTGTAATGGAACCAAAAAATACTGTTTCGTATAGGTTGTACTTAAACTCTTTTGCATTCCAAACTCTTTGTATCGATACCACTGCTTTCGCCATACTGAGCGAATCCAATAAACTCCTTCGAAAAGATTTAGCGGACGGTGATGGGAATAGTGTCGAAACAGTGGGTACAATAGGGCGCTGTAAAAATAATAGAGTGTCGCCCACCATGCCGCATAGCGAAAAGTACTTCCAACAGGAGCTGTTTCAAGAATAGAAAACTCATCATTCGATAAAGATTGATAAAATAGTGGATCACGTGGTATTTGCGAATGGCCATTGACCCCGAATTTTTCGAAGGTAATATAATCAGGGCGAATATACCCCTCCTCAAAAACGCCAATATCCATCCCCTTTTTATCGGCTATGGCATGCGCTACCCGATGATACTTACGGCAATCACCAAACAATATAATCATTTCAATGTGGTGTTTCTCACTAAAATCAGTGAAAAATTGAGGCCACTCTTCCAATGAGCCTCTGAAATTTATAGCATTATGGGAAGAAAAGAACCAATCCCCACCATTAAAGTTGATTTTATGAACAGTTGCCCCAATATGTTGTAAATCAAGTGCTAGATGTTTAAAAAAAGGACCAACAGAACCTTGCAATAAAAGAACCTGCTTCCCTCTAAACGACTCCAAACCCTCTTTTACCATCCAAACAACTCTTCACAATTTAAATTAATTTGACAGTATACGGTAAATTTGCTGTGACTTTCGACTCGTCCAATTACGAATTTTTTGCAAAATTGAGTTTCGATATACGTTTCGTTCCCGATCAAAGAGGCTTACCACCTCTTCGATCTCACACGGCTTTTTCGTCTCAGGATGGATATAACGAGGATACAGTAAATAAGCCCCTGCTACAAGCTCATCAATACTTAATATTCGATTTCGTCGCTCACACGGATAGAAATCTTCACTCAATCCCCACCCTGCATAAAATGGAAGACCATACGTCACGACGTTAATTCCCCGTATCATTGCCTCAAATCCTACCAGTGAGGTCATCGTATGAACTTCATCGGCATACGCCAAGACACTGTCAATACCCACTTCCGTAACAATACGGTCGCAATAACAAAGTGCCTCACTTTCCATAACCGCTCCTGTTCGATTTCCCACTAGTACATCGGGATGGGGTTTGTAGACGATATAAGCATCAGGACGGTTAGCTCGTGTTTGTTGTAGTAACTTCAGATTGGTCATCCCGTTTGCCCCATACAAAATGGAGGCATCATCTTCCACTTGACCTGGAACAAGAATGATTTTTTTATCTTTGGGAAAATTCAACTCTATATTACTATAAAGATTGTATTTTGAAATTTTTTTTTCGATTAGATAGTGTCGAATATCTTTCGCACGTCCAATTTCAACTTCTGAAAAAGAATGATGTTGGAGGATATTTTCCAAATCACTTTCCGATGTTGGATCAAAATAGATCCCCCTAGAATCCACAACAAGCGAATACGGTTGCGTCAAATCAGAACCCAATCCTACCGATCGAATAAACCCATCTTCCACACGAAAAATAGCCATAGCGTTATCATGTGCATACTGTTCAACTTTTGGAAACTTTTTTTTACCCCAGATATAAATAGCACTTTGAGGATTCAATCCTCGTTGAAGTGCTTTTTTGAGATGTTTTTTCCCGCATAGGAGGTTGATAAAAATGGGTTTTTTATCGAAAAAAGGTTCGATGAGAGGGTGTTTCCAATAGGAAAATCCAAAAAAGTAATTCATTTATTAATGACCAATAGAAGTAATCAAACTATCTACTTGATGAAAATGATACTCCCACGTTGGCAATTCAAGTGTTTTAATCCGTTCTATTTGAGCCTGACGTTTAGATGAATGTGAATCTGAGTATTCCATAATTATCTCTTTCCATCTTTTTCCATCTAACGCATCAATATACTCGGGTATCTCTCCCGCAATCTCTCGAAAAACTCCCAAATCACTAGCAATGACGGGTATCCCCATACCTAGTGCTTCTGCTAAGGGCATCCCATACCCTTCAACAAAAGAGGGGAAAAGAAGGGCACGTGCGTGATGTAAATAAGCCGATAACATTTCATCTGAACATCGAGGGATTTCAATAACATAATTTTTTAATTTGTCACATCTCTCCAACATATCCACAACATTTTCACACTCCCAACCACGTTGACCAATAATGACTAATTTTGGGGTTTTATCCCCAAGAGTGTCTACTAAATTTCGCCAAATATTTAACAATAATAGATGATTTTTACGTCCTTCAATGGTCCCCAATATTACGAAATAAGGAACGTTTAGAGGAGTATCATCACCTTGTTCACTCCTTAAAACAAGAGTACCTAGAAGAGCCGCTATGGAGTGTGGCATAGGCTTATTTTGAGTATTAGAATATACTCTTAACTCATCGAGTGTCGCTTGAGAATTTGTTATTATAGCCGTTGCCGTATCAAGGATACAATCTATCCTTTTCCTATGCCGTTCTTTTTCACCGACACGCCCATATTCAGGATAGTGAATTGGGATAAGATCATGTACCATAAAAATAGGGTTAACTTCCATTTTTTTAATAATACGTGGATACTCTTCTCTGTCTAACCCCATATGTCCAATATTAAACATTATTTTTCCGCTTGTAGAACAAGAGTTTACTCTCAAAAATGAACGTAGTATCAACCTCATCATCTCTCTACGTTTACTATTTTTAGGGTCTAAAAGTAACGTGAAAATTTCGTGTGAAATGGATTTGTCTACAATATGATACTTTGAACCTATCCGTATCAAAGCACAGCTTTTGTCTCCATACCGCTGTACGTACGCTAGACATACTCTGTCAATTCCAGTAGGCAACTTTCTTTTAAAAAATCTCCCTACGAGCCGCGTTACATCCATAATCATCGCTATTTAATCAATCCTGAACTCATCGGTGCCGTAATCGTGAAAATTGCCGACGTTAAGATATTAAGAAACTTTTGCATCTCTGCTGCTGGCGCATTGGAGACATACAAAACATCTTTATTATGTATCTGGAAACCCTGCGCAACGAAGAATGTAGCAGGATTTTTCAAATCCACACGGTAAATGACAGGGACTTTACCTTCAGGTGTGACATGGGGTTTTGATTTCCAATCCATAGCATTCTCATCTTCAAAACGAAAAATAAATACACCCTGAGCATCCGCACGGGCATCTTGTAATCCTCCTGAACGTGCCAATGCTTGTGCCAATGATATTCCTTGGGCTTCAAAATTTTGTTCTTCATTTTTACCTGTAGCCCCCAGCACTGTAAAACTAAGTGGTTGGTACATAGCGGTAATAACATCTCCTGGTTGCAAAACAATATTTTGTTTTGGATCTAAGATCACTTTCTCAAGGGACATAGCACGAACCACATCGCCACGTGTCACTTGCATCGTCATTTTATTAACGGGTTGACGTACACCGCCAGCTGCTGCAAGTGCATCAAGAAGCTTTTCTCCTCTTGGACTAAGGGGCATACGAACACTTGCGCCCACTTCTCCCACCACGGTAACATTAGCCGAAGTATTACGTGTTAAGCGAACCAAAACTTGAGGTTGATTTGCCTTGCCATGAAGACGTTTGATAATTTCCTTTTCAATCTCTTGTAGTGATTTCCCCGAAGCTGTAATCTGTCCTGCGAAGGGAATATTAATCATTCCACTACTTTGGACAACCTGTTCGGGGAATGTACTGACTCGACTTGTTGAAGTTCCCGCTTTAGAATCCGACAAACCACTACCAAAAAGTGTCGCAGGGGGTGCTTCCCAAATCGACACTTCCAACGCATCCCCTGTCCCCACCAAATAGCTTGAACTTGTTTTTGCGCCGAACGCTTCCGAAAATTTCGTTTGTTTATTGGCATCGGTCAGACGACGTGTTACCCCCTCATCCACATCGACAATCTGAAAAGCGCTGTTGGTTTCATTCACTTCATTCACCTTTGACGTACTAGGTCCACTTGATGAAAGGTAGGAAGAGGTACTTGCACACCCCGTTAATAACAAAACACTGACAACACCAGAGAGTAGAGAAATCGTTTTCAAATTCATAATTCTTCTTTCATACGCTTAAATTTAACACCTATTTTATATATTTCTTCAAATACCACTCAACCGTCTTAACAATCCCAGTATCAAACGTCTCTTGTGCTCTCCACCCCAACTCTGTCTCCAGTTTAGTAGCATCAATCGCATAACGACGATCATGTCCAGCACGATCTTCGACGTACGAGATAAGGGTACTATAGCTTTGTTTATCTTTGCGAGGAGCTATTTCATCAAGGAGAGTACAAATACGTTCCACGATTTGATTGTTATTGCGCTCATTACGTCCGCCGATGTTGTAGACTTCCCCTGATCTTCCATTATGATAGACAAGATCAATACCTTTACAGTGGTCAAGGACATAGAGCCAATCACGGATATTTTTGCCATCACCGTAGACAGGGATATTCTCACCTGCTAGTGCTTTTCGTATAACCGTTGGGATGAGTTTTTCGTCATGCTGTTTAGGACCATAGTTATTGGAGCAGTTGGTGATAACGGTATTCATTCCGTAGGTGTGGTGATAAGAGCGAACGATCATATCACTTCCCGCTTTACTGGCACTGTAAGGGCTGTTAGGAGCATACGATGTTTCCTCAGTAAAGAGTCCTGTTTCTCCTAGCGTTCCGTAGACTTCATCGGTACTGATGTGATGGAAACGGCATCCCTCAAAACCTTCTTTGGTAACAAATGGTTTGTCCATCCACGATTTATAGGCGACATCAATAAGGATAAAACTTCCATTGACATTGGTTTGGACAAAGACTCCGGGATTTTTGATACTGTTATCAACGTGACTCTCAGCAGCGAAGTGAATCACTCCACGAATGTCATATTGAGAAAAAAGTGACTCGACAAGGGGACGATCACAAATATCCCCTTGAACGAAGATATGACGCTCGTTTTGGGGTGCATCAGAAAGGTTTGCCATATCACCTGCATAGGTCAAAAGATCAAGGTTGATCAGCCGAACATCAGGGTATTTGTTTAAAAAATAAGGGACAAAATTGCTCCCGATAAATCCAGCGCATCCGGTGACTAAAATGGTTTTCATTGTTCTTCTCCTAATTCTTTTAAACACTCTTTGAGTGAATCTCTCCAATAAGGGATTGTGATCCCAAACTCCTCTTTTATTTTCGCTTTATTGAGCAAACTGTAGTGGGGTCGTGTTGCAGGGGTGGGGTATTGATCGGTGGTGATGGGATTTAACGTGCATTGGATATTTGAGAGTTCAAATATCGCTTTTGCGAAATCATACCAGCTAGCGCAACCTTCATTGGAATAATGGTAGATTTTCGGTATTGCAGTATTGATTTGGGGAAGAATATCCAAAATCGCTTTGGCTAAATCCCGCGCGTACGTGGGTGTTCCAACCTGATCAAAGATTATTCCTAAACTATTCCGTTCTTTACCCAAACGAAGCATGGTTTTTACAAAGTTAGCTCCAAAGGACGAATAAACCCATGAAGTACGGATGATAAGGGTATTTTTGGGCGCAACGTCTAAAATAGCGTTCTCACCATCCCGCTTGGTCCGTCCATAGACTCCTTGCGGATCAGTCGGATCGGTTTCGATGTAAGGAGAAAAATTTTTGCCATCAAACACATAGTCAGTAGAAACGTGGATGAGTGAAATATTTTTCTTTTTGGAAATTTTTGCGAGCAAAGATACGGCACGATGATTGATTGCGTTGGCAAGCTCTTCCTCCGACTCGGCTTTATCAACGGCGGTATAGGCAGCACAGTTGATAATGACATCAAATGTATTCGTATCGAAATAATCTTCCAACTTGCACAGATTGCTCAGATCAAGAGTATTACGGTTGGCAAAAGTAAAGGTATAGTGGGGATAAAAACCACTCAGTGCATTAATCTCACTCCCGAGCTGTCCGTTAGCTCCTGTGACGAGGATGTTAGACATAAAGGTTGTCTCCATGTGTGAAGTGGTCAGCATTGGCAAACAATGGCTGTTTGGTATCTTTGGCAGAGAGTTGGAGTTTTGCTACATCAACGATCCAATCGATGTTCAAAGCAGGATCATGAAACGCAATCCCCCGGTCACATTCAAGGCTATAATAATTATCCACTTTGTAGGCAAACGTACACGTCTCACTAAGGACAACAAATCCGTGAGCAAATCCACGTGGGATCAGTAACTGTCGTTTGTTTTCACCAGATAGACGAACGGCTACGTGCTGACCAAATGTCGGTGAACCCTTACGAATATCCACCGCAACATCCAGTACCTCCCCTTCGATGACCCGTACTAACTTCGTTTGGGCAAAGGGGGGGAGCTGATAATGTAATCCTCGTAAAACACCGTACGAACTTTTAGACTCATTGTCTTGACAAAAAGGGATAGTAAAACCTAAAAATGTCTCAAGTTTATCCGTCCGAAAGGTTTCAACGAAATAACCCCGCTCATCACCATGAACTTTGGGTTCTATGATGATTACATCGGGTATGGATGTACGTGTAAATGTCATTGAATTACCCCCTCCTTGGCACGACGAATCAGATATTGACCGTATTGGTTTTTAGAGAGGGGTTTGGCTAATTCTAAAAGTTTCTCTTTGGTAATGTACCCCATCTCGTAAGCTATCTCTTCGAGACAGGCGACTTTGAGTCCTTGACGGTTTTCGATGGTTTGGATGAATAGACTCG
>JAABPY010000155.1 GCA_011391735.1 Sulfuricurvum sp. | reverse complement strand
AAAAACATACCCCCCTGAAAATTTATGGGTTAAAAGAGACTTTAGACGATTTACACCAATTTATTTTTAATCACCGCATTTGGCCCAATTTTGAAGAGATTGATTTGCTCGAATATGCTGCCAAGACGATTGAGCTGATTGAAATATCGCTGGATACCCCCTACCACATCGACAACATTACCCTAACCCCTTTTAAGAGCAACCATACGGATGGTAGTTGTGGTTATGTGGTGAAACACGAAAATCACAGCCTTTTATTTACCTCGGATACCTATAAGTGTCCCAAAATTTGGGAACTTATTGATAGTGATGAAACAATACACACCCTTGTTATTGATGTATCATTCCCCTCTGCCTATGAAACCCTTGCCCGTGATAGCAAACATTTAACACCGCAATTATTGGCGCAAGAGTTAAGCCTCTGTCACCGTAACGATTTTAAGATTTTTCCAATGCACTTCAAGGCGCAGTTTAAAAGTACGATTATCCAAGAGCTCAGAGCGTTGGGGATTTTAGAGAATCGGGGGTATGTTTTGGAAATTTTTTCACGACTTTCTTTTAATCCTCTCGAAGTGTTACCCCCCTCCCTCAAAGAGAAATCAATTGTTTCCAAAATTATTGCCATAGGGACAGCCCTTTCGGCGGAAAAAAATATTGAGACGCTGTTGGAGATGATTATTGTCCAAACCAAACAACTTACCAACGCTGATGGAGGAACCCTTTATCTCTATCATCCCTTAACCCACCAGCTTGAGTTTAAAGTGATCCAAAATGACTCTTTGAATATTCAAATGGGGGGGACTGGGGAGAAAATAACATGGAAGCCGCTAGAGCTTTTCGATGAGACTAATAACCCCAATCGTCATATGGTGGCGGTACTATGTGCCCTTGATAGAGTGGCGATTAATATCCCTGATGTTTACACCTCTACACAATATGATTTTAATGGGACGATAAAATTTGATCAACAAACAGGGTATCGCTCCGAGTCGATGCTCGTCCTTCCGTTGAAAGATCATGAAGATAATTTGATCGGTGTGTTGCAACTTATCAATAAAAAAGATCCTTTTGGAAAAACAATCCCTTTTGAGTCCCACGATGAAGAGCTCGCCCTCTCTTTGGGTTCTCAAGCAGCGGTTACCCTCACGAAACAGCGGTTGATTAATGATTTGGAACTTCTCCTTGAATCCTTTTTAAATACCATCAACGTTGCCATCGAAGAAAAATCCCTTTACACAGCAGGGCATATCGACCGTATGGTACACCTATCCCTAATGCTTGCTCGTGCCATGAGTGAGGATGAGCGTCTTTTCCCCGATATTCATTACGATGAAGATCAGCTCAAAGAGATTAAGTTTTCTGCCCTTATGCACGATATTGGTAAAATTACCACCCCTGAACAAGTCATCGATAAATCGACCAAGTTGGAGAGTATTTATGATCGGATCGAAGAGATTAAGCTTAAATATGAGATTCTCAAACGAGATGCTACCATTGCGTTTTTAAAGGGCTCTTATCAATCAAAGGTGCATTACAATGAGGCAATCGCCGTATTGGACGAAGAGTGTCTCTTTTTAATGAATGCGAACAAAGGGGAGGAGTTTTTCAGCGATGCAAATATCAATCGTATTCGAGAGATTGCCAAACGCCCCTTTATCCTTGATAATGAGGAACGACCTCTTCTAAATGAGGATGAAGTAAACAATCTAATCGTCCAAAAAGGGACATTGACGCAGGAGCAACGTCATATCATTAACAATCACGCCGCCGTTAGCCTACGGATGCTCAAAGAGCTCCCATTCCCCAAAAAACTAGAGCGGGTTGCTGAAATCGCAGGGGGGCATCATGAGAAAATCAATGGTAAGGGGTATCCTCTAGGATTGAAAGGGGATGAGCTGAGTATGGAGGCGCGGATTTTGGCGATTGCCGATATTTTCGAAGCCCTCTCCGCCTCCGATCGCCCCTATAAAAAAGCCAAGAAGCTCTCTGAAGCGATGAAAATCCTCTACTTTATGGCAAAAGATGAAGAGGTGGATCGTCGTATTTTCCGCTTTTTCTACGAAAGTGGTCTCTATTTGGAATATGCTCACCATTTTCTCAAGCCCGAAAATATCGACGACGTTCAACTCACATTTGATTTTTAAGGAGATTTAGTATGAATATCCCTTTACGGCTTATTGCATCTTCCCTACTATTGGGGTCTTTTTTATATGGGCAAAGCCTTTCACCTGTAGAGAGTGTTTCGTATGAAAAGGCGAAAAAACTCTATCTGGAACAATCGTATGAGGAGGCATACCCTCTCCTCTCGACCCTTTATCTCAATGCCCTTGATAATATCGAACTCAATTTTTATTTGGGACGAAGTGCTTATGAGCTCAAAGAGTACCCTGCGGCATTGGCAGCGTTTGAACGGGTCACTTTCTTGGATCCCAATAATTTTGAAAACCAAATAGAGTTGGCAAGAACGCAATACAAACTTGGGTTGTACGATGAGGCAAAAACAAATTTTAAGGTCATTCGCAAAGCTCCTGAGGTGACTGAGGGGATGAAAAAGACCATTGATTACTATCTTGAGTCCATCGCCAAACAGCAACAGCGCAATTTTCTCTTCCTTACCGCACGGGGGGGATTACTTTATGATTCCAATGTCAATTTCGGTTCTGCGGATGAGACCTATACCCTCCCCACCTACGGAACGTTTCCCGCAGCCCAGTCACGTAGTAATATGGCGCATGAAGAGACGGCAGGGTTAACCCATTTGTATGATATAGGGGAGAGAGGAGGGGTTGTCCTTCGCAACCGCTTTAGTCTCTACAATCGCAGCTATTTTGATGAGACCGATTATAATATGATGCTTCTATCGTATTATCCAGCCCTTACATTCACGACGAAACGTTCTGCGTATGAGCTCATTGGAGGCGTTAACCGTTTTTATTTGGGGGATAAAGATTTTTATACCAGCTATAGTATTAACCCTAAGTGGAGCTATTTTTATACCCCCAATTTTCGTCAAATCCTTTCGTGTAAAGTAGGGCAGAAGAACCATTTTGAGTTTTCTGATTTGGATAGCCATTCGGTAGAACTCTCGACGGGGTGGGAACTCTCTCCTAGTTCCACCCATGTGTTGCGAACCGATTTGGTTGCTTCACGTCAAATCAAAGAGAGGGGAGGGCGTGCGGATGTTAGCTACCATGAGTATATTGCTAGTTTTCTCTACACCTATCAGCTTCACCCTCGGATGATTTTTCAGTTTAATGCCAATGCCAAACAACGTCTTTATGAGGATTTTGATCCCCTTTTCTTGAAACATCGAGAAGATGTGACAGGGTATGGTTCGTTTAATATGGTGCAACGACTCAATGATGTGGTCTCCTTCCAAGAAAGCGCTGGTTATACCCATACCAATTCAAGTGTCCCCATCTACAGCTACGACAAGTACACCCTCTCCTTGAGTGTATCGGGTCGATTTTAGGAGCGTGTTATGAAGTATCCCATTGCCTTTGTTTTTATCCTCTTTTTAAGTTCCTCGTTGTGGGGGGGTGTTGCTAGAATTACCGCCCTCAGTGGATCCGCCTCTATTGAACACTTAGCGAAACTCTCCCCTGCTACGCTGGGAATGCCCTTAGAGTCCAATGACGTGGTGAGTACCGATGAGAATTCAAAAGTGCAAATCACGTTCAATGATAGTACTGTTATCACCGTGGGGAAAAAGAGCCGTTTTTCCATTGATGAGTATTTGTTTGATAACAAAGATGGCTCCCGTGCCAAATTTAATGTCCTCTCAGGGACAATACGGGTGATGAGCGGCAAAATCGGTCAAGTCGCCCCCGAAAAGTTTACCGTTAAAACCAAAACTGCAACGATTGGGATTCGGGGAACCAATTTCACGGTCGATATGGAGTCCAACGGTCTCCTCTCGATCTTTTGTCTCCAAGGCGCGGTTGATGTTTCGGATCATAATAATAATCAAGCCACTGTCCCCGCAGGATCGTATCTCCCTTTTAGTGCGGAGGGGATTATGGGGACATTGCGTGAATTTGTCACCGAAGATTTGAGAGTTTTTTTAGAGAAGAGTTTCTATATTCCCCAACTTGTCGATACGTTAAAAGAGAACCTTACCCTCCCTGCACTGACTAAGAATTTGGAAAAAACCTTCCATATTTCGACTATTTTTAGCTACACCTTTGATGAGACAGCACCGCCACTTATCGCTGCGGAAAAAAGTGGGGGGATACTCAACTGGGATGAGTCGTTTGACCAAGGAAATCAGGAGAATATGGAGGATATTTTGACCGATTCGGCGATGAGTATGACGACCAATCTTCTGTATGAACACGAGATCAACCCCAATATCCGCCCCTAATGCGCCTCACCTATCGCCTCACTCAATTTCTCCTCTTTGTGATGGTGAGTGGGGCGATTGTCTATGGGTACCTTTTTTTACCCGCCTCGTATCAGAGTCTTGATGATAGAGTTCGAGATTTCCTCTTTATCGCACGGGGGGTTACACCCGCTAGTGGAGAAATTGTTATTGTTGACATCGATGAAAAGAGTCTTCATGAAATAGGGCAGTGGCCGTGGGAACGCTCCATTGTTGCCACGATGCTTCAGAATTTAACCGCCTCTAAAGCGGGGATTATCGGATTGGATATTGTCTTCTCCGAAGAGGATAAAACCTCCCCCCACCGTTTTGGTGAGCAATTTCATCTTCATCGCTTGTTGCCAAACTACGATACTATCTTGGCACAAACGGTTCACGATACTCCAACGATTTTGGGGTATATTTTCAACTTTGATCGCACCTATAAGGTTTCATCCCCGACACTTCCCACTATTCCCGCTATTTTTATCGAAAAAAATATCCCCTCCACCCATTATCTCCTTGAACCCAATGGGATCCTTACGAATATCCCTTCCATCCAAAACAGTGGTTATTCGAGTGGCTTTATCAACAACGTCCCCGATGCGACGGGAAGTATCCGAAGTGTTCCCCTGCTTATGCGGTATGATGATGCCCTCTACCCCTCGTTGGCGTTTGAGATGTTCCGAGTTGCCATGGATACCCATAAAATAACGCTGAACTACTCCCCTTTAGGGCTTGCCTCTTTACGTGCAGGGGAGCTGGAGATTCCCACCGATCGTAACGGTCGCCTTTATCTCAATCACCGAGGTCCGGGGAAAACCTTTCGCTATATCAGCGCCTCTGATATCGTCAATAACACCTTTGATAAACAGGCGGTGGAGGGGAAATTTGTCCTTGTGGGGACATCGGCATACGGATTGATGGATTTGCGTTCCAACCCCTTTGATAACATTATCCCTGGTATCGAAATTCAAGCGACAGTCATCGACAATCTCCTCAACCACGATATGCTCCAACGCCCCCAATGGAGTGAAGTTGCCGAAATTTCCCTCATACTTTTTCTCTCCTTTATCGTTTTTTATCCCCTCACACGCCTAAATCCTCTCGGGCTCATTGTGGGATATGTGATTTTATTGGGGGCACTGTTGTATCTCAACTATTATCTCCTTTTTACTCACCACATCATTATCAACCTCTTTTTTACCCTTCTAACCCTCTCGGTATCGATCCTCTCCGTATTGGGGATGAATTTTGTCTTTGAACATCGTCAAAAAGAGCAAGTGAAAAAGAAATTTGCTCAAAAAGTCTCCAAGCAGGTGATGGACGATCTCCTCACCTCTGACATAGAAGATGCCCTTAGTACCCGTGAGGTCGAAGTGACGGTCTTTTTTTCCGATATTCGTTCCTTTACGACCATCTCCGAACAGCTAGGCTCTCCCCAAAAGCTTGTCTCTTTTCTCAACGACTATATGACAACGATGGCAGCTTCCATCATTGAGTCTCGTGGGACGATTGACAAATTTATCGGAGATGCCATCATGGCATACTGGAACGCCCCCAACCATGTAGAGCACCATGCCGATAAGGCGGTACAATCGGCATTGCATCAACTGGCATTACGAGAAGGTCTGAGTGAACAATTTGTTGCCAAATTTGGCGTTCATCTTGATTTTGGGATTGGGCTTAATTCTGGGGTGGTGACGGTAGGGGACATTGGTTCCATCGGAAGATCCGATTATACCGTTATCGGTGATGCTGTCAACCTTGCCTCTCGCCTTGAGGGGATATGCAAACACTATCATGTTCATCTTATTATCTCTGAATTTACTTACGAGCAACTGCAAGAGGCGTATGTGATTCGTGAACTTGACACCGTACGCGTTAAGGGTAAATTAAAGCCGATACGACTGT
The DNA here is from genome assembly GCA_011391735.1 of Sulfuricurvum sp. Classification (GTDB taxonomy): domain Bacteria; phylum Campylobacterota; class Campylobacteria; order Campylobacterales; family Sulfurimonadaceae; genus Sulfuricurvum. The sequence continues at coordinate 8,052 of JAABPY010000155.1, read as the reverse complement.
ATGAAGTCATTGCCATGGGAGTTCCTACACAGGCTCAACAGGAAGAATTGGATACATTCCACACAGCGTTGCAACTGTATTATGCAGGAAATTTTACCGAAGCAATTGCAGCATTCACCGTTTTGAAATCGACTTATCATGAGTTACTTTATGATGTGTATATTGAGCGTTCACAATCTCTTTTAACATTAAATTCAGAGAATTTTGATGGGGTTTATGATTTTATGGAGAAGTAATTAGGTGTTTATTTAAGTACGAAATAAGTACAATACGAATACTAATTTAGAGGTTTTGATGACAAATATAATTTTGTGTGGTGGTAGTGGCACTCGTTTGTGGCCTATTAGTCGTACCCTTATGCCCAAGCAATTTGTAAAGCTTTTTGATAATAAATCACTTTTTCAGTTGACTGTCGAGAGAAATAATAGTGTTTGTGATCAACAATTTGTTGTCTCCAATACAGAGCACCATTTTTTAGCATTGGATCAGCTAAAGGAGCTTCATAAAACGACCGACAAATATCTCCTTGAACCCATTGGGCGCAATACGGCTCCCGCAATTACTTTGGCATGTATGGAGCTTGACCCACAAGAAATTGTTCTTATTACCCCTAGTGATCATTTTATCAAAGATCAGGATGCCTATTTACAAGTCGTCACCCGTGCACAAGAACTTGCTTCTTGCAATTACTTAGTAACATTTGGAATTACCCCTACGTTTGCTGAAACGGGATTTGGATATATCGAATCAGATGGCGACGAGGTGATATCTTTCAAAGAAAAACCCGATGTTATTACAGCGCAAGCGTATTTAAGTGCGGGCAATTATTATTGGAATTCGGGAATGTTTTGTTTCAAAGCAGGCATTTTTTTAGATGAACTTCAGAAATATTCTCCAGGAATTTATGAGAGTTGTAAGATCGCATTAGCAAAGGCAGATACTAACGGATTGACGAGAATCAAACACGAGGATATGATTGCCATCCCCGAAGATAGCATTGATTATGCCGTGATGGAAAAAAGTGATCGCATCAAAGTGGTACGCAGTAATATGGGATGGAGTGATGTAGGGAGTTTTGATGCTCTTTATGAGGAACTTCCCAAAGATGCCAATGGCAATACGGTATGTGATAAGCATATAGGTATTGATAGTAAAAATAATCTTGTATTGTGTGATGGTCGCAAAATAGCTACGGTGGATGTTGAAGACCTCATTATTGTGGATACAGGGGATGCTTTACTGGTGTCGAAAAAAGGATCATCGCAGAAAGTCAAAAAAGTTGTAGCGGCATTGAAAAACTGCAATAGTCAAATGCACAACATTCACCTCACGGCGCACAGACCATGGGGAACTTATACAGTTCTCGAAGATTCTCTTGGATACAAGATTAAACGGGTTATCGTTCAACCAGGGCAACGTCTCAGTTTGCAAAAACATTTTCACCGTAGTGAACACTGGATCGTCGTCAGCGGTACAGCAACCGTCACCGTAGGAGAAAAGAGTATGCTTATTTGTCCCAACGAAAGCACCTATATAAAAATGGGAGAAGTCCATCGCTTGACGAATGAGGGGAAAATACCTGTTATTCTCATCGAGGCACAAGTGGGTGAGTATACAGGTGAAGATGATATAATTCGCATTAGTGATGATTATACACGAGGATAAATTTTGGCATCAACATTAAATTATTTAAAAAAACACCGTCTTTTCGCTGCTACCGTTGTAGTACCAACATTGATCGCATCTATCTATTACGGGATGGTTGCATCGGATATTTATATTAGCGAATCGCAGTTTGTTGTACGTGCCCCAGATAAACCGACGGTTTCAGGTTTGGGAGCGATGCTACAAAGTACGGGGCTTAGTAGTGCGCACGATGATGTTTATACCGCTCGTGATTATATCCTCTCTCGTGATGCGCTTACTTCGTTGGATCATAACCTTAGTTACCGTAAGCTCTATAGTGACTCAAAAGTGGATACAGTTAGCCGTTTTGACGGATTTGGATTTGATAATAGTTTTGAAGCATTATTCAAATATTATCAAAAACAAGTAGGGATAACGATAGATTCGCAATCCTCGATTTTGACCCTTAGCGTACAGGCCTTTGATGCTAATGAAGCCAAAAAGATCAATGAACATCTGTTGTCGATAAGTGAACAGCTTATTAATCGTCTCAATGAGCGCGGTCGTGCCGATATGATTGGTTTCGCCGAAGGTGAAGTAGCGCGTGCAATGGCTCGTGCCAAAGCTGCATCGTTGGCAGTATCGAACTATCGTGATGCTAAATCGGTCTTTGATCCGGAGAAACAATCGGCATTACAGCTACAGTTGGTCGCTAAGATTCAAGATGAGCTGATTGCCACTCGTGCGCAACTTTCACAGATGATTAGCCTCTCACCTGAAAATCCACAAGTCGCATTGCTACAAAACAAAATTACAAATCTCACTTCTCAGATTGCATCTGAATCATCAAAGGTAACAGGAAGTAACACCTCTTTAGCACAAAAATCATCGAAATATGAGCAGCTGGTTCTTGAACGTGATTTTGCAGGCAAACAGCTTGCCGCAGCTCTTGCATCACTAGAGAGTGCACGAAATGAAGCGTTACGACAGCACCTTTATTTAGAGCGTATTAGCCAGCCTAATACTCCTGATATTGCGCTTGAACCAAGGCGTATACGTTCGATTGCAGCGGTATTTATATTGGGGCTTATACTATGGGGAATCTTAAGTATTCTGAATGCAGGAGTACGTGAGCATCATGATCGCTAAGTATAGATCCAGTTTTTTTGAGCAATTTCGTATTCAAAGACGAGTTATTTGGGCGTTAATTTTACGTGAAATGATCACTCGTTTTGGGCGTGAAGGTTTAGGAATTATTTGGATGATTGCAGAGCCTGCTATGTTTATTGTGGGTGTTATGGTGATTTTTTCACTATTACATTCGGGAGAAGCAGGTAATTCAGTAGCAGAGTATCTGGCGGTCAGCTATCCTACATTATTACTGTGGCGCAATGGGACGGGACGCGTCACGAAAGCGATTGAAGTTAATATGGCACTGTTACATTACCGACCCGTTCGTCCTATGGATATTATTTATTCACGAATTATTTTAGAATTTGCAGGAACTACAGCAACCTTTTTGTTTCTGTATTTAATTTTTATCGCTATTGGAGTGTGTCAGTTGCCAGCTGATTTGTACACTATGCTTATAGGTTGGTTAATGGTTGTTTGGTTTTGTTTTGCATTTGTCCTTACAATGGCTGCTTTAGCGGAGTTAAGTGATACAATTGAACGTTCGTCTCATATCATTTTGTATTTAATGCTCCCTTTTTCAGGAGTGTTTTTAGCAGCTCACTTGGTGCCGCAACCGTATCGCGATTATCTATTACTATTTCCTTTGGTTGATTGTGTTGAGTGGTTTCATGCTGGATATTATGGTGTTCGCATGGAGACTTATTATTATCCAGAGTACACTATCATTGCAAATTTAGCATTTACATTATTTGCCTTAGCATTAACCAATATTTCTATCAAGAGAGTTCAATCGATATGATAGGTAATGCTTAATGTTGGAATTAATTAATGTCTGTAAAACCTATCCAATACATCACGGAAAATCTGAGCGATTAATTTTAAACAACATTAATTTGTGCATTCAACGAGGAGAAAAATGGGGGATTTTGGGTCGAAATGGTGCGGGTAAATCCACATTAATACGACTTATTAATGGAGTAGAAGTTCCTAAATCTGGAACCATTACAAGTGATATGTCTATTTCATGGCCGTTAGCATTAGGAAGCACATTTCAGGGAAGTTTAACGGGTCGCGATAATGTAAAACTAGTTTCCCGAATTTACAACGTGGATTTCAACAAAACTATGGCTTTAGTAGAGGATTTTACCGAGCTTGGCGCCTATTTGAATGAACCCGTTAAAAGTTATTCGTCAGGTATGTCTTCACGTTTGGCATTTGCTATTTCTATGTCGGTTGAGTTTGATTGCTTCTTGATTGATGAGGGTATGTCAGTTGGAGACCACCGTTTTCATCAAAAATGTGATATTGAGTTGTTTGAAAAGCGTGGTGATCGTGCAATGATTATTGTGGCACATCAAGTTGATTTGATTCGAGCTCATTGTGATCATGCAGCAGTGTTAGATAAAGGTCATTTAACGGTTTGTGACTCTGTCGATGAAGCGATCCAAATTTATGAGGGATTATAGACTGATGAAACAATCCTACTCTTTTTACTTAGTCAAGTCACGCCTCTTCCCTTTATCTCCGTTTATGAAACAAATCGAGTATCTCATAGAATTACTTCCAAGAATACGATACAAAGTCAAAATCGATCCTGTGCAGGAAATAGCAGTACTCAATGAGAATAAAGGGCAGTTTAAATCATTGGGACATTCTCCACGATTTGAATTAGTAACAGAGTCTGAATACAAGGGTGGATGGTATTATCTTGAAGCGGCTTTGACGAATAATAATGGTAATCGAGAGGCAAATATTTATGCTTTGGATGATACTGGGCATGAGCAAATTATGCCGATACCTTCAAACTTACGTGGTAGTATTCGTGAAGTTATTTGGGTTCCTCATGGTACGGTTGCTCTTTTTTGGTCACCAACAGCTTCTTTTGGTTATTTTTCTCAAAGTCAGATGCTACTGCATAAGATTACTTGGATTGAGAGTTATTTACGCAGACTATTTAGAATAATATTCGATTATTGGCGTTTTAAAGAGCAACATACGATCAGAAATACACTTAAAACTATTTGGCAATCATGTTTCCATGTACAAAAAGGATATTTACAAACGGTAAATATTAGAATTAATCGTTTACTAGGAAATGATTATGAAACTTTTATTAAAAAGTATGACAAAATATCGAAAAAGCAAATACGTTCTCTGAAAAAAACAATTAATTTATGGATGGAGCCCCCGTTATTATCGATTATTCTTCCGATCATTGATAATAATCTTCCACTTTTGAAGCATACTTTACAAACCGTGCAGCATCAGCTTTATCCTCATTGGGAGCTAATTATTACCGCTGATTTGACAGCTTTGGATACGAATAGTCTTCATTTACTTCAGCAAAAGATAAAGCAAGATTATCGGATTAGGCTTCAGGATACAACATCTCAAACATTAAATAGTACTTTGGCGGACTGTAAGGGCAGTTATGTGACCTATATGGGAGAATATGATGCGCTCCACTCAAAAGCCTTTTATCGAGTTGCACAGATTTTAATTAATCAACCAAATGCGAAGATTATCTATTCGGATTCGGATTTTATGGATGAAACGGGTATTCGTAGAGATCCTTGCTTCAAGCCAGACTGGAATCCTGATTTGTTTTATTCGAGTGATTATATTGGGAATATGTGTTTTTATCACACAGGTACTTTTCGAGAAATCGGAGGCTTACGTAGTGATTTTATAGGGGCAGAACATTACGATGCAACACTTCGTATGACGGCATATATTGATAAGGAAGATATCGTTCATATTCCAAAAGTACTTTATCATCAATATTCTCTTAAGGGAGAAATCAAGATGGGTCGTATCCAAGATCATGATGTTGGAAGACATGCCCTAGAAGATTTCTTTGCACAGACAGGGAATAGCGTTGTAGATGGTCTTGGTGATACACACTATCGTATTCGATACCAATTGTCTGTACTGCCTTTGGTAAGTATTATTATCCCCACACGCGATAGGATTGATATTTTAAAAATGTGTATTGACAGTATCGTGGAACATACTGTGTATTCGAATTGGGAAATCATTATTATAGACAACAATTCTATTGAAGTGCAAACACATGAATATTTCACAAAAGTTTCTAAGGATAATCGGATACGTGTGTATCCGTATAATAAACCATTTAACTATGCAGAACTTAATAACTTTGCTCTTACACACGCCCGTGGTGAAATCTTGACATTGCTAAACAATGACATAGAAGTTATATCCGATGGATGGCTCAGTGAACTCGTACGGCATGCTCTGAGACCTGAGATCGGAGTTGTAGGGGCAAAATTGCTCTATCCCGATGGTATCGTTCAACATGCGGGTGTTATTATAGGAATTGGTGGTGTTGCGGGGCATGGACATAAATACATCGGTGATGATGATCCTGGGTACTGCCATCGTGCCGTGTTAGTACAAAATGTTTCCGCCGTAACGGGAGCATGTCTGTGTGTGCGCCGTGAAATCTATGAGAAAGTCGGTGGATTGGATGAAAATCTTGCAGTTGCATTTAATGATATTGATTTTTGCCTCAAAGTCAGAGATGCTGGATACCGTAATCTGTATACTCCGTATGCAAAACTTATTCATCATGAGTCAATCAGTCGTGGTCACGATGATACCTCAAAAAAACATGCATTATTTATGAAAGAATTTGGATATATGAAAAATAAATGGGGTGATAAATTAAAAAATGATCCAGCGTATAATCCTAATCTTACACATCAATTTGAGAATTTTGGATGGAAATCGTGAGTAAATACAATTTTGATTTGGATATGACAAGTCGAAATAGTTTGTCCGTAATAATTGATCGTATCAAGCCTAATAGCCTGATATTGGAATTTGGCCCAGCACATGGAAGAATGACCAAATTCTTAAAAGAACAATATGATTGTAAAATATATGCAGTTGAAATGGATTCTGAAGCTGCACAAGAAGCTGCTCAATATACAGAAGAAATAATGGTTGATAGTATCGAAAATTATCATTGGGTAGAACGTTTCAGTAACATTAAATTTGATTTTATTATTTTTGCAGATGTTTTAGAACATTTATACTATCCTGAGATTACACTGAAAAAAACATTATCACTGCTCAAAGAAGACGGTAGTATTTTGATTTCAATTCCGAATGTTGGACATAATGCTGTTATTATTGATTTACTTAAGAATGAATTTAATTATCATACCACTGGGCTTTTGGATGACACTCACATTCGTTTTTTTACAAAAAAAACTTTTGATAAAGTGATAGAAAAAAGTGATTTATTTAGAACATATGAAACAGCTGTTTATGCAAATCCTTCAAATACGGAGTTTATGAACTCTTATGATGATTTGCCAGAAGTAGTTGCAGATTATGTTAAAAATCTTTATTTTGGTGAAGCATATCAATTTATTTATGAACTAAAAAAATTCAAAGAAAATTTGGTATCTGATTTTGCCGAAGATTATAAAATTGATATGAAATATTATATGCAGCTTTTCATCGATGAAGGAATGGGTATATCAGAAGAAAGATCAATCAAGAAGGCAATTCAAAATAATTGTCAGTTAAATATTTTTGAAATTGATGTAGTAGATTATTCGCTAAAAAATTTACGTTTGGATCCTCTCAATGATTTTTGTCAGATTTATATCAAACATATTATTTTAGTGACAAAAAATGAAGAAATTAATCTTTTACCGTTTATTACATCAAATGCATGCATCGTAGTAGATGAAATTTTATTGTTTGATACCATAGACTCTCAAATTTATTTTCGAGATTTAGAAATAGTAGACATTTCATCAGCTCAAAAATTGCTAATAGAGATAGAATATCTTCAGATAGGCACTAGCGTATTAAAACTTTGCTTAGATCAAATAACTGCGATAAAAAACTTAGATATTAGGCAAGGGCACCAACAGATTCTTGAACTAAAAGCAGTTATTGGAGAAAATGCTTTTTTAGTACAAGATTTAATGAATCAGAAAAGCACAACACAAGAGGAGATGCGAGAGCTAGAACAAAATTGGAATGATAAGTTATTAGAGTCAAATCGTTTGTTTGAAGAGAAACGACAAGGATTCGAACAGCAAAGCCAACTATTGCAACAAGCAATAGAACAAGCCCATATTGATAAAACAGCATTGATTATGGATATGACAGAAAAAGAGAGGATTCGTAGCCAAGAGCAAGGAGAGAGAGAACGAGAACTTCGCGAACGGTTAAGCACAACACAAGAGGAGATGCGAGAGCTAGAACAAAATTGGAATGATAAGTTATTAGAGTCAAATCGTTTGTTTG
>JAABPY010000154.1 GCA_011391735.1 Sulfuricurvum sp. | reverse complement strand
ACGCTAAGCTTCTCGGTGAAAAAATCGATAAACACAATGTAAATGTTTATCTCGTCAATACAGGATGGACAGGGGGAGCTTATGGTGTTGGAAAACGGATGAGTATCAAAGATACCCGTGCGTGTATCAATGCTATCTTAGATGGCTCTATTAATCAATCTGAGTTTGATACTACCAATACCTTTGGTTTCCATATTCCTAAAACATTAGGGAGTATTAACCCTACAATCCTCAATCCACGTAACGCATGGGCGGATAAAGATGCCTATCTTGTTCAACGTGATAATTTAGCGCAGCTCTTTATTAAAAACTTCAAGAAATATACGGATGGTGAAAGTAATTTTGATTATTCTGCTGCGGGACCAAAGGTTATCGACTAAAATCTTCTTCTTTAAATTTCCACACACGTGGAATTTTGCCCCCTAAAATATCATTATTATTGAATTTCGTTCGTGGTGAGCTTGTCGAACCATGAGCCCTTCGACTGGCTCAGGGCGAACGGCTATATTAGCAAGAGTAAGTAGATTTGAACTCAAACGCCGTTGGACGTGCTTCGTCAGGCCATACTTGTGTTTCAAATTTGTAGTGTTGGTAGGTATCAACAAATTCAGCTGTCATAACAGGCTGAAGGAACTCATTGTCACGAATCAACGATTCCAATGAACCACGTAATGTATGTGGCATTTGAGGGATCCCTTTTTCACGAATCTCATCGAGACTGAGTTCAAATAGATCTTCATCCATTGGTCCAATCGGAACAATTTTATTTTTGATACCATCAAGACCTGCAAGCAACATTGCTGTAAATGCAAGGTACGGACAAGCTGTTGAATCCGGGAAACGCATTTCGATACGGGTTGCTTTTTCACCTGCACCATACGGAACACGGCATGATGCTGAACGGTTTTGGCTTGAGTAGGTCAAAATAGACGGTGCTTCAAATCCTGGGATAAGACGTTTGTAGGAGTTAGTGGATGGGTTAGTGAATGCTGCAACCGCACGTGCGTGAGCAAAAACTCCTCCAACATAGTGAAGGGCATCTTCAGAAAGATTGCCGTAGCCACCCTCTTTGTAGAATGTGTTTTTACCATCTTTCCAGATTGATTGGTGAACGTGCATACCGCTTCCATTGTCTCCATAAAGAGGTTTTGGCATAAACGTAACGGTTTTACCGTTAAGGTGCGCTACCATTTTGATAACGTATTTAAGTTTTTGAACGTTGTCAGCGGCATTAACAAGAGTATCAAATACGATACCAATTTCCCCTTGACCTTGTGCTACTTCGTGGTGACCCAAGATAACTTCAAGACCCACTTGCTCTAATACCAACATCATCTCTGCACGTAAATCAACCATAGTATCGATGGGTGCTACTGGGAAATAACCCCCTTTGTTACGTGGGCGGTGACCTGTGTTATAGCCATCTTTGAATGATTTAGCATCATTCCATTCACCCTCTTCACTGTCCACTTCATAATACGAGCAATTCACTTCATCACGAATTTTGACATCTTCAAAAACAAAGAACTCATTTTCAGGTCCGAAATAGGCAACATCACCCACACCTGCATTTGCAAGATGTTCTAATGCTTTTTTAGCGATGGAACGAGGACATTTTTCATACGCTTGATTTTTGTAAATATCGTAAACATCACAGAAAACAATAACGGTTGGATCAGCAGTAAACGGATCCATAAATGCGGACTGTGCGTCTGGCTTTAACAACATATCCGATTTATTAATTGGCTGCCATGCATCAATAGACGAACCATCAAACGGTAGACCCCCTTCAAATTGTCCTGCATTAACTGCGCTCATACGGTAGCTGACATGATGCCATGTCCCTTTCATATCGGTGAAACGGAAATCTACGAACTGAACATCGTTCTCTTTACAAAACTCAAAAAACTCATCTACACTGTTTACGAATTTACCCATGCAGTACTCCTGAAATAATTATAGTTCAAAAAGTATAGCGAATTAAATGTTAATATCGAAAAAGAGAGTGATTAAAATTTAATCATTTCTCGATCTCTGTTTCGATATAGGGCACAATGAGTATATCCGACACTTCGAGCAAGTGCTTGCGCTTCACGACTAAACATCCCCACTTGATCGGGACGGTGGGCATCGGAACCAAACGTAATTGGGATTTCAAGCTCTGCTATGGCTTCAAGTAAAAGGGGAGAAGGATACATCTCGCCTACAGGCTTACGTAAACCTGCAACATTGATCTCTATGGTCATATTAGCTTTTTTGATCGCTTTGAGGGCATTGCTTGCCAAGTGTCGAATATCCCTCTTGGGGAAAAATTTAAATAGTTTTAATAAATCCAAATGACCGACAATATCAAAATTGCCACTATTTGCCATCATCTCCACTAAATCAAAATAGCGTACATAAAGGGTATCCATATCCATCGTATTATATTTTGCAATATATTCAGGATTATCAAATCCCCACTCATCAATAAAATGAATCGATCCGATCAAATAATCACAGGGACGCTTTAATACCCGCTCATCCATATAATGGGAAAGATAATCTACCTCATACCCTAAAAGGACGGTGATTTTGTCCTTATAATGCTCTTGCGCATCGCGTACCCATTGCTCGTAAAGTTCCATTTGCTCAAACGTCATTCGATACTCTTTATCGTAGTTCATGGGGGCATGATCGGAGAAGCCAAAATACTTCGTACCGCACGCAATCGCTGCTTCGACGTACTCATTAACACTTCCCGTCGCATGATTACACAAAATTGTATGGTTATGCAGATCAATTTTCATCTTTTTATCCAAATAAACTAAAGATTTTAATGTTATTATAGTGCAATATTAATCATAGAGGATATCGATATGACACAAGAAGAGCTAGATGCGCTGATGAATGGTGATATGGATTTGGATGAAGCGCAAGAAGAAGGTGAATCTTTTGCCGATATGGAACTGTTAGACGAGGAAGCGGACGAAACACCTACGAATGAAATGGATCCAGACAACTATCGTGTTTCTGCCACCCATAGCTGGCCTCCTCCTCCACCAACGGATGAGAATAAAATGGTTCATCAGCTTGATGATGTTACCAAAGAGAGTGAACAAAAAGCCTCTGAAATTTTTGATCTTATTGAGGAGATCAGTAATGAGTTAGGGGATGGCGAGAAGCAGATCAAAGCCCTTAATGCGATTTTGAAGGGCAATATTGAGCTATTTGAAACCCTTAGTCTTAAGTTTCCTCATGTTGAAGCGTTCCAAACTCAACTGGAACACAATAAAGAGGGGTTAGTGAAAACGGGTACTATTATGGATATTCTTCAAAATGGTGGAGACACCATTATGAACGTAATGGATATTATGCAATACCAAGATATTCACCGCCAAAAAATTGAGCGGGTTATCAACGTCATGCGTGCCCTCTCAACCTATATGAATCACCTCTTCTCGGGTAAAATCGATGATGCAAAACGGGTCAGTTCGG
>JAABPY010000153.1 GCA_011391735.1 Sulfuricurvum sp. | reverse complement strand
GATACCTCAACAGAAGATGTTGTTAACAGCGATGATATTGAAGCACTGTTAGCCTCTTTTGGAAAAAAATAAAAAATGAATAGAGATTAAAGGTTTGAAAAAAGTTGAGCTCCTCTCCCCTGCGGGAAATTTAGAAAAATTAAAAATTGCGATTGATTACGGTGCGGATGCCGTGTATGGTGGGGTGAGTCACTTCTCCCTTCGTATCCGTTCGGGTAAAGAGTTCGATTTGGAGAGCTTCAAGGAGGGGATAGAGTACGCTCACGCACGAGGACGTAAAGTCTATGTCACTATCAATGGTTTTCCATTTAACTCTCAACTGAAACTTCTCAAAGAGCATATTGCAACAATGGCGTCCTTAGAGCCCGATGCATTTATCGTGGCAACCCCTGGAGTATTGAAACTCGCCCACCAAATAGCTCCCCATATCCCTCTTCACCTCTCGACCCAAGCCAATGTGATGAATATCCTTGATGCACAGGTCTATTATGACATGGGGGCACGACGGATCATCGCTGCGAGAGAGATTTCCCTCAAAGACCTTATCCAAATCAAAGCCGAACTCCCCGATTTGGAAATCGAAGTATTTGTCCATGGCTCTATGTGTTTTGCCTATAGTGGGCGCTGCCTCATCTCAACACTCCAAAGTGGTCGTGTCCCTAATCGCGGAAGCTGTGCCAACGATTGTCGATTCCCTTACGAGATGTACGCTGCCAATCCCGAAACAGGAACCCTCTTCAAGCTCGAAGAGCATGAGGGGATCGGAACCTATATTATGAATTCCAAAGATCTTAATTTGGCATCCCATATTAGCGAAATTTTAGAAAGTGGAGCTATTGATTCGGTCAAAGTGGAGGGGAGAACGAAGTCCCCCTATTATGCTGCTATTACCGCAAAAACGTACCGCAAAGCGATTGATGATTATTATGCGGGACGTTTTGAGGGTGATACGTACCAAAAAGAGTTAGCGACGATGCAAAATCGTGGCTTTACCGATGCGTACCTTATTAACCGCCCTTTTGAAAAACACGACACCCAAAATCTCGATTTTACGATGATGATGGGAACCCACCAAGTAACAGGGCTCGTCGATGAATCGGGGGAGTTTTTCGAGTGTAAATACAAAACATTCCCCAATGATGTGATGGAGATTGTCGCCCCAGTGGATACTCTCATTCAAGAGTGTGATAACGAAATCGGCACCATCGAACAAAGAAAAGGACAATGGATCATCCTTTTCAAACAGCTCGTCGCCGAAAATGGGAAAGTATGGGATCAAGTGCATAGCGGAAATTTAAACCGTTTCAAACTCCCCGCACCGTTACCACACTTTACGTTTTTTCGTATCCTCGCAACCGATGAGATGGATACCTGTCCAAAACAGTGAAATTGTTTTTCTTTTTCGTTATAATAATTTAAAATAAAAGGGGCTTTTTATGTCTAAAAAATACCGTTTAGTAACCCGTAGTGATATGGACGGCTTGGTATGTGCCGTCATCCTCAAAGAGGTGGGAATTATTGATGAGATCAAGTTTGTCCATCCCAAAGATATGCAAGATGGAACCATAGAGATCAATGACAATGACATTACTACCAATCTCCCTTACGTGGAGGGGGTTCATTTGGCGTTTGATCACCATGAGAGTGAGACGATTCGTAATGGGAAAAAAGAGAACCATATTATTTTGCCCGATGCCCCTTCAGCGGCACGTGTCGTCTATGATTATTATGGCGGTAAAGAGAAACTTCCCAATATCACTGAAGAGATGATGGAGGCGGTGGATAAAGCCGATGCAGCTCAATTTAGTATTCAGGATATTCTCAATCCACAAGGGTGGGATTTGTTGAGCTTTATGATGGATTCACGTACGGGATTGGGACGTTTTAGAGATTTTAGAGTCTCTAACTATGAACTGATGATGAACTTGATCGATTATTGCTATAACCATACCATTGATGAGATTATGGAGCTTCCTGATGTCAAAGAGAGAGTCGAACTGTATACCAAATACGCAACGGAGTTTAAAGAGCAATTAACACGTTGTTCCAAAATTTACGGAAACCTTATCGTCCTTGATTTGCGTAACGAAGAGATCATTTATCCAGGGAACCGTTTTATGATTTATGCCCTCAACCCCGAACAAAATATCTCCATTCACGTAATATGGGGATTCAAAAATCAAAATACCGTTTTCGCAACGGGCAAATCGATCGTCAATCGAAGCTCAAAGAGCAATATTGGGGAGTTGATGCTTAGCTACAATGGAGGCGGACACCATGCGGCAGGAACATGCCAAATCGATAACGATAAAGCAGAAGTGGTTTTACAAGAATTAATCGCCAAAATCAATGCGGATGGCTAAAAATCAAAAATAACACAAGGAATAAAATGAAATTTGTATCTATTATTATGGGAAGTAAAAGTGATTTTGAAGTGATGAAAGCGTGTTCGGATACGCTTGAAGATTTTGGTGTTGCGTATGAGCTTATCATCTCATCGGCGCATCGTAGCCCCGAACGTACTAAGGATTATGTGATCGCCGCTGAAGCCAAAGGGGCACAAGTCTTTATCGCAGCTGCTGGTATGGCGGCTCATTTGGCAGGAGTTTTGTCTTCTAAAACCATCAAACCCATCATTGGTGTCCCCATGAGTGCATCAGCCCTTAGCGGTATTGATGCCCTTTTATCCACCGTACAAATGCCAGCAGGAATGCCCGTTGCGACCGTTGCCATCGGAAAAGCGGGGGCGATTAACTCGGCGTATCTAGCGATGCAGATTTTGGCACTGGAAAACGATGAATTACGGATGAAACTCCAAGAAGACCGTATCGCTAAAGCGAAAAAAGTGGAGATGGATTCATTGGAAATAGAGACTATTTTATAATTGATACTCAAAAATAATACGTGTGAGGGGTGAGGATGCAAGAGGATTGGATAGGGATTGACGAGTACGCTCAACTAGCGCAGATGGATCGTGATGATGTTGAAGCGTTGATTATGAAGGGGAAACTCTCAACAACAGTTCATGATGGAGAAGTGATGATTGATCCTACTCAAATTATGGGGGGAATTGTCCCCGCAACCCTCCATGATTTGAGTGCATCGCAAGCGGATATTACCTTGGGGGCGAGCTTCGTCGAAAAAACTATCGGTACGATCATCAATCTTCATGAAAAAGTGCTCCTTGCCAAAGAGGAGACCATTGAGTCGATTAAAAATGAGAACGTCTTTCTCAAAGAGGCGATCAACTCTCTTCAAGAGCTTTATGAGGAAGACCGAACCACGATTGCCACCCTAACAGACCAGCTCAATCATTGCCAACACGAGATGGAGTTTATGCGTCGTAAATACAAACTCATGTGGGGAAAAGTGATCGATGAGCACGCCGATCAATGACAATAGAAAAGGAGTGCATCGGGTGTATTATCGCCCAAAGCTACCGTGTCTGCAAGGCGATAAATGCGGATGATCTTCTAACCCAAAAGATTGTCACTTTCGTTGAAACTTCTCTTGAAAATGCCGATTTCACCCTCTCCCCTCCCCTTATTGCTGCGCCGTTATATGAGCAAATGGCGGTTTTAGCAGGTAAAGTTGATCTCTATGATGAGGAAAAAGCTCACGCTACACTACAAGCCCTCCAATATCTCCCCTTTTTACGTAAAACGATAGAGCAAGACGATGATCCCTTTATGGCTCTACTCAAAACTGCTGTGGTAGGGAATGTGATCGATCTAGCAGCAGAGGTAACCTTTGATTTGCACGATGCGATTATGTCCGTTTTTAAAACCTCTTTTGGTTGTGATGATTCGCAGATCTTACGAGAAAAACTAGCAACTTCACAAACGTTACTCTATATCGGAGATAATACAGGGGAACATATTTTTGATGCACTAGCAATCGAACTCCTCCAAAAACTCTACCCCCATTTAGAAATTAGCTATATGGTACGGGGTAATCCCATCATCAATGATGTGACGATGAAAGAGGCGCAAGAAGCGAATATCGATCAAATTTGTACCCTTATTGATAGTGGTGTCAATACTCCAGGATTTGTTTATGAGCGTGCTAGTGATGAAGCAAAAGAACGGTTCGACCATGCCGATGTTATTATTGCCAAAGGGATGGGGAATTACGAGTGTATGAATCCGACGAAACGCTCTAATATCTGTTTTTTACTCAAAGTAAAATGTTCGGTCGTTTCCCGTTCGCTTGGGGCTGAAATTGGTTCGATCATCTGTAAATTAAACTCATTATCGTAAAGGGTATTATTGTGATTCCTATTCTTTTTATCTATGGACTTGCTTTTTTCACCTTTGGTGGGGCGGTGTTATTGTATCCCAAAGGGTTGCAAGATAAGAGATTAGTGCAACATATTTGGCTCTTAGGACTTTTCGGTATCCTTCATGGGGCTTCTGAGTGGATCGATATGTTTAAACTCATCGAACCTGCTAACACTCTTCTCTTCAATACTATCAATTTACTCTTACTCCCCCTCTCCTACCTTTTCTTACTCTATTTTGGACTTATCTCACTGGTGAATAATTTTAAACGATTTTTATGCTCCCATCTGGTCTTTATTATTACCCTATTAATAACGATGTTCATCGCCCTTACTGTTCAAAGCAGTGACACACTATATCTAGCAGGAAATGTATGGACTCGATATTTAATCGCTATTCCCTCTACTTTTCTGACCGCATACACCCTCTTTCAATACAAGGATATTGAAGGCTCTTATATCTATAAAAAGCACCTATTGGCATTGAGTTTTAGTTTCTTCGCATACGGGGTACTAGCTGGATTCATCGTCCCTGATGCCCCTATAGGGATGGCTTCTATAATAAACACCTCTATTTTTCAAGAAACCATCGGTTTACCCGTTCAGCTTTTTAGAGCACTCTTTGCCCTTTTAATGGCATTAATAACGATCAGCTTATTAAAACGGATGCGGCTTGAGATTGAGTCCAAATTGGTTCAACTCTCAAAAGCAATTGAAGTAAGCGGTGACAGTGTTGTCATCACCGATAAAGAGGGGATAATCGTCTACATCAATCCTGCTTTTGAAGAACAAACAGGCTTCACAAAAGAAGAGTCCTATGGTAAAAAGCCCTCTATTGTCAAATCGGGGAGACATTCAACACCCTTTTACCAAAACTTATGGGAAACCATACTAAGGGGAGAGACCTTTAGAAGCTATATGATGAATAAAACAAAAAGTGGAGAACTGTATCATGAGTATAAAGCCATTGCAGCAATCAAAAATCACAAAGGGGAAATCTCCTCTTTTGTATCGACAGGAAAAGATGTCACCGAACATATGCTTTTGGAAAAAAAGTTTGAACAACTTGCCTCTGTAGACAAACTAACGGGTATTGCAAATCGATTAAAGTTTGATGAAGTTCTCCACTACTCCATCGACCGAGCAAAACGATATAAAATTGCCCTCTCCATTATCCTTTTTGATATTGATAACTTTAAAAATGTCAATGATACCTATGGGCATTTATGCGGTGATGATGTATTAAAAGAGATAGCACGCATGGGGAACGAAAATATCCGCAAAAGCGATTTTATCGCCCGATGGGGAGGGGAAGAGTTTATGATACTGCAACCCGATATCCCCGAACATGAAGCATCTGTTCTCGCTGACCGACTGCGTAAAGCAATAGAGAATCACCCCTTTAGCACTGTAGGAAAAGTAACTGTTAGCCTAGGGGTAACAAATTTTTTAGAAACGGATAGTGCTGACACCTTTTTAAAGCGGGTAGATGAGGCACTTTATGATGCCAAAACCAGTGGAAAAAACAAAGTTGTGATACGGTAAGTTTCGTATTGATGTTGGTTCTATAATCTGCAATTTGGATTAAAAAGATAAAATATTAGCTATAATGGTCTATATTTTCACAAAAGGGCTAATATGTTATCCTTTTTACCCAAAGAACCTCACCATCTCATCGAAGAACTTCGAACTAAGTTTCGAGAACGACGACGCACCCTACGTTACACCCAAAAAGAACTCTCCCTCCGCTCAGGAGTGAGTTTAGGTTCCCTCAAACGCTTCGAACACAGCGGCGATATTTCCCTCGAATCCCTCCTAAAACTGGCTTTTATTTTAGAATGTTTGGGCGATTTTGAGGGGGTTTGTGTGAAACGAGAAGCAATGCCGAAGAGTTTGGAAGAAGTTTTGGGATGAGTATTTTTACCCCAAAACTCACCGTCCACCTCACCACCACCCATAAACAAAAAGTAGGCACCCTCGCCTACAAAGATCGAAAAATCTATTTCGAGTACGATAGAGAATTTCTCAAAACGGGTATCGAACTCTCCCCCTATAAACTACCGCTCAAATCAGGGGTGATGCGGTGTGATGATGATACGTTTGAGGGGCTATGGGGGGTATTTAATGACTCATTGCCCGATGGTTGGGGGCGGTTGTTGATGGATAGACATCTGATGCGATTGGGAGTCCATGCGCAGGATTTGACCCCACTGGATCGACTCAGCTATATTGGCAATTACGGGATGGGGTCGCTCAGCTATGAACCGTGTCACGAGGTGGAAAATCCCTCTGTGGATATAATCGTATTGGATCATCTTGCCCAACATTCGCAGGAGATTTTGGAGGGGAGCAGTGAGGAGCTGATCGATGAGCTACTCAGACTCAACGGCTCCTCCGCAGGGGCGCGACCCAAAGCGATGATACAACTCAGTGAGGATAAGAAGGAGATTATCCATGGGTCACAACCTTTGAGAGAGGGGTATCGTCATTGGATGGTCAAATTCGCTTCGTCGATGGATAATCGTGAAATCGGAGCTATCGAGTATGTGTATTCTCTGATGGCACAAGCAGCAGGGTTAGAGATGCCAAAAACAGCACTACTAAAGGGGAAAAAAGGGAGCTATTTCGCCTGTGAACGATTTGATCGTCTCGGTGATAGACGCGTTCATGTTCACTCGGTGGCGGGATTAGTCCATAGTGATTTTCGGTTTCCGTGTTTGGATTATGATGACCTCCTCTCGTTGAGTCTCCATCTCACCAAAAATATCCAAGAGCAAGAAAAAGTTTTCCGCCTTGCATGTTTTAATCTTTTCGCCCACAATCGTGATGATCATGCTAAAAATTTCTCATTTTTGATGGATGAGGGGGGAGAGTGGAGATTTTCACCAATTTATGATGTTACTTTCTCCAGTGGACCAGGTGGTGAACACAGCACCATGATTCTGGGAGAGGGGAAAAATCCGACACAAAAACAGCTATTGGCATTAGCCAAAAAGCACCGACTCAAAAATGGAGCCACAATCTGCGATGAAGTTTATGAAACAGTTACGCAATGGTCGAAATTTGCCACAGAAACTGGCGTGTCTCCAAAAATGAGAGAGTTTATCCAATTAAGAATTAGGTCTCTTTGGCTATAATACCCCACTTTTTTGACAGGAAATTTTTATGATAACTTTCGGTGATATGCTTTTAAAACTACAACAATTTTGGAATGATCAAGGGTGTGCTATTGTTCAGCCTTACGATATTGCGGCAGGTGCGGGGACGTTTCATCCTGCTACTTTTTTACGTTCATTGGATTCTCAGCCGTGGTCAGTTGCCTACGTCGCCCCTAGCCGTCGCCCTACCGATGGACGTTACGGGGAAAACCCGAACCGTTTGGGGAGTTACTATCAGTTTCAAGCCCTTATCAAACCAAGCCCTGAAAATATCCAAGAACTGTATCTCAAAAGTTTAGAATATTTGGGACTCAATCTTAAAGACCACGATATCCGTTTTGTCGAAGATAACTGGGAATCTCCGACATTGGGGGCATGGGGTCTAGGTTGGGAAGTGTGGCTCAATGGGATGGAGGTGACGCAGTTTACCTATTTCCAACAAGTTGGAGGGATTACGTGCGATCCTGTCGCAGTGGAGATCACCTACGGAACAGAACGTCTGGCGATGTATCTCCAAGGGGTTGATACGGTGTTTGACATCGTGTGGAGTGAAAATAAGTATGGGAAAACCCTCTACCGTGACATTCACAAAGAAGGGGAGATTGAGTTTAGCAAATACAATTTTGAAATCGCCGATACCGCAATGCTCTTTAGCGATTTTGAAGCCAAAGCGCACGAGTGTAAACGGTGTTTGGATGCCGAGTTGCCACTACCTGCCTACGATTTATGTATGATGGCATCCCATACGTTTAATACCCTCGATGCGCGTAAAGCCATTTCCGTGACAGAGAGAGCAAACTATATTTTGAAAATTCGTGAGCTTGCCAAAGGGTGTGCGGAACTTTATAAATCGCAAGAAGAAGGACGCATGGCACGGGTAAAAGGGTAGATTTTTCCCTTTTACGACAAAATTGACGCTTTAATAGTCAATAAAATAATTTTGCTATTCTTTTGTGATATAATTTTCAGATGAATGCTTTGGATAATATTTTTAAACCTTTATCATTATTAAAATCTTCTATACAAATGGTCACAGCGTCGTCGATCGCTTCCCGTTTAGAGCTCCCCGAAACAATTGTTCGAGAGTTGTTTACAAAATTTATCCATAATGCCTCTATTATTTTGACCCAACTCCAAGAGCACCCCACTGATCCCGTGCGACTTAAAATGGCAATTCACTCCCTCAAAGGAATCTCCCAAAATCTTTTTCTCGAAACAGTGGCTGAGAAGTGTGAACAATTCGAAAAAGAGTTGGGTCTACTCTCTGATGAATCAAAACGTAAACGGCTTGAAGAGATAGCCATCGATATAAATGCAATTCTTCAGAAGATGCAAAAAGAATTTCAATGACACGTAAGAGGCAAAAATGACCAAGGTACTGATTGTCGATGACCAAAGTTTCAATCAAGCCCTTTTGGAGGCTTACATCACCCAATACAGTCAACAATTTGGGGGAGAGATTAGTATCACAACTGCTAATAATGGAATTGAAGCGGTCGCTTTATGTCAGATTAGTGCGTATGATTTGATCTTTATGGACATCGTAATGCCCATTATGGATGGGATCGAAGCGACCCAACGTATCCGTGCTGTTTTGCCCAACGCCATCATCGTCATCGTCTCTAACCAAGGGGAAGAAGAAAATCAGATCAAGGCACTTCGTAACGGTGCTAAAGACTACTGTATCAAACCAATCCAACCCGATGTCTTCAAAAACCGTCTGGGACTTTATTTGAATATGATAAACAGCGAAAAAGGTTCTCTCTCTTCCAAACAGAGCCATAATCTTTTTACCAATGCTATTTTTTGCTACAAAACTATCTATCTCATCGAAGAAGAAGAGGATCTTGCACAATTATGGGAATCGCTCCTCTTTACGATAAAAGATAACGTCCGAACCAATTTTTTAAGTGACCTTATCCGATTTATGTATCAATTAGGACTTGCACTCCTTTCTCATGATCTTCAACCTGAAATTATTTTGGAAGAAAATGAGGAGGCTTTTTTCTTTTCCATTCTTCACATCGAAACATTCCCCACAGAAAATCTTCTTTCGATAATTGAAAGTCACCTTGAACATCTCCCCTATCACATCCAATCCCATTGTCTCTCCTTTAAAATTGCCAAAGAGGTCCCCCCTATTTTAACCGAAATCTCCCAACCAATACCCCAAAAAGAGCTTCCTATTCCACTCTCGTTAAAAACAGAAACTCCTCTCCCCTCAACGTATGAAAAGGAGACCGAAATTTTTCAGCTATTCGATTTTATGGAGGAAGACGATCTTGATTCACTACAGCTCAAACTGGATCATCTCTCAACGCAATTCGTGTGGATGGGGAGTAATGAACTAAGCGAACAGGATGTTGAGCAAATCATAACGGCTTTTGAGAAAATATCGGGAGTATTGACATTTTATACTCAAACAAGTTCCCTTGGATCTGCCATTCATGATTTAACCTCCATTATCAAAAAAGATGAAGCCGCTTTCATCGAACACGCATCACAGATGTCTGCTTTGTGTAAAAGTTTTAACAATGACCTTCTATTATGGTTTAGAAGTCTCTTTTACGAGGGGGCACCTTCCATCGGTTTCATGGATGCTTCCATCTTCTCCAATATTCAGATGATCCAAGCCTTTTTGGAACCAAGTGATGAGAGTACTTTGGAGGAGGGAGATGGCTTTGAGTTCTTTTAACGAGCAAGAAGTTGATGAACTTACCCAAACGTATGATCGCCTTCGTCTAGCCACCGATGCTGCCGATATTGGGATATGGGTGTGGGATCTCAAAGCCAATACACTCGTTTGGGATGAGAAGATGTATCAACTTTATGAAACCCCAAAAAGAATGCAAAAAAATACCCTTGCGTACGAACACTGGGTCAGCCGATGCCATCCTGATGATGTTGAACGTGCTGAGCAAGAGCTTCAAAATGCCCTTCACAATATCGCCCCGTTTGATACCTCATTTCGTATTATCGTCCCCAATGGCACCATCAAATACGTCAAAGCAACCTCTGTTGTCAAACGAGATGGTAATGGAAATCCCCTCTCTATGGTAGGGATTAATCGGGATATCACGATTGATAAAACGTTTGAACAAGCCCTTATCACTGCCAAAGAGGCCGCCGAAAACGCCAATAAAGCAAAAAGTAGTTTTTTGGCAAATATGTCGCATGAAATACGTACCCCACTCAATGGAATCATTGGATTAACCGATTTGGTTTTGGGAACAGATTTAACTCCCTTGCAACGTGATTATCTTACCAAAGCAGAAACCTCTGCCAAAGCGTTGCTTGGAGTTATCAACGACATTCTTGATTATTCCAAAATCGAGGTAAATAAGCTTCATCTTGAAATAACCCTTTTTGATTTAGATAAAATTCTCTCTAATCTTCACGCTCTTTTCGACTATAAAGCCGAAGCCAAAAAAATTCAACTTATTTTTAATATCGCCCCCAATGTCCCTAAGAAACTCGTAGGTGATCCCCTTCGGCTTCAGCAGATTTTGAGTAATCTCCTCGGAAATGCCCTCAAATTTACCCAAGTTGGGAAAGTGTCCCTCTCTGTTTCTCTCCTCCCCTCCAAGGATAAACGGTATCAACTTCGCTTTGATGTACAAGACAGTGGAATAGGGATGAATACGCAGCAACTCAGCAACCTTTTTGAACCGTTTTATCAAGCCGATGCCTCCTTCACTCGCAAATATGGCGGGACGGGGCTGGGATTGATGATCGCCAAAGATATGGTCTACTTAATGGATGGGATCATTACGGCACATAGTCTTCCCAACGCGGGGACAACCTTTACTTTTAGCGCATTTTTTACGATCCCTTCCGATGAAAATCGTCTTCCACTGCTTGAGTACACCCCCAGTTCTTCACTACTTTTACCCA
>JAABPY010000152.1 GCA_011391735.1 Sulfuricurvum sp. | reverse complement strand
AACCCCCTATCATTGCCCCAATTCTCACTGCCCACCCTGTTGAAGAGTCCGAATGGATTGAAGAACATTTAAGTGTTATTTTTGGGAAAAAAGCGGTAGTTGAAACACCCAAAATAGGGATCAAAAAACAGCTCGCCACCCTCGCCCTCACCAATGCGCAAGAACTTCTCAAAACTCATAAGCCAACCAATGATACGCTTTTGACTTCCTTAAAAGAGCTGTGTGAACTTGAAAACATTCCCCATCGTATCGAAATATTTGACAACTCCCATCTCGGAGGTATTGCTACTGTGGGGGCGATGGTCGTTTATGAGAATGGAGCTTTTGAGCGAAGTTCTTACCGTCAATATCACCTTCAAGCACGCGACGAATACGGTCAAATGTCCGAGATGCTACGTCGTCGCATAGAGGGATTCGCAACCAACCCACCCCCTGATCTATGGATTCTCGATGGAGGTTCAACCTTGCGTTCTCTTGCCATCGATCTCCTCTCTTCCAATGGAATCACACTCGATGTCATCGCTATCAGCAAAGAAAAAATTGATGCCAAAGCGCACCGAGCCAAAGGCTCTGCACGGGATATTCTTCACATAAACGGCGACACACTGCGTCTTGAGCCGTACGATAAACGGCTTCAGTTTGTTCAACTTTTGCGGGATGAAGCACACCGAAGCGCCATTACTTTTCATCAAAAAACCAAATTGAAACGGGATCAAGAATCCAAATTTCTCTCCTTAAAAGGGATCACGTTGCCAAAGATACACAAACTATTAGACTATTACGGTACCTTTGAGGAGATCCAAAAAGGGTCATTCGAGACACTTTGTGAACTCATTGGAGTCAAAGAGGCTAAAATTATTCAGAATTTAACGACTTTGAACTCAAACTAAGAATGGTTTTACCTTGTTTATGCCATATTCCTTATACCAATATTTTCAGTAGTTTTTTAGCCAAGGAGTTGGATTATGGAAAAACCCGTTGCAGTAGATGAGGAGTACTTTTTTGAAGGGCGTGCTATTGTAAGTGAAACTGATTTGGAAGGTATCATTACGTTTGCTAATCGAAAATTTTGCGAAATCTCGGGTTATAGTCTAAATGAGCTGGTTGGTCAACCTCACAATATCATCCGTCATCCTGACATGCCAAAAGCTGCATTTGCGCAAGTGTGGAAAACAATCCAATCGGGGACCATTTGGCATGGCTTGGTTAAAAATCTCCGTAAAGATGGAAAATATTATTGGGTTGACACAGAAGTTTCTCCCATGCTAGATGCGAATGGAAAAATTAAAGGGTACATTGCTGCCCGTAAGCCTGCATCCCGTAAAAACATTGAAGAGACCGCAGAGATTTATAAAAAAATGCTCGCCCAAGAAAACTAGGAGGAGAAAAAGTGCTACTATATAATCACAAACAAGAGTTTATAGGGATAGACGATGAGGGGTTAAAACTTCTAAACTACCCCTCCTTTGAAGAGCTCTTAAAGGTATGCACCGATGTTGCTGATCTTTTCGCCAACGAACCAGGATATATTTACAATTTTAAAAATTTTGGATGGATTGACTTCATCCTCCACTCTGATTCCGATACCTTCAATGCCATTGTTCACGCCAAGGGGCGAGTATTTAGTTGTCAATTGGCAGTTTCGCAGTTTTATTTAGTAGAATACCCTACACAAAGTGGCTACCGCATTGAGCTCTTACATATCAAAACAATAAGTGGGGAGGATATAAAGCCCCATGTTATCACTCCAAGAGAGCGCCCCAAAGAGCCTGTAAAAGAGTTTATCCCTCCTCGTGTAACGACAACTGAGCCTTCTGTTTCCCCCTTTGTTAATCATACCCATATCACCCCAATTCAGTTAAATGAGCCAGCCCCTTTAGATATTCCATTGAATGAACTTTCTGAACCCGAAGAGCTCTATAGTGATTTTGAAGAGCCTCTTCCTTTTATCCCTGAAATGACGGAAGAGCCCAAACCAGTCATTCATCCAGCACCTAAAGCTCAACGCTATAGTGATGCCGAAAAAGAGTATCTTTCTCATCATAAAGTTGCTAACAACTATCTCTTCGACCCTAGTGTTGCCGCCAATGAGCTTGGGCTTCCCGTTGATCTGATTGAGGAGTTTATCGGCGATTTTATCCAACAATCACACGAATTTAAAAATGAACTTTTTGATGCTTGTGCGAAAAATGATTTTAATAATATCCATATTCTCTCACATAAACTCAAAGGGGTTGCTGCCAATCTTCGTATTGAAGATGCCCTTGAAACACTTACAATTATTAATACCTCGACTGATGTAGGGGAAATTGAAGTCAATTTGAAATATTATTACACGATTGTGGCAAAACTCGAAGGAAAAGAAGGTGATGACGTTGCGTATCAACCTACCGTACAAACGGATAATTTTGAGATGGTATCTCCAACACAAACTACTCCAAAAACAATAGGGAGTGATCCCATCTCCCTCGAAGAGACCGATACTATTTATGCTTTTGCTCCAAAAGAACACAAAAAAGATCCAGAAGTACTCGAAGAAATTCCTTATAAAAAAGAGTTCTTTGACCTTGGTGGTACAGAACCTGAACTTGAAGTAGAACCCATCAAAGAGGTTGAAACAAGAGGAGAGAGTTCAACCGATAATCCTGTAACCCTTCATTACGACATCGACTCAACGGCGAGAGCATTGGGTATTGAAATTGCTTTTATGCAGGAGTTGATTAGCGATTATAAATATGATGCAAACATTATTAGTAGCCAAATTTCGGATGCTATTAGTGCATTTGATACCGTTTTATGGAATGAAAATGCTTCGAAGCTTAAGGGAATCAGTGATAACCTGCGCCTTAGTGAAGTATCTGATGAACTTAACGTTCTTATCAAAACTCATGATGCACAAGAAGCCAAAAAAGCTTCCAGTCGCTTGATGAGCTATCTCGACCAACTTTAAGAGGAACCGACCATGCATTTAGCACTTAAAAATCGACTTCGCCTTATCAGTCTCTTTCCGATTCTGATTTTGTTTTCACTTGCCAGTTACTATGTTTATAACTCTTATTTGAGTTATCAGTCGGCTCAAGTGCTTCAAGCGCATCTCGAACAGAGTAAACAGCTTAATGAACTCATTAGTAATATTGGGCGTGAACGTGGTATGACCGTTATGTTTATGGGGAATGCTTCTGAGGCCACCAAAAAATCGCTTCATGCCCAACGTACTGTTGTTGATCACAATATCAAAACATTTACCGCTTACAATAAATCACCCAAGATTGCTACGATACTTGCAAAATTAGAAGAAGGGCGTCAAGTATCACGCTCATCTGTCGATGCTAAAACAGCCAATTTTAGTACTGTATTTGATGATATTTACGGAAAATCACAAAGTGCTTTGTTGGCTGAGCTTTCTGCTTTGTTTTCCGTACAAGTAGATGAGCAAATTTCATCCATTGAAAGTAATTACTTATCACTCGTACGTGCAAGTGAATATACGGCTCAAGAACGGGGATATATTACCTATCTTCTTGCGCGCGCTACACCGCTTCATCAAAATGAACTTAGCCGATGGCTCTCGTTAATTGCACAAGCCGATTCTTTTAATTTTGACAATATTCACGACAAAAATCTCAAAACATCCCTTACTGAATCTCTTTTCAACGAGGATAATGTTGATTTATTTCAAGATATTGCACTAGAACGTCAATCAATTCTTCAAAAGAGTGCCATGGGAGGCTACGAGACACAATCAGGCATTTGGTTTGCAATGCTCTCCGAAAAGATTGAAGCCATTAGTAAGATAGAAAAAATTCTTATTGATGCTATGGATGCACGTGTATCCACTGTCAAAACAGATGCACTTCAACTCCTTTCTCTTGCTATTACTTTGTGGATCATCTCGCTATTTATTGGTATTTTAGGAATCCTACTTTCCAATGAAATTGCAAAAAATATTCGTAATCTTGAGTCCGTCTTAAAACGTGTTGCTGAGGATACCCACGATAATGAAGCGGAAGAGCTTAGCCATACGATTAACCTTGATACGGCTGAGGGAACCATGCAAGCATACGCATTGCTTGAGCGTATCATTGGACAAACCATGCACGACAAACAGTTCGCCCTTGAAGCATCGGAAGCCAAATCAATGTTCTTGGCGAATATGTCTCATGAAATACGAACACCCCTTAATGGTATTGTGGGTTTCACCGAGTTGCTCAAAGATACCGATTTGCATGATGAACAGCGCGAATTTATCGATATTATCGAAAAAAGTTCTGAAAATCTTCTTGAAATTATCAACAATATCCTTGACCTCTCCAAAATTGAGAGTAACAAACTGGAAATCGAAGATATTGCCTTTAATGCCATTGATGAGTTTGAAAGTGCCGTGGATGTTTATGCCGTTCGTGCCTCTGAAAAACATATTGACCTTGCGTGCTTCATTGATCCAAGCCTTGAGAGACCACTCAAAGGGGATCCGACCAAAATCAAAGAGGTTATTATCAATCTCCTTAGTAATGCCGTTAAATTTACCAACAGTGGTGGAACGATCAATGTCGATGTTCGCCGACTTCCAAGTGATGAGCCCAATCGTGCCCTCATCCGCTTTAGTGTCAAAGATAGCGGTATTGGTGTTACCAGCGAACAAAAATCTCGTATTTTTGAAGCATTCGGTCAAGCGGATACCTCTATTACCCGTAAATACGGTGGAACAGGTTTGGGTCTTACCATCTCAAGCCGTTTCGTAGAACTCATGGGGGGCAAGCTTGATCTTGAGAGTGAACCAGGAAGTGGAACAATGTTCTTCTTTACCCTCTCTTTTGAAGAGATTGAAAGCCTTAATGATCCTATTAAAGGATCTTTCTCGAATATCAATGCAGTTATTCATGAAAGTAAAACAAAGAACAAGCTCCAAAGTACCTATTTGAAAGAGTATCTTGACTATCTTGGGGTGAGCTATACTACTTTTAATGAAATGGATGAGTTGAAAATCTTGGAACGTCAAGTCAACTACGATCTTCTTTTTGTAGATAACGATTATACGAATGACGATGAATTGACTCAATTTTCAGCTGCAAGCGAACAGTTTATCCTTATCACCAAATCGTATTATATGAAGAAAATAGACTCGATGGGTCTTAATTTATTCAAAGTTCTGTATGAACCACTTAATAGCTCTAAAATTCGTGCTGTACTTGAAGCGTATGATGCAGAGGCATTTAATACCCGTAAACAAAAATCGTCACGTCGTAAGAAGTTTGATGAGAAAAACTCTCGTTTTGCAGCAAACGTACTCGTTGCAGAAGACAATATTATCAATCAAAAACTTATCAAGCGTACCCTTGAAGATTTAGGACTGACCATCACCTTAGCAAACAATGGTCTTGAAGCATTTGAAAAACGTAAAAATGGGGAGTTTGATCTCATCTTTATGGATATTCAAATGCCTGTCCTTGATGGAATGGAAGCTACCCAAGAAATTCTTGATTTCGAAGAGGATTATGGTCAAACCCACGTCCCTATCATCGCCCTCACCGCCAATGCCCTTAAGGGGGATCGTGAACGGTTTATGTCTGTAGGGATGGATGAGTATACAACCAAACCATTAGTTCGTAGCGATATCGTTAATCTACTAAACAATTATCTCTCCCACAAAATCATTGAGATCAAGAGTCCCCCTAAATCAGATGAAGATGGGTTAGAAAGCACCAAGAAAATAGAAGCGGATACTACTACTCAAGTGACGATCCCCAACGAGCTAGAAGAACTACCTCCAGTCGTTCCTGAAGCAGAAATAATATTGGAAAATCTACTCGAAGTTCACGAATCTATTCCTGAAGTAGTCTCAACGTATGATGCTGACATTTTATTAGCAAAACAAAGCCCTTTGGAAATGAAGCTTTTTAGTCGTATTCTTGATGATTTGGGGTACACCTACGTGGGTGTTAAAAGTGCCAAAGATTTAAAAATCAACATTGCGACCAAGCGCTATAAGTTGGCGTTATTCGACAAAACATTGCCTGGTCTTAACCTCAAGGAACTCTATGATACAATTCGCACTGATAACGACGACATATCTTTAGTGCTACTAACTGATCCTAATGCAGAGGTTGATCAAAATGATGCGCTGTATGTTCATGAGATGATTAAAAATCTTATCAATAAAGACCTTTTACGTCTTGTATTTGAAAAATTTATCTAAATTAGGAAGCATAGATGGACACTAAAAAACTTAAGATTCTCGCAGTTGATGATGATATGATTAATCTCAAATTGTTGAAATCGATGTTAATGAAATCAGCTAATGTGAGTGCCGTGATAGAGGCTAGAAATGGGGCAGACGCTATAGGTCTTTTGAAAATGCAAGATGATATTGATATTATCTTACTTGACATTATTATGCCTGTCATGGGGGGTATTGAGATGCTAAAAGTGATCCGTGCGGATGACTCTCTTCGTCAACTTCCTGTTATTGTCCTAACAACGGATGAAACCAAAAAAGGGGAAGCACTGGAATGCGGTGCCAACGGTTTTCTGATGAAACCTATCCGTGAAAAAGATGTCCTTTCCAAAATCGCACAGCTCACAATCTAAACTCTTCTCTGTCGTTCCCGTATTCACGGGAATTTTGATTCCCTTTCTTGTTATGTTAAAGTCTCTCAACCCACAGTTTCATAAATGGATCCACTAGATAATAACGATCATTTTTACGATCAACCACATCTTTTTTTGCCAATGCTTCCAGTGTACTTTTTAGTGTTGTTGCACTGATACTAAAATCGCTTAAGCTTTCATTAGCGTAGAGGTTTTCACCATTAAAGGCAAGGATATATTTCACGCACTTCTTTTGATTGGGGGTTAGATTTGACCAAATAAGAGAGTACAAATCATACTCTCTCTCAATCATAAGTTTCAGTGCTGTTTTTATAATGGTGTCATTCACGCTCCTTTGGGTACTGTCCCACACCATAAAAAGAAGTTGCTGCATATAATAGGGGAATCCACTGGTGATGGTATAGATATGCTCTATTTGTTCTTTAGTGATGATCTTATCCGTTCTTTCAAACTTGACCGATGCAAACATCTCCCAGTCTTCAAGGCTGATTTCATTGATATGGAGATGTTTTACCGATTTGTAAAAGGCTCTCGTCCTATCATTAAACATTTCAGAGAGTATTGATTTCTTACTTCCACAAAAAATATAACTCACCTCTTTACTGTGGGTTTGGATCACACTTCGGAATTTTTTCTCGATTTCAAATTGTTCTATCTCTTGAAACTCATCAAAAATGACTACGACTTTAACCCCCATTTTTTTGGCATACACCAAAGGGAGATTAAGAACATCTTCTAGGCTATTATTTCGCTCAGATTTTGAAAAATTCAATCCAAAAGAGGTTTCACCATTTTGATTAAGGGTAGCAGTTATATTGGGTCTTATGGAGAAAGTTGATTTGAACAACGAGAGAATTTTATCGGGTGTAGTTTCTAAAGCAATCGCTAAAACATTAAAATATTTTTGAATAAACTCATCGATACTAGAGACGCTAAAGAGATCAAAAAAAACAACTTTATAGCTAGCATCATTTTTGAGATCATTTTGTAATTTTTTTAAAAGGGATGTTTTACCGAAACGTCTTGGTGCATACAAAAGGATATTTAGCCCTACATCAATATCTTTTTTAAGCTCCTCTAGCTCTTTGACACGATTACAAAAATCTTCATCATACACTTCATTTCCGAAGTAAAAGGGGTTCTTCACCATACTATCCAACTCTCTATGATTATATTAGTCAGTATTATAGCATTAACTATAATTGCTTTTAGTATAAAATAATTTTTTCTTTAACCATTCTAGCAACAAACCAATAAAAGAAGGACAACTCCCGAAAAAGGGGAATGTTATCGTATTGCGGGTGCATAGTCGTATATAAGCCCTGTTGGCTTTGTTGTTTGCTTGCTGGTTTTAGTAGCACTAGTAGTGCTATCCTTGGCACTCCCTGATGCACCTATGGGGGGGACGATATTGATATTGAAACAGGGGTGGGTTAGACAGCTATTCGTCCCTGTTGGATCTTCGTAGCCCAATGCTGTCTGTCCGTACCATAACCATGACTCAGTATTGATATGGGCTTTGGCACTAAAAGGAAGAGTTGCTTGTCCACCAAAATTATAGCTTTTTATCCCTGTGGTCGTATTATAATCTTGCGACGTAGGTAAATTTCCCGCTGAAACTTGTGTCACGGTCGCATTATTATCCGTTGTCTCGTTATGGAGTTTATTGATATACCACAGTGCGTCATTACGACTTGGAGAGAGGGCTTGACCTGCCAATGTCGGTGCGTTGTAGACCTCATACCAAGCGTTTGCGCTAAAAGCTGCATTTCCAAAAACACGGATGTCACGGGGGATGATTCTACCGTAGATGAAAGTGGCGTTCCCATCTAACGTTTGATTTCTATCTCCATAAACACTGTCTGTATCAATAATTGTAAGATTAACATCGTTGCCAACACCATTAGAACTATTTATATCAAATGGTGATATAGCTTGTGTCTGATTTCGATTAAAATTAAACTTCGAAACAATCGTATCATTATAGGCAATCGATTTTGTTCCAGCTGAAAAATTCGCATCTACATTACTGATTCCTAAGATTAATGGTGTCAGTCCTGCCGTACTTGCAGCAACAGAAGAAACAAGTGGCGTAATAGTAATATTTCGCTCATACATATTATTGGCATAGTTTTGTGTTGTAACATGCTGCTTATTCTTCGCTGACACACTCATTGGGATTCTCGCAGACATATTCAAATCATTGGAGAGATAGGTAAAGGACGGGAAAACTCCCTTATTATTTGTAATGGTTGCAGCAGTGATATTAAAGTCATAAGGGACAAAGGTTACATTTCCTTCGCCATGAATTGTTCGCAATGATAAAGCGGTATCATCAATATCAACAGCTGCCCAATTCGTATCATTCAAATCCAATGTAAACTTTCCAACATCGCTAAACTGAATAGGTACAGAACCCGTCCCATTACTCAAATTCCAATCACCTGCTGTTGCGACTATCGATCCATGGACGGGGTAGGTTATTGTATTGAGCTGTGTATTAGAATCTCTTTGCCACCATGTCGAAATTGCTTTCGTTAAGCTAGAGATACTTTGATTATACTCTTGCGTATTTGCACCACTGTAATCTTTCGCGTCCACAGCCAGATTATAGTCTTCGCCCGATCTCATCTTAGCTATTGGCGCTGAAAATTCAAAATGATCGGGGCGAATAGCAAAATTATCCGTACTAAATTTTTCACGATAACATGGGGTATTCGTTGTCACTAAGGTAGGATGACATATATTCTGAGATGTACACGCAATATCCTCCTTCACATCATACGCCGTTCCATTATAATCGGCACAAAATTTAAACTGCACTTTCATATCTTTGGTGGCTGTAAAAAGATTAAATGCAGGTTGTATCATTCCTGTGCTTACGTTGGCATCAAAAAATACATAAGGCGTTCTATTAGTATTTGCTGTTGAATCCCATAAGCGATAATAAGCACCTCTACCCAATACCTTGGCTTGAACTCCATTATTGGCACTATTTAAACTCGCAACCGTAAGATTAAAATTTTGACTGGCAATTTTAGTTGAAATATTGCGGTCACTCACCGAGCGCGATGTATCCCACGCGTCAAATACACCTGTAGTAGTTTCTGTTGTATAGGGTACACATATACCTGATACCGTTAGATCATCAATTTCATGAAAATTAGTTGATCCCCCCGTTGAACCTGTCAATGCAAGACGTACAAAATAAGGACTTGATCCTTGAGACGCAATAGCATCAAATCTATCAATTACAGGTAAACCATATGCAGTTCCTGTTCCTGTTGTATCCCGATAAAGTGTGATATAAAGATGAGCTGGATCACGTGCATCTACTACCATTTTATATTTATTAGGAGTACTTACCGATGCATCAATTGATGGTGTCAATGTCCCCGTTCCTGCTAAATAGGTATATCCACTCATATATCCTGTAGAACTATCTCCTTTCCCCCTAATAGAAACCGCATCCGCATGAAAACCACTATTTAAACCCGTCCCTGTACGACCTTCATTAGGGTTTGAGTAGTTGCCATATTCATCTATCCCTAATCCTAACCAGCCACCTTGAAAGCCAGGACATCCATTTGGCTGACACGCCGTATATGCATTACTACCTTGTGCATACCCAAGTGAACCGCCAGTAACACCGACATTTGGTGTAGCACCTATTGCAGAATCATAAAGTACTAATCCCATGCCATCTGCCCCACTTCCTCCATACGCATAGTGAGTAAATTCAGCAATAATAAGATTTTGAGAAGCACGAAATTGATAATCTTTCGTAATTGCCGTTGCTCTATGGGTTGCATTGTCTGTTAGTCGCATTCTGTTATTTGCATAACCCGGTGTAAAACCTACGTTACTTAAAACACGCCAATTATTTGTTGCTGCTGTTCCTGTATTAAAATTATCGCTGTAACACACCGGTGCCGTCGTCTGTCCAAGAATCGTTACCGTTGCCGTTGAATTTGTATCTAATAGGACAGTCGCTGAGGGCTGAGGATTCGTAAGGACGACCGTAAAATTTTCATCGGGTTCGATCGGTTCATCATGGATAATCGCGATTTGAATAGTTTTACTGGTTTCCCCAATAGCAAACGTCAGTGAACTATTTTGGGAGTAATAATCGGTTCCGCCACTGGAGGTTGCGATGGCGTTGTTTACAGGATTGCCACTTGTTCCATCATATGTTCTATAGGAGACGGTTACGGGGTAACTGACAGCATGGGAGAGCTTGACCGTTAGCGAAACTAGGCTCGATGCATCATAAGCTAAAGCTGTATCTTCAGATATTTGATAAACTTGTCTATCAAATCCGACTTTTACATTACAATCACCATAACCTAAACCACTGGAATCTCCGCTTTGGATAAAATCTCCATTATTACCCGCAATATTGATTGTTCCCTCTGAGGTGATCCCACCTGTCACTTTAAAATTATTAGAATTCGCATCAAATAGTGCAGAACCCTTCACATAAAAATATCCTTTTAACTCTTCAACATTTCCATTGGTTTTAAAATCCATATTACCACCTACGTAAACGAAAAGGTTATCAGGAATCCCATTTTTATTCACATTCAATCCATTTTTTTCAACCGTAAAGTTATCTTCAATAAAGAGTCGAACCCGACCACCGGAAGACAAAACGATATAAGGGTTGTTATCCATAAATTTTAAAGACTTAAAATAATAATCTCCTGGTGCAAAAGTTAATGTAGTTCCTCCTGTCACAACGACATTAGCAGAGGTATTGTAATCATTCGACGTACTTCCACTGTAGATTTGCGTTGGTACAAATGTTTTATTCGATGAAATAGTTGTAGTTGTGGTCAATAAGGATGGGAAAGTGATACTGTATCGATCTGCCGGTGGATCCAAACGTTGACAAGAAGTAGACCCACCGCATCCAGCATTATTACATACAATTGAACCTGTAATTTCATTTAGTGGATAGGTAATACTCCCAGTGTAACATGCTTGATCATTATTACCTGAAGATGTTATATGGTAATAGGTGGACAATACGCTCGGAAAAACACCACATTGCCCATCAGGTTTTGTCACTACTACCGAAGCAGTCACCGCAACTGTCCCAGATGTCGCCGTATTATTAGCGGTACTACTCTCCGCCGTTGTCGTTGAAACGATTGCACTATTTGCCGTAATTGTCATAGCAGAAGAGGGAGCCGTTACGGTAATCACCAAATCCGAAGCTATTGCACCATTTGCCAATGCTCCATACGTACAACTGAGAGTTGTTGTCCCCGAACAGCTCCATCCGCTTCCCGAATACGATTTATACGTCACGCCCGTCGGTAAGGTATCTGAAACGGTTGCATTCGCTGCTAAAGCACTCCCCTGATTACCCACTCGAATCGTGTAGGTATAATCGGTTCCGACGGTAGTAGAAGAGACTGAAGCTGTTTTGCTAATATTAAGGTCGGGAGATAAAACGGGACATGATGCTATTGTAGCAACATAAGCCGTTGTGTTTTTAGTATATGTCGCATACAGGTTGTTTCCTGAAAAAATCGACATTGACATTAAGGATGACTCATAAATACTATGCGAATCTGTGGAACCATAATTTGGAAGTGTGTAGGAAACCCCCGTATTGAATATTCCTATGGGTCCCATATTGATATTACTAGACTGTTGGCAACTACCCGATGTTCCATCAACGCCACAACTACCAAAAAAACTTCCGCTGAATCCACTGGTATCGAGAACGGCATTCACTGATGTAAGCGCAACACCGCTGATATTTCGTAGCGGGATAGTTTGAGTACAACCAATTCCCCCCTGAAATCCACCAAAATTCATACAAAACATTTCAGAATAGGTAAGTGAATCGTAACACATATCTTGCGTGGTGGCAGCGATTGGGGCAACTACTATCGTAATTGAAAAACTATTACTACTTGTTGCCCCGTCGTCGTCTGTTGCTATGATTATGATATTGCTATATGCTCCAGCGACAGTTGGAGTTCCACTTAATATACCTGTTGTTGCATTAAGTGTTATTCCAGCAGGTAAAGTTCCAGTTTTTGTGTAGGTAATAGTATCGTTATTTGTTTGTGCAAAATATGTAGATGCATTGAGAGAAAAAGCACTCCCAGTATTTGCAGTTTGATTTGGAATGGTTCCACTAAAAGTTGGTGGAGTTTGAGCTCCGAGTGCGAAAGTAAAATTTAATTGATAGTTGTCAGTATCATTTCCTGTCTCTTTGACATAAATATAGACGCTATCTCCCGCTGAGAGAGTAATTTGTGGCACAGTATGATTTTGTGCTGTTGTATCTGCATAGTATTGATTCCCGCCAGAGGAGGAACCAACTTTGAGATGGTAATCATGAGCATTTAAAGGGGATGCTGTAATGTTCAAAATTCCATCTGTATTGACTGTAAAATAGTAGTAATCTGAGTCATTATTTGGAGATGAACCACTGATACATGTGGTCGTACTCGTAGTAATATTGTGCATAGAAGTGATGATAGTTCCTGGAGCTGAGTCTGCAGCGTCCGAAGCATCAAAACTTGCGTTACAACCAACCGTAATTGAAAAACTATTGCTACTGGTAGCTCCGTCATTATCTGTAGCTATTATTATAATATTGCTATATGTTCCAATGACTGTTGGAGTTCCACTAAGTACGCCTGTGCTTGAATTGAGCGTTACTCCTGCAGGTAAGCTACCGCTGCTTGTGTAAGTAATCGTATCGCTGTTTGTTTGTGTGAAATAGGTGGATGCATCGAGAGAATAAGCACTTCCAATATCTGCAGTTTGATTTGGAATAGTTCCGCTAAAAGTTGGTGCTACTTGGGCTTGAGCGACTGTCAAAGTAAAACTGTTACTATTTCTTGCCCCATCATTATCTGTGGCAACAATTGTAATACCACTAAATGTTCCGAAATTGGTCGGTGTTCCGCTTAATACTCCTGTGCTTGAATTGATTGTTATTCCCGTGGGCAAAGTCCCACTTGTAGAGTAGGTGATTGTGTCACCCTCTGTTTGTGTAAAATAGGTGGATGTGTTCAAGCTGTATGCACTGTTTTGCGTTGCACTTTGAGCGGGAATCGTTCCTGTGAATGTTGGGGGAGTTCCTGCGGGCGTAAACGTCATTGCAAGATTATAAGTTCTAGTTTGATTTCTTTGCACTCTAATATAAACTGTTTCTGTAGCGGCGACATCAAAAGAACCAGTATAGTCAGTGTGTCCTGCTGAGCCAGGGCCAATCTCGTCACTGCCACAAGTAGAAGTACTAACAAACAGCCTCACAGTACCGCCTGTTGTTGTAAAATGAAGATCTAATGTACCTGCTACTCCAGGTTTAAAATAGTAGTAATCGGGTATGTCTGAACTTGATGTGCCACCAGACTCAGTATGAGAAGTTGTGGTTGAGATTCCATTGAGTTCAGAAATTAGCTCTTGCTCTGTACAGCTATCGTTTGGCTCGGTATCACTTAAGCCCGAAACAGCAAACATCATCAGCAATCCAAAAATGGCAAACAGCCGTGGCAATATTTTAAAAGGTTTCATTTCATCCTCCTTGGGGATTGGTTATGATCTATTTTCATAAGATTTTCCACTCATTTTCACTAAAAATACCGAGTACCTCTAGGCGTTCTTTCACACTATTCTCACGATAGGGGATAACATATCCCGTAAAAACTAAATCTCGAATGTTTTCATCGTTAAACTTTAGAGAACGACGGCATTTGTAGGGAAAATGGGGTAAAGCATTGATTTTTACTTCTAACTTTTTTGCAAAATTCAAAGCATTCATTGGATTACTATCACCAATAAAATCAAGTATTTTATTTAGCTCGACTTCATATCTTGGAGATGTATCTACATACATTTTTGTTCCCATTTTGCATACACTCTGCTCATAACCTCTAAATGAGGGATTAGCTCAACCAACCCATTGTCAATTTCTTGGATTCTCCTTTGCAGTTCTTGCGCTAAAGGATCATCTTTGAGATTAAGTTCGTCTGTTTGCCTGTAGGCTTGTGGAGTCTCAATTTTTACAACATCTTTGAGATGCTCCAAAAACCACATCACTTTATCTACTGCTGAATCTTCTATTTTTAATGTAAATGTTTTCATTTTATCCTCCTTTAGATTTTAATACACATCGTCGTGTGTGCCGATATCGACTAAAACAATCTGTTCATCAACTATCTGTAAAACTAACACTATACGGTATTCATACGTCAA
>JAABPY010000151.1 GCA_011391735.1 Sulfuricurvum sp. | reverse complement strand
AGTTACTTTGGGGAAATCTTATTGCTATTCTTGCAACACTGATCTCTATTCCCATCCCGTTACTTATCCCCCTTATGGTCGATGAAGTACTTCTCCACAAAGGGGGATGGGTACTTCAAACCATTGATCGAATAACGCCTCTTCATGAGCCATTACTCTACATCGGCATTGTCCTTATGGTGACCATTGCCTTGCGGTTTCTCTTTTTTCTCCTTAGTGTCGTATCGCAGAAATTTTTTATCACCCTCTCTCAGGAACTTAGTTTTGCTATTCGGATTCAAGCGTTGGAGCATCTCAAACACGTCTCCATGAGTGCCTACGAACGTCTAGGAAGTGGAAAGGTGATCACCCATCTCATTACCGACATTGATACGATAGAGCAGTTTTTAGGAAGTGCCCTCTCTAAGCTTGTTGTCTCGCTCACCACCCTTATTGGAGTAGCCGTTGTCCTTATTTGGATCAATCCCCTTTTTGGGTTGTTGATTATCATCTTTCAACCGATGATTATGATCGTCACCCGTAAAATTTCGGGGCGTGTGGGGATTTTGAAAAAAGAGCAAAATCGTACCATCGGTGAACTCTCCGACACCCTCACCCAAATGTGTGATCTCTTTGGGCAGATACGTGCGAGCAACAAAGAGGAGTATTTTGTCGACAATGCCATCACCCAATCGCAACGTCTACGACAAAGTGCGAGAGAGTACGGGATAAAAGCCCTCAGTGGTGAACGCTACTCCTATACCCTCTTTCTTAGCGGATTTGAGATTTTTCGGGCATTGGGTCTGGTGATGGTTCTCTACTCGGGGCTTTCCATTGGGCTAATGTTTGGGATATTCGGCTATTTGTGGTTTATGATGACCCCTGTTCAGGATCTTCTCTCAATGCAGTACAGCTTTGCCAATGCCAAAAATGCCCTCTCACGGCTCAATGAACTCTTGTCGCTTCCCAAAGAGCCCACCAACCCCAAAAATCCCCTCTCCCTTGATGAGACACCCTCCCTCTCCATCCAGACTAAAGATCTAATGTTTGGGTATGATGAAAACGAACCTGTCCTCAAAGGGGTGAACCTCTCCATCAAAGCAGGGGCAAAAGTCGCCATCATCGGGGCAAGCGGAAGCGGTAAAAGTACCCTTTCACAGCTACTCGTTGGGTTTTATCCCCCCACCTCAGGGACAATTTTGTATAATGGTATCGTTGTCCATGATATTGGGTTCGCCTCTATTCGTAGTAAGGTTTTTGTCGTCTTACAACAGCCCCTTATGTTCAATGAGACGTTACGCTTTAATCTCACGATGGGAGACGAAATTTCTGAAGAAAAGATTTATACCGCATTGCGTATTGCCCAGCTTGAAGATTTTGTCCGAAACCTCCCCTTGGCCCTTGAAACCCAAGTGGGAAAATTCGGTATTCGCCTCTCAGGGGGACAGCGTCAACGCCTCTCTATTGCCCGTATGGTTTTGGCTAATCCCAAAGTCGTCATCTTCGATGAGTCCACTTCGGCATTGGATGTTCATACCGAGAGTGCCTTATTTGAAGCACTCCATACGTTCTTGAGAGAAAAAACGGTCATTATTATCGCCCACCGTCTTAGTACCGTCACCCGTGCCGATTATATCTATGTCCTTGAAAATGGGAAAATCCTCGAAGAGGGGACACCCCAAGAGCTTGAATCAATGGGGGGGAGCTTCCACGCTTTTGCCGCTCACCAAACGACCAAGGGATCATTATGAAAAACACCCCTTTTTTAGGCTGGGTCGCAATGGGAGCCATTGCCTTTACCCTCTGGCTTTTCTTCCCCTTTTTAAAAAGTTTTTTTGTCGCATTGCTCTTATCGATGGCATTTTATCCCCTTTATCAAATGGTACAACGACGATTCAAACAACAAAAATATGGTACAAAAATTGCCCCCATAAGTTCCGTTGCATTGATAACGCTGACTCTTGCGACCCTTATATTTTTACCCATTTCTCTCTTTTTATACCATCTTCTCAATAACCCCATCGCCCTTATTGAAGCTGTTCGACACGCTAGCATAAATATTGATACCTATAGCACCCATCTCCCCTCTACTCTAGCATGGCTTCAAGATCCACTCAATACCCTCCTTCTCCAAGCCAAATCGCACAGCAACGACATTATCGCTTTTCTAATGGGGTGGCTTCAAAATGGATTTAAACTCTTTGCCTCTATGATAGGGGAGATGATTATGATTATCCTCTTTTTCTTCTTTTTAATGTTGTACGGAGAGCGGATCAACCTTTTCTTACTCCCCATTATCCCCCTTACTCCCAATATCAAACGGGAATTTTTAGCTGAAATGACAAAAACAACTGCTGTTGTCTTCTATACTTTCATTGGGGTAATGATTGCGCAAGGGTTGGCATTTGGCATTTTTATCGCTTTTTTTCAAGGATATAATCCCCTTTTACTTGGTTTTCTCACGGCATTCACCGCACTAATCCCTATTGTCGGGACGGCATTGGTTTGGGTTCCTGTTGCCCTGAATGAGTATTTCATCGGACATACCCTCAATGCCGTCATTATTGCGTTGTATTCATGGGCGATGATGGCATTTTTCATCGACAATATCGTCAAGCTCGTGATTTTAAATTTTGTCAACAAAACCATCGGTAACGGTAAACGCCGTCTCAACGATTTTCTTATCTTTTTCGCTATTGTGGGGGGATTGGCAACATTCGGATTTTGGGCGGTGATTTTAGGGCCTGCTATTGTCGCTTTTACCATCACGACACTAAGGGTACTAAGAGGGGGAGTACTCACATAGCTCCCCATAGAAAATAACTTACGCTCTAAGTGCTTTTACCTCTTCACTCAAACGGTTAAGTTCTTCCATAATCGTTGCAAGTTCATCCGATTTTTCGATGGTTGTCTCACCACTGTGCGTGTAACGTTGAATCATCGATTGAAGATTAGTGGTCAATTGATCGAGCTTCCCTTTGGCACTGTTAAGGAGTTCGTGATGATCGAAATGGATACTATCTTTTAGATCACTAATTTTATCGCTAATCTCATCTTGGTTTTTAATCACGAAATAGGTTGCTACCCCTCCAATGACCGTTCCTAGTAAAAGGCTTAATGCGTTATTTTGATTCATAATATGCTCCTGTATTAGTTTGATTTTTTTTTGAAAATGTTCGACACTGCACCAATGAGCAAAGAACCCATCGTAATTTTGGCAATGCCACTAGATACCCTTAGTACCA
This sequence comes from Sulfuricurvum sp., assembly GCA_011391735.1. GTDB lineage: Bacteria > Campylobacterota > Campylobacteria > Campylobacterales > Sulfurimonadaceae > Sulfuricurvum. The sequence goes on along the minus strand of JAABPY010000151.1, from coordinate 11,617 downwards.
CATCATGAACTTCATCAAGTGTTAATGCAAGCTTGGTGGAGAGAAATTGTAACTCACTGTGCGCATGCGCCACACACTCATCAAAATGATTAATGCTCTTATTCATCTTCAGAGTAACTTGAACCGCTAAAATCGTAATAACAACCATACATACGGCAATAATACCCACAAAAAAGATCATCAAATCACTCTCCATCATTTACCCTTCCATTATCGTGTGATGATTATCATACTCTAAACATTCTTAAACTTTGACTGATTGGCTTTTTTATTTTCCCAAAGGGAGTGTAAAAATGCAATACTAATCAATCCAATACCAATCGTCCCTGTCACCATTTCACTAACGTGCATCGTGATTTTCATTAGCATAATAATAGCTAAAATTCCGATAGCATAGTGGGCACCGTGTTCGAGATAACGAAATTCAGAGAGGGTTTTGTGTTCAACAAAATAGAGGGTGATACTTCGAACAAACATCGCCCCAACACCTAGACCAATCATAATAATAAAGATGTTACTCGTCAATGCAAACGCCCCAATAACCCCATCAAAACTGAAACTCGCATCCAATACTTCGAGGTAAATAAAACCTGCTATTCCACTTTTTACCGTATCGGAAGAGAGAAAATGATCCAACATACCAAGTAAAGAGTGAAGTAAAACCCCATACATAAATGCCTGTGCAACACCAAAATCATGGGTAATATGCCCAAGCCCAATCCCTATCATAATAGCAATAATAAGCTCGATATTTGCTACCCCAGAAAAGGTTTCCATCGTTTTAGAACCCTCTACAAACGTCACCCATTTAACTTCATGATCGCCGAAGAAGAAGTCTAAAAAGACCATAAGCAAGAAAGCCCCACCGAATGCAAAGATCGTCGATTCCGTTGTTTTAAGTATCGCTTCATACTTGGAGGGTTGATCCATTGCCACTTGCAATGTCTCCATAAGTCCCATCCCTGTTACAATCGAGACAATAGCCAAAGGAAAGACAAGACGCATCCCGAAGACGGCAATAGGCATACCAAAAAGGATAAACCGTTTCTGCCAAATGGGATCCATCGTCTCCAACACTTTGGCATTAACAACAGCGTTATCAAAAGAGAGGGAGATCTCAAGGACAATCAACAGTGTGGTGATATAAATAGCGGAGAATCCACCCAGAAAATAAGCCGTAACCAGACCAATAGCCATGATTACGAACGAACTGATAAAGTAGCGCATTGGCATCCTTACAAAGAGATACGCAATTATAACTTAGATATGAGCATTATGCCATTGGACGAGGGTGAGACGAAATCCGCTTTGGACAGTAAGAACTTCGTGGGAGAAATAAGGGTTACTTAAAAACACCACCATATCCCCCGCTTGGGGGCGTAGCGTAATGGTGTTTCCATGGGCATCATAGAGATAATTAAAGAGGAGTTCCCCACCACTAAAATGATCGTTATCACTTGAATTGGGTGCGTAGGAGGTGGCAAACAACACGGTGGTAAGTTTTCGCTCAGGGGCGACGACTTTGAATCCTACGGTTGATCCCGTTGCATCGCGAAGCTCACTGGAATCGTCACTGTGCTTGAGGTAAAATCCCCCTTTTTCATATCCCAATACTTGTATATCGGTGGAGCTACTCAAAGAGAGGGAAAAAAAGTGCTCTATTTCTGGACGCTTTTGAGCAAATCGACTCTCATAGAGGGTGCGATGTTGGGCCTTTAGGGTATGAATATCAGTTTTACGAATAGCAGTATCAAGGGCACGCCCTCGAAGTTGCGCTTTTACCGCCTCTTTATCGGCGAGTGCATTCAGCGCAATAGCGTGGCACTCTTGTGGTGTAAAAAAGTTTTTGATGAGAAGATAAGGGAAATCGGCATAAGGATTGGGAAGACGCTTGGAGGGGACAACCATCCCCAGCAAAGCGTCGTTCGCATAGACGTGATTACTAATTTGGTGCACGGGTTATTTTTTATCCGTTACAATATAAAGCTGTTCATGGTTCAGACGCTTTAGTACATCCATCACCCCAACGAAGTTTTGAAATGCTGCCTCTTTGTCGCTGTAAAGGACAACGCTCATCTCTTGCCCCCCTGCAACGACTTTTTGTTCAAACTGCTCTAATGTGACTTGTGTTTTTTCATCAATCCACAATGTCCCATCTTTTTTGATCGTTAGTTTCATTTCACTAGGCTTATGCTCAGTCGCCGTCCCTTTGGCATCAGGAAGATCCACGGGGATAACCCCTGTCTTAATAAACGTTGCCGTCGTTAATACCATCACAAGTAAGACAAGCATAATATCAATGAAAGGGATAACATTAATCGTATCCATACGTTTCATTTTCATAAACTACCCCTGTTTTTTGTGAGAGCGTATCTCCCACATGGTCAAAAGGCGTTCCATTTTACGAAGTAAAATATTGTAAAACACAATAGCAGGGATAGCCACAACAAGCCCCATTGCCGTAGCTTTGAGTGCCAACGCCAACCCCGTCATAATCTTCTTAGGATCAACAGCTCCCACATCTCCAAGAGAGTAAAAGGTGATCATGATCCCCAAAACCGTCCCCAACAGCCCCACATACGGAGCATTGGAACCAATGGTCGCAATCGTGCTAACATTGTTCCCCAAATCAAGCTCCAGCTCCTCTTTAGACGCATAATCTTCAATACGAACCGATCCATAGCTCATCAGCCGTTCTACAAAAAGGGTCAATGACGCAACACTCATTAGTACCAAAATACCGATAATCCCATAATCAACACCTAAGTGAGCCCATTCTAGCATAGTGCTATTTTCCATCTTTCTTCCCCTTTGTATCGTGTAGTGAAACGTTTTTGATTTTCTAATTATACTTATTTAGAGTGACAATCAATAATTTCATCCTCAAATCCGCTTCGTCCCATAAAAGAATGCCCCCTTGATGATCTCTTTACTAATATAGACCACTTGAAAAGAGATCTCTCTTACACCGTCAAAAGGAGTATCAAGAAAGATTGTCCCTCTACTATCTTGTGCTAGACGTTGCGAGTTCTCATCCGTAATATAAAAAGAGATGCCCGAGGCTGAATTGTCAAACAAATAGGCATTCATCTCTTTATTGGCTATTTTAATACGTGCATGAAGAGGTGGTGTCACAATCGTTCGTGGAGCGGTGCGATTATTTTGTAATAAAACCTCAAAACCATCCGCCAGTGTTTTAAGATCACCTCCACGCTGAACCAATTCACTCATAATTGCTTTTGAACGATTGGCATTATTGACCAAAACGACGCTTGACTCCCTTACATGGGTTAGCCCTTTACTTGCATCGACCAAAGCAACGGTCTCCTGTGCGAAATCATCTTTGAAATGGTTCAATACATTGGTAACGGTGTCAATACCGTTTCGTATCTCTTGAAACTGTCCATGGAGCGTTTGAGAACTTTTATTTAAGATGGTTATAACCCCTTTTGCCCCTTCAGCATTCTTCGTTACGACATTAATATGGGTATGAATTTTGGCAAGAGAAGCGGTAATCGTGCGAGCATTATCCAAAGAGACTTCAGCTAGCTCACGAATTTTATCCGCTACAACAGCAAATCCACGCCCGTGCTCTCCTGCTCTAGCTGCTTCTATTGCTGCATTGAGAGCAATGAGGTTTGTTTCATCGGCAATATCGGTAATAATTTCCATCGTGGATGAAATTTCATTCGAAAATTGACGTAGCTCTTGGATTGCTACGATAGTGGTATCCATCGCTTTGGCTGCTTCACCGCTTTCTTTCGTATTTGAGTGGACTACATTTTGACCCGTTTCAATTTGTGTTAACGATTGAGCGGAACGGTCAAATAGCTCCTCAAGTTTGTGTCCTACTGCATCATTAAGACGTAAGACATTGTCAATATTCTCCTGCGAATCTCCCAAAGAGCGATTTTGCAACTTGACATACTCATTAATTTGATCGATTTGAACATAACCAAAACTTGCCTCAAAGGCAATTTGTTTGCTTTCCGTGACAACATTGGCGATAACGGGTCTAAGGGTATTGACCATACTATCCAAATGACGGAAAAGTCGGTCTATCTCATTTTTGGTGCTCCCATGCTCTATGGGTTCCCCTTGAAGCAAATCATCAATGATAAATTTCCCTTTTTCAACCCGAAAAATAACTTGTAATACTTTATTGATTCGTGTCGCAACATAACGGCTAAACAAGAAATGGGTCAATGCCAAAATAATGACAATATTAATAAGTGCCGTAGCAAAGGTGATCCAAAAATTTTCCGAAAGGGCTGCATTAAAATCGGCTGTATCAATGCGTACATCTTCGATGGCAACGACATCATCGGCTTTCCATGTGGGGTGACACATAATACATCGATTTTCACTTACAATGGGGCGAGCGAGCATAAAATACTCTTTTTGATCATCGGTAATAAAACGTTCAATCTCTTTTAGTTCACGATTTGCTTTGAACTCCTTAATCACATCACTTTCATACCCTTTGGCTTGGTTGGTTGCAACGACGGGATGATCCGATGCCTCTTTAAAAAAAACTTTTCCCTCTGATATTTTTGTAAATTTTGCAAATACTTCATTTTGAATGACTTGAGGTGTCTCTGGTGATTCTCCACTAAAAAACTTTTCATTGCGCGATTCCAATAAAACATCGGCAAAATCGAGAATAGAAGAGCCTTTGGATTTTAAATTCTGATGCAATGCACTTTTTTGAGACTGATAACTGTAAATACTAAAAAATAGTGAAACGGCTACAAAAGCACCCGCAAACATCACAGAGAACATCGTCGCTAATTTCATTTTCCTGGGATCAAAGTTCATTACTAACTGCTCCTCTTCTTTCCATATATTCAGTTATTTTATCATAAATGGCTTGTTTTAGTGCTAAGGCTAGTTTTAAGTTCAAGTTTTACACATGTCCCCTTGCCTAAGGACGATTGAACACTTAATCCAATACGATAACGATCACAATAACGCTTAATTAAGCTTAAACCAATACCATATCCTGCCATCGTTGTATCACTTTGATAATACTGCTCAAAAATTCGCAGCAACGTTACCTCATCCATCCCATACCCCTGATCACAAATACTTAATATATTCTTCGACAAATTTATACTAATAAGGGGAAAAGAAGAGGAGTATTTCACCCCATTATCGATGAGATTATCAATCACTTTTCCCATTCCAATCGCATCAAGATGAACTTCAAAGGGGTACAGATCAAGCGACCATTGAACGCTTGGATAAAGCCCGCTTAAGAATGTAACCCTCTCTTGAACCAAACGTGCCAAATCAAACGTGGTAATCACCTCTCGCTCCATTTGCTTTTGGATCATATAATCAAGTTCATTGTAGCGATCTTTTAACATCGTCGCTGCCAACTCGATTCGCTCCAGCCGTTTTTGGCTCTTCTCATCGGTATGGGTTTTACGTAACATCGCTACATTGGCGGTAATCGTATTGACAGGGAGATTGAGTTCATGAAGTGTCTCTTTGGAGAAACGGTCGAGATGGTAAAAATGTTCCTTGAGCGGTTCAATAGCAATACGAGAAAGGATTTTTCCCAGTCCAATCGATGCGATGAGTACCCCAAAGGCAATAATCCCCCATTGATGGATCTGCAAAACCTCACGTAATAGATAAATAGCCCCAACAATCACGGCTGACCCCATGACGAAAAGGGCAATAAGGGCGATCTCAACGCTACGAAACATGTTGAAATATCTCCAAGTTAATCGTATGGGTTTGCACTATACTCTCTAAATCTATTGGAATTACTTTTAACTTTTTACCCATCGAGATATGTTTATCATCCAAATAATTAAAAATCATCTCCTCTTGATTTTTAGCCGTTTTAGGGGCAAAGATATAAGCAGTATCGAGAGCATTTCCATAATAATTGAGATAACTGAATATCTGATAGGTATCACTAGAATTTAGACTCATTATTTTACAACCTTTTGATTCATTCTCTCTGACATCAAAGAGTTTCCATTTGGCATCACAAACAATAAATTGTTTTGTATATTCTTCTCTCATTTCAAGTAAATAATCTGGTTGCTGATTAATCATCCTGCAATCACCAACTCCCAAAAGCCAATCTCCTTTCTTGCCATTAATATGAATTTTTTTGATGCCGAGCTTTGTTTTTGAATTTTCCAATACATATTCCATATAGTTTTCAAATACTTTTTCCATCGGGAAAAGCATCGAAAAAACATGCTCATTTCCTCTTATAGAACTAAAAGAGTTGTTGAGTAAAAATACTTCAGTAAATCTCATCGGTAAATCATAATGTTCCATCCCACGATGAAGATTTACTTTTTTAAAATCGACCTCATAATCATCCGAAAAACTCACCTCATCAAAAATAAAAAGTTGTTGTCGTAGAGCCTTTTTGTTCTCATAATCACTTGTATATTTGAGGAGCATATTAATGACAGATTTTAACAGTCTGTTTTCGACTCTATCAAGTAAATACTCATCAATCTCTACAAAAAAACGCTCTTTATGTATATAGTTTTGCTTGATGTGCTCGTTAAATTTTAGCTTCCCTTTTAGAAAATATTGATTATCCTCTTGAGCGATATAATCTAATTTTACCCCATGATGAATCAGCTTATCCATCTCGCCAATAAACATTGTGATAAATATTTCAAAGATATTGGCATCATTTGTCACATCAAGATTTGCTTTATCGATAATGATTTCATTGATACCCAAGAGTGGCTTTAACATCTGCACAAATATATCTCTACAAATAGCTTTTAATTCATTTTGATCATCATAAATTTTTGGTAATATTTCTACGGATATACTTGATGTTTGAACTACTCCAACGTAGTTTGTCGCCTTGAGGCACTTGGAATTTTCAAGCGTAAAAATTTTAAATGTCTCTTTATCGCCCTCCCAATACTCTTTTAACTCTTTAAATTCCTGTGGTGTGAGATTCCTATGGCTTGCAAATTTATTACCGCGCGTTGAGACACCATCACAACCAAGATAGCCATATTCGCTAATCGTTATTTGTTTCATAAATTCTTGCGTATTGTTCTGTTTTAAATTCACTATTTACTTCAAAAATAATATTTTTCTTTTTTCGTGAAGCTTCTATTTTAAACTTCGATTCCTCTTTCTCTTTTACAAAGTCATTGTTTAAAATGATTCGTATGTCTCCCCAATCCCCATAAAAATACTCTGCCAAAAGAGGAATAATGTTGACGCGAAATATCCCATCAAGCTTTACTTTTGTAGGCTCATTTTTCAGTGGTAAAAAATAGCTGTGACCAATTTGGTGTTCTCTATCGTAGAGATAACAGATTCGCTCATTGATAGCTCTGAGCATCTCTGGAACATTTATCCCCTCAACATCATTCAAGCCATCTAAGGTTGTGTAGTCTGGCATCATTTCGACAAATTCAAATCGTCGTCGCAGTGCCGTATCAATTTGAGCGATACTTCTGTCTGCTGTATTCATCGTCCCGATAATATAAAGATTTGAGGGGACACCAAAAAGGTCATTGGAATAGGGGAGTTTTAGCTGTATTTCTTCCTCTTCTCCTAAGCGTTTTGAGGGTTCTATGAGAGTGATAAGTTCACCAAAAATTTTCGAGATATTACCCCGATTAATTTCATCGATAATAAGGATGTAGTTTTGATTTTCAGTTTGTTTAGTGCTGTCATCATTAGTAACTAAGTCCGGAGCAATCTCTTTCCAATCATTATAACCATTCGATTGTCTGCCCAATATAACTGATGAAGCAGCACTCATACTTTGAAATACATAGTCTTCTTCCAATATATAAAACTCGTTTTCTTCTTTTAGTTTTGCTTGTTTTAAAACATTATTTTTTAAAACAATATAATTGTATCTATCAAATGATGGTGCTTGACCTTTCCGTATTTTTGAGCCTTTTAAAACTCTATATGTACTTGCATCGTCTTCTATCATTTCAGCTTGAATATTTAAAGCTTTTGCATTTAATATAAATTTCTTTTTATTTATAGTTGTAATAATATTTTTTTGTACATAATCTTCCAATGATTTTTTAGACAGTTTTTTGAAAATACCATCTACGACAGCATAAATCATTTCATCGCCATCTTCATTTCCATCTTTGCCAATTGGAATAGCTTTTATCCCCTCCACAAACTCCTCATACCCAAAACTTTGATGAAAAGTGGTGAAAACAATTTGCCCATCATCTCGCAATTCGTCAAATCTTTTTTTTGTTTCTGCTCTAGTTGACGGAATATTTCCATCAATAATTTCCAAAGCTCTATTAATAGTATTGTAGGTTTTTCCCGTACCGGGAGGACCGTAGAGGATTTGGTTTATTGGCTGAAGCTGTGTGAGTATTTTTATTTGATTATTCATTATTTGTCCTGCGTCATTTTCATTATTCAAAATATACTCAAGTAAATTTGATGGGATTGTTCGTTTGCCCTGAATATTACCAGAAAGCCCGTTTCGCTGTAAATTTTCTAGCGACAATAATTCCCGATTTGTAAAACTTAGCAATTTTAATCGAAAATATGTTTTTGGCTTCTCAAAATTATCAAAATTCCCATATTCTTGATCATTATTTAATAGTTCATTCTGATCAAAATATGCTTTCGTAACTTCTGCTTTAACTGTTATTGCTTGAATAGGCTTCGAAGAATAGATATAGACTATATCTCCGAGATTAATTTTATTATTTTGCGCATTACCCCAATCGATTTCATTTAAACTCTCAAACGCTTGAATAGCATTATATACTTCAGGATTATTAGGAATGAGCCAATATGTTGGCTTTTTCTCCTTCTCGTTTAAAAAATTTATATATTGATAAAGGGCTCTACTTGGTCTTCCATTTCCATGTCTAGTATTAAAATCATGTAAGTCACCATTGTCTCTACATCTATTTTTGATGTCATTCAAAATGTCAATATTGTCTATATCCAATAAGGAATCTACACCTAATTCACTTTTTAAAATTTCAATTAGACCAACATTCAAATCTCTAATCATTAAATTTATTTGATTTTCATCTGGAATATTCCCTTGACTAGAAGGCGTTCTTCTTAAATACTCTCTAAATTCATTTTCATATTTTGACATTTTTTCTCCTGCTCTTTTTTATAATTTATTTCGATTAAATATATCAAAAATCAGAAGTTCATCGTTATCTATGTCGACTTCATAGACGATGGTAAATTTTTTGTAGGTCATATCTCTGATCTGTTCATCATCAAAATAGAGAGACTTTCTGTATTGGAAAGGGTTTGAGGGGATTTGTAAAATGTGTTGCTCTAATTCAGTCGCAAAATTGACACTGGCACTTATTTTATCTTGTGCAATATAATCTAAAATATCAATAAGCCGTTTTTCAAATCGTGGATGATAAATAATCTCCATATTAGAGTTTTAAATGGCTTTTAATATTTCCCCATACTTGGGTGTGTGTCTCCATATTTGTTTTATCGCTTCTAATTTCATTTCGTATCTGCTGTAATTCTTTTTGTCTTTGATAAAAAAATGAATCATACGCTAAGTTTGCATCATCATTGAGTTTAATAGTATCTTTGTGATTTTCTATATATTGCAAAAAGCTAGTCAAAAACCCATCCTGAATATTTATACTCAATGTTTGCATTATCAAATCCTTTTTTTGATTATAGCAAAAAAGCTATTTATAGTTTACGAAACAAGCCGATACCCTAAGCCTCGAACATTCACGATACGATCATTTCCTATCTCTTGCTTGAGACGGTTGATATAAACCCGAATTGCCCCTTCGCTCACCGATTCGGATGCACTCCACAGCTCATCCATCATCATCTCTTTCGTGACAATTTCCCCTGCATTATGTACCAACAACGCTATAAGCTGATACTCTTTTGGGGAGAGAGAAATCTCATACCCTCCTAAGAAAAGACATTTATGCTGGGTATCCAAACATAACGCTCCGACGCAATGGCGATGTGAAATCAATGGTTTGTAGCGGCGTAAAAGGGCATTAATGCGTACTAATAGTTCTTCGATATCGAATGGTTTTTTCATATAATCGGATGCACCGTTTTTAAACGCTTTCGTCAATACCGAAATATCGTGATGAGAGGTAAGATAAATAGCAGGCGTTTGATCGTTTGCACTACGTAATTCAGAAAGCAATGAAAGCCCGTCAATCAAAGGGACATTAATATCAAAAAGATAAAGATCAAACTGCGCTTCAAACGTCGCATCCAATGCCTCTTGACCGTTGGGACACAACGTTACTTCAAACCCCTCCTCTTCGAGAAAGTCTTGAATCGACTCCCCAAAGAGACGATCATCTTCGAGGAGGAGAACTTTAATCGACACGCTCAATCGACCATTTCAACGTTTCCCCTGCCATCATCGGCACAATCGAACCGTACATCTGGGGGACAACAAAATCATGCTCAACCAGAACAACTTCTTTGTATTCGGCACAAATGCCATAAATACGTTGAGCGTTATCACTCACAAACGCTTGCAAGTTCTCCAGCTTATCATGTTCGTCGAAGATTGCACACAAAAGTTGCAAAGCTATCGGAGCCGTAAAGACCCCTGCTCCACATCCGCATGACTCTTTGGCATGGCGTGGGTGAGGGGCAGAATCGGAACCAAACATCACTTTGGGGTGCGCTTCGAGGACAATTTTCAAAAGGGCATCACGATCATGAGGACGTTTGGCAATCGGTTTACAAAAGAGATGAGGACGCAGCATCCCCCCCGCCACATCATCGAGGGTAATCATCAAATGGTGGACGGTAATCGTGGCATAAAGATTCTCATAACGATCAAGCATCTCTACTGCCTCACGGGTCGTAATATGCTCCATAACGATCTTGAGTTTCGGGAAATTTTGCGCAAGCATCTCATAAACAGACATAAACTCCGCTTCTCGATCCATTACAAACCCGTTCGTCTCTCCATGAACACACAGGACAATTCCTAGCTCCGCCATCGCTTCGAGTGTTTCACGCATCGACTCAATATCAAACGACTCCACACCCCCCTCAGAGTTCGTCGTCACCCCACTAGGATAGAGTTTAACCGCCGTAATCTCATCTTGAATACTAATAAGAAAATCACGACTATAGTTTTGGTAAAAGAGGGTCATATAGGGTTCAAAATCATCCGATTCCATCGCTACTTTAATACGGTGACGATACCCTCTCACATCCTCTACTGTTTTTACAGGGGGGACAAGATTGGGCATTACCAACGCACCACTAAAACTGTACGAGGTCAACGGAGCCACGGTATTGAGCATCTCTGCATCGCGCAAATGAACGTGCATATCCAGTGGCATTGTTAACGTTACTGTTTTCACATTAAGCCTTTAATTGTTTTTGCGCTTCAGTGATCAAAGCGTTCAATACGTGTTCATAATGGGCAGCTTCCGCCTCTTCGGTCGATTCAAAACGGGTAACAAGAACAGGAGTCGTGTTACTTGCGCGCACCAATCCCCACCCTTTGTCAAAGATAACTCGTACGCCGTCTACGTCAATAATCTCAACAATTGTGGGAAAATCAGCAGGAGGAGTTTTGAGTAACTCTTTGAGCTTATCAATAAGAGGGAATTTCTCGTGCTCTGTCGTTTTTACC
>JAABPY010000150.1 GCA_011391735.1 Sulfuricurvum sp. | reverse complement strand
TTTGATTCCCAATTACAGCACCTGCAACGCTCATTGCTTCAAGCTTTTTTCCTAACTCTTTTTATTTTAGGGATCCTCTCCACCCTTTTCTCTTTCTATACCCTCTATCCATTGAAAAAAGCGTTACAGTTAACCCAAGAGTTCAGCCGTGATATTCTCCATGATTTCAATACCCCCCTTGCGAGTTTACGTTTGAATATTGGTCTTTTAAAAGCCCCCCCTAGTGAATCCAAAAAAATCCAACGCATTGAGCAAAGCATTGAGAGGATGATCGCATTGGGGGATAATTTACGCAGCTATCTCGAAGGGCACCCGTTGCAAAAAGAGACGATTGAGTTGTATATCCTCCTCCAAGAGCGTATTGGCACGATGCAAAAGCTCTACCCCTCCATAACCTTCACCCTTGATGATACCCCTCTTTTCGTTGAGGGCAACCGTGATGCCCTCATCCGAATTATTGATAATCTCCTCAACAATGCCTCTAAGTACAACAGAGAAAACGGTTGCGTATGGGTAGGCATTAACCCTCACACCCAAACACTCCATATTGAAGACAACGGCAAAGGGATTGAACACCCTGAAAAAATATTTGACCGTTTTTACAAGGAGCATGAGAGGGGGATGGGGATCGGATTGCATATTGTCAAAAAACTGTGCGATGAGCTGAAAATTCCCATCCATGTTACGAGTATTGTGGATCAAGGGACCCATTTTACCCTTGAATTTCGGGCTTAAGGGGCGATTATGAAACTTTATCCTCTACTTCTTACCCTCTTTTTACATAGTACCAACACATGGGGCGATAGTTCTATTGATACCGAAATTGAGCAAATCATGAATGCTCCCGCCCATGAGCGCGTCGAGCGGATCAACCAATTTAAAGCTCACCTTGCGACGATGAATGAGTTGGAACAAAGTGAAGCATTAGAAAAACTCCAAAACAATAAAGGAAGAGGAAGAGGGATGGAGAGAAGTTCGTCCATAAATTTCAATAATGTCGGGCAACGTCATCCCCCCTCTTTCAACCAAGGAAGAGGTTTTCGAGGGCGATAAAATGTGTCACTTTCCAAAAAAAGTAACTATTTTTGAAGGGTCTCTATTAAACGGATAATTTTTTTTTCTTGCTCATAAAGGGCAAAGTTCGTACGAACATACGCTTCGAGGAGTAATTTAAGATCATTGTTTCCACTAATATCGAAATCCCCCTCCATCTTAGCGTTTAAAAAACGGGAAAAACCCTCTTCAACGTCAATATCGTACCGTCTGGTATTGAGAGTAAGAGAGACTTTAACGTTCACAATTACCCTAACAAGCTTTCAAGCTTAGAAACGATCTCTTCAATTTCAATATCTTTTTCTAGCAACTCATCGCCCATTTTTGCAATTTCGTTATCTTTATTTTGAAGTGCTTCACGAAGCGATGAAAGCTCCTCTTTGAGTTCTTTTAGCTCGTTTACTGTAGCAACGTGCTTTTCAACTAACTGAGTCGTAAGCGTACCAAGACGCTCCATAGGGGTAATATCGGAATTCATGATGAACCTTCGGTAGAAATGTATTGATTATTATTCTAACATAATTTCTTAAAGGGTTGCCTCTTTAATGAACTTTTTGGGGATAATAAAATAAAATGAGTAGTATTATTACAACCAAAGCCCCATTAAAAAAGAGTTTAACTATGAAAATTATCTTTTTAGCCTTATTCATCCTTACATTTTCCCAAGCCCAAGAGCTCAAAAAAGTCTCTCTTCAGCTGTTGTGGAAGCACCAATTTGAGTTTGCTGGTTATTATATAGCAAAAGAGAAAGGGTTTTACAAAGAGGCTGGCTTGGATGTAGATTTGCTCGAATACCAATTCGGAACCGATATTGCTCAAAATGTTTCCAATCGACAGAGTGATTTTGGAATAGGAAGTTCTGCCCTTATTTTGGACAAAATCAAGGGGAAAGACGTTTATCTCCTTATGCCACTCTTACAAACCTCTCCCTTTGTACTGATGTCGAAAAAACGCCCCGATATCCAAACGGTTGCCGATTTAAAAGGGAAAAAAATCATGTTCACCCCCAATCAAGTGGCCATGGCTTCACTGGATGCGATGCTCACCGTCAATCATATCTCCAATCATGACTATATCCATCAAAACCACACATTTAATGTTCAAGACTTGATCGATGGTAAAACCGATGCCATGAGCACCTACCTCTCCAATGAGCCCTATCATATGCTCCAAAAAAAGATCCCCTATACTATTTTCAACCCTTCCGATTTTGGATTTAACTTTTATGACGATATTCTTTTCACCTCCCACTCCCTCTACCAAAAAGATCCCCAATTAGTTCATGCCTTTTATCAAGCGACTCAAAAAGGGTGGGAGTATGCGTTTAATAATAGTGATGAAACGGCACAGCTTATTTTCAATAAGTACAACACCCAAAATAAGAGTTTAGACCATTTGCGTTTTGAGGCGAGTGAACTCAAAAAACTAAGCCATTTTGGCTCCAATGAGTACGGTAAATTCAAACCCGAACTTCTCCAACAAATTATCCAAACCTACAATCTTCTTGATATTTCCAAATCGACCGTTGATCTTCCAACAATCATCTATCCCGATGCCCTCTATGTCGAAAGCTCCATTGACTATGTTTTGTTGTGGAAAATAGGGGGAGGCTTTCTTCTTATTTTTATCGGATTGTATTACTGGAATCGCAAGCTACGCAAACTCAATTTGGAAATTCAAAAAAGTAAAAAAAAGGTGATCGAACTCCTTGACAATGCAGGACAGGGGTTCTTATCCTTTTCCACCGATTTCAAAGTGGATGAAGAGTACTCCAAAGAGTGCCTTAAATATCTGGGAGAGGAGATTGCATCACGGAATATTAGCGATCTTCTTTTCGACGATCCAACGAAGAAAGCGTTCTTCAAAAACACCTTAATGAGTGCCTTAAATGAGGATAAAATTCTCTCTAGGAATGCCATCCTTTCTCTATTGCCCACGCTAATCCTACTGCATAAACGGGCATTGCGTTTGGAGTATAAAATCATTGATACCCATAAAGTGATGATGGTAATCACCAATATTTCTGAGCAAAAAAGACTCGAAAAAAAGATCAAGAAAGAGCAAGAGATACTCAAAATGATTGTCACCGTTGTGAGTGAAAGTGATGTTTTTTACGATGCGAAAAAAGATTTTACTACCTTTATCAACCAAGTTGAGACTCTTATTGAGCGAGATAAAACCGCTTTGCACAATGCAACCATCTTGTATCGTATCATCCATACTTTTAAGGGGACTTTTTCACAACTGTATATGGTTGAGACGATTAATGTTCTCCATAAAATAGAAAGTGAACTCTCCAAGATGATCCAAAAACCGATCGAAACCAATGATGAGTTAATCGCTTTTTTGAAATCGTGCGACTTTGAAACAAGTTTTCACAAAGATTTAGGAACGATAGGGGAGTTTCTCGGGAATGAGTTTTTGGAAAAAGAGGATTTTATCCAAATTGATGTCAGTGATATTCACTCCATTCAAGAAAAAATTACCCTTATTCTCAACGATCACGCCTATACAACCCCTGAGTGTGTTGACGTTTTAACCTGTATTCAGAACTTATCTACCCTCAAACTATCAACGTTGCTCAAGCCCTATCTCCATTTCACCGAACAATTGGCTCAAAGACTGCAAAAAGAACTCTACGAAGTAGAGTTTGTTGGTGATGAGACGATTACCGTGGCCGATAGTTTCAAACCTTTTATTAAATCACTAGTTCACCTCTTCCGAAACAGTGTCGACCATGGGATAGAGGATCCTCAAACACGTATCGAAAACGGCAAAGACGAAAAAGGATTCATCAGCTGTCATTTTAAAAAAGAAAATGGTACACTTCATCTTATTGTCTCCGATGACGGGGCGGGAATCGATGGGGAAAAAATCAAAGAAAAGCTCCAACAAAAAGGCTTAGAGACTCATTTGCTTAGCAGCCAGGAGCTTTATGCTCATATTTTCGATGATAATTTCTCAACAAAAGAGGAAGTTTCTACACTTTCAGGTCGTGGTATTGGTCTAAGTGCGCTCAAAAATGAGGTAGAAAAACTCGGTGGCACGATAAAAATACATTCACAAAAAGGGGTAGGAACGACATTCGAATTTGTTCTGCCTCTACACACTTAAAAAAGGGGATACAATGGTACTAGACGCATTGATTTTACAAATAAAATTATTACTACAAGATGATATGGGTGTGACCGTCAACAATGTCCAAAGCCAAAGGGGAGTAACGAGCAAACTTAGTATGAAGAGTTATACCTCGATGATTGGGACAGGGGGAAAATTAAGTCTCTTAATTATCATCAGTTTTGACCAGAGTATGATGGATAAGATGGTGGAGATTTTTATGGAGGGGGAGGAGATTGATCCGCAAGAAGAGCTAGAGATCAAAAACAGTGTAGCTGGGGAGATGATCAACACGATCATCGGTCTCTCCCTCCCCTCTTTTCCTGGACGGGGCAAAGGGGTTACGATTACTCCGCCTATCACCATCAATGATGCCAGCAGTATTTCAAAACACAAGAATTCCACCATTGCAACCGCTGAAATACATACCGATTTTGGGAACTTTAGTATCAGTATTATTGATTCCGAAAATTCCACTTCACAGGAGAAATAAATGTTAAATGTATTAATCGTTGATGATTCTCTTATTATCCGAAAAAAACTTTCCAAACTTATCGAAAATCTTGGGCATACGGTTGTTGCAGATGCCCAAACGGGTCAAGAGGCGATTGAAGCCTACGCAACCCACAAACCCAACCTTGTTACCATGGACATTACGATGCCCGATATGGACGGTATTACGGCGGTGAAACATATTATAAGCGATCATCATGATGCAAAGATTATTATGGTGACCTCTCACGGTCAAGAGGATATGGTGATCAAATCAATTCAAGCGGGTGCAGTGGGATACATCCTCAAACCCCTTACTCAAGAAAAACTCGCCCAAGCCATCGGAGAGGTATTTAGTGAATACGCCATTGAAGAGTCCGATTTACTCGATGACGACTTCTAAAAGGTAATGGGTATGCAAGAAAACCGACTCTTTGAAGCGCTATTGGATGTTATCCCGTTTGCTGCGTACGCTGTCGATATTGAGACGTATGAGATTGTATATGCTAATAAACGCATGGGTGAGAGCATGTACGCCCCTAGAGAGGAATTTTGCTGGAAAAAACTGTACGGACAAAGCCAAGCATGCAGTTGGTGCACCATCCCCGAACTCAAACAACGCCATAGAATCTACAAAAGTGAAAAATTGGTTACCAATTTTTTCGACGAGGGGAACGATAAGTGGTTCCAAGGGTACGACGAGCTGGTTCGGTGGCCCGATGGACGAACGGTCAAATACTCTATTTCCGTCGACATTACCGAACAAAAAGAGATCCAAGCATCGATGATCAAAACCAATACCAAGCTTGCTATCCAGAGTAAGAAGCTCAAAGAGGCGAATGAAAAATTAGAATTTCTAGCCATCAAAGATTATCTTACAGGGATCAATAATCGGGGACATTTTTTCAATCTTGCCTCTGCGATGATGGAGCACTCACGGCAAGAGGGGTTGCATATGTACGTAGCAATGCTGGATATCGACCATTTCAAATCAATCAACGACCGATATGGGCACAATATTGGTGATGCTGCACTTAGAGAGTTTTCTAAGATTGTCTTGGAAAATATCGACCAATCGGATATTTTTGGACGAATAGGGGGAGAAGAGTTTGCCATTGCCCTCCTCAATGAAGATCAAAAAGCTACTCTACAAAAACTAAATCAACTTCGAGAATCAGTCTCCAAAATTACGTTGAATAAAGAGAGTGAAGTGATCCATTTTACCGTCAGTATCGGAGTCACCGTTTTAAATTCTTCCGATACGATTGACACCGTCTTAGACCGTGCCGATCAAGAGCTTTATAGCGCAAAAAAAGATGGTCGCAATATCTTGAAATTCAGGATTTGATATGTTAGAAAATAAACTTTTTGAGGCTCTCTTGGATGTTATCCCCTTTAGTGCATATGCCGTTGACATTGCAACCTACGAAGTGGTTTACGCCAATCGACAAGCACGGGATAAAATGCACTCTTCAATTGATGGATTTTGCTGGGAAAGACTTTTTGGACAAAATCAAATTTGCTCATGGTGCACTATCGAATCGTTAAAAACAGGACAACCCTCGTGTAAAAAAGAGGAGGGGAAAAACATCTGTGAATTTTTCGAAGAGTACGATGACCGATGGATTAAATCGTACGATGAACTCATCAGTTGGCCTGATGGGAGGGATGTCAAATACTCTATTTTAGTCGACATCACCGATCAAAAAGAGATCCAAGGAGATATAATAAAAGCCCACGCTGCATTGGCAATAAAAACAAAACAGTTGAGCATGATGAACAAAAATCTTCAAATCACCAAACTCAATCTCCAAAAAACCATCCATGAGTTGGAAAAAGCGCAAGGGAAAAAGGAGAGCGAACCATCAATTTAGACACTGAGAAGAGTCGCTACTATACTGAATGCAGTAATATAGTTTTTCTCTCGTTCCCAATCTCCCGAGTGGGATACGCATACAAGCGTTTTTAACCTGCCAAAATTTTCCCCACTCTATTAATGTGTTCTTTCAAATCATTATTGGAAATACGTCCATAATCTAACAGGTCTATTTTGTAGGGCAGCATTAAATCATCCAGCATCACTTTTAGTTGATTCAACTCTTTTAGGCTTAAATCCTCCGAAACAATGGATATATCAATATCGGAACCTTTTTTATACGTCTCTTTTGCTCGTGAACCAAAGAGGATAATTTTTTGTATTTTTAGATTTTTTTTAATTGTATCAACAATTTTTTCAATAATATCAGCTCGCAAACCGTAAAGTTCTTGCATCTTAGTTCTCTCTATCCAAAAGTAGCAACATCTCTTTTTCAAATTTTGAGAAGATCTCCATATAGTCGTTGATGATAGTATTGACCACTTCTTCTGCCATTTCTTTGTCATATCCGTGTGAGGTTGCATTTCTGGTTTGTATCGTCTCCATCCATGTTTCACCGTCTTCTATGAGAGCTACTTTAAATGCTTCTCGGATAGCATCACGAGAACCTTTGACGTTTTGATTGCCTTGGTATTCTAAAAAATCTTTCATGACATTCCAAGCCAGTTCGTGGGTGTATTCAAATGCTTGAATCAGACCTTGTTTCTCGAGCATAGAAAGTTCTCGTTCTTGAGAGAGTTCAACAGCTTCTTGTAGTTGTTCAAAGGCGTTAGTGTAATTTGAAAATCGTTGTTTCCATCTAATATCTTCTGCTTTGTCAACCATTTTAAAACCTCGATTCTATATTTTAATGATTATAACTCAAATTAGACTTGAATTGGATGTTACAGATGGTGTCTATTGCGAAAGTTTCAACTTATACCACTTATGGGTACATCCTCAATGAAAAACAGGTTTTCAGCTATAATTCTATTACTATAGCACAAATCAATTCAGGGTTCACCCATTGCCAATATTTAAAGTTCATACCCCCTATCAAGCCGCTGGTGATCAGCCCGTTGCTATTGAAACACTCACGAATGGTATCAAAAATGGGGAGCGTTATGTAGCCTTAGAGGGGGTCACAGGTAGTGGTAAGACTTTTACCATGGCAAAAGTGATCGAGAGCGTTCAACTCCCCACTATCATCATGACCCACAACAAAACATTGGCGGCACAACTTTATAGTGAGTTTCGTTCCTTTTTCCCTGATAATCATGTTGAGTATTTCGTTAGCTACTATGATTATTATCAGCCAGAGGCGTATATCCCGCGTCAAGACTTGTTCATTGAAAAAGACAGCTCTATTAACGAAGAATTGGAGCGTTTACGCCTCTCTGCTTCTGCTAATCTTCTCAGCTACGATGATGTGATCGTTATTGCCTCGGTCTCTGCCAACTATGGGTTGGGTGATCCCGAAGAGTATGAGAAGATGGTGCAAATCGTCGCTGTAGGCGATGAGATCAATCAGAAAAAGTTGTTATTACGTCTTGTTGAGATGGGGTATGCCCGTAATGATAGCTATTTTGATGGGGGGCATTTTCGGGTCAATGGGGAGGTGATCGATATTTATCCCCCTTATTGGCAAGATCAAGCGGTGCGGATCGAATTTTTCGGGGATGAAGTGGAGCAAATCACCTTTTTTGAACCCCTTAGTAATGCAATGGGGGAGAAACAAGAAAACGTTACTATCTATGCCACCAGTCAGTTTGCCGTAGGGGCGGAGAAACTCTCTCGTGCTATCAAGCGAATTGAGGATGAACTGGGGGAACGACTTCAAGAGCTTGAAGCTCAAGGGAAAATCGTCGAAGCTCAACGTCTACGACAGCGATGCGAATTTGATCTGGAGATGTTACAAGCGACGGGGATGTGCAAGGGGATCGAAAACTATTCACGTCTTTTGACGGACAAAAAAGCGGGGGAAGCGCCGTATACATTACTGGATTATTTCACCCTTCATCATGATAAATATCTTATTATCGTCGATGAATCGCACGTCAGTCTCCCCCAATTTCGGGGGATGTTTGCGGCGGATCGAAGTCGTAAAGAGGTATTGGTTGATTACGGATTTAGACTTCCAAGTGCCCTCGATAACCGCCCTCTTATGATCGACGAGTATCTCAATAAGTCGCCTCACTATCTCTTCGTCTCCGCAACCCCTTCGGCACAAGAGCTGGGACTAAGTACCACTGTAGCACAACAAATCATCCGTCCTACAGGATTGCTTGACCCCCCCATCCTCATCAAACCCTCCACCAATCAAGTCGAAGATTTACACGATGAGATTAAAAAAACGGTAGCATTGGGAGATCGGGTTCTTGTAACGGTACTCACCAAAAAAATGGCGGAAGCCCTCACGAAATATCTCGCCGATTTGGGGATAAAGGTGCAGTATATGCACTCCGAGATTGATACGATTGAGCGGAACCAAATTATTCGTGGTTTACGGGTTGGAGATTTTGATGTCCTTATCGGGATTAATCTCTTGCGAGAAGGGCTAGATTTACCCGAAGTGAGTTTGGTAGCAATTTTGGACGCCGATAAAGAGGGATTTTTACGCTCCGAAACCGCCCTTATCCAAACCATCGGACGTGCCGCTCGTAATGAACATGGGAAAGTTATTTTGTACGCTCAGAAGATTACAGGCTCTATGGAGCGTGCCATTGCCAAGACCGATGCACGGCGTGAGAAACAAATAGCGTTTAATACTGAACATGGAATCACCCCCACTACTACCAAACGCTCACTTGATGAGAATCTAAAAGTCGAAGATGTAGGGGATCTCTATAATCGCTCCAAAAAAGCCAAGACGCTCCCCGCTACCGAGCGAAAGAAATTGGTCGAAGAGTTGAGTCTCAAGATGAAAGAGGCGGCAAAAAAGCTAGAGTTTGAAGAAGCGGCACGATTGCGTGACGAGATAGCTAAAATAAGGAAATTATAAATGGAAGAAATGCTCAATAACCTCTCAACATACGGCTACCTCGTCGTATTCCTCTACTCACTTGGGGGTGGAATGGTCGCCCTTATTGGGGCTGGAGTCCTTAGTTTTATGGGGAAAATGGATTTAACCCTCTCCATTACCATCGCCTTTATCGCCAATTTTATCGGGGATGGATTGCTCTTTTATATGGCACGCTATCATAAGCGTGAGATGATGGAGTATTTCGCCAAACATAAGCGCAAACTGGCTTTTTCCCACCTCATCCTCAAACGTCGTGGAGCATGGATTATCGTCATTAAGAAGTTCTTTTATGGGCTTAAAACTCTCATTCCTATCGCCGTAGGCTTGAGCAAATACGATTTTTGGAAATTTAGCCTCTATAATGCCATAGGTGCATTTATTTGGGCAATTGTTGTCGGAGGGGGAAGTTATCTTTTCGGAGGGGCGATTATAGAGGGGTTCAAGATGATTTCGGATAAACCGTATCTTGCCCCTGCTTCATTGGTCATTATTGGTATAAGTGTATGGTTCTATCTCTCTCAAGCGACAAAGAGAAAGTAGTTTTAAAAAACTAGCTTCTCTTCTGTCACAGGAACTTCCTCTTGTGTCACATCGGGTGCCACAGATGTGTCAGTGAACTCCTCTGTTGCATTACTATCGACTTTCTTCGTTTCTCTATATACCCCTGCTGGACGATCAAAATACCGTTTTGTATTGGGATAAATACGCATCAAGTCTTCGTTAAAATAACGAAACACTTGCCCAGCTGCTCGTCCACCTGTCTCACTGTGTCGCATTGGGGTATTGTTATCATTCCCAAACCACACAACGGTCTCAACGGCAGGGGTATAACCGACAAACCACGCATCGATATTTTTATTCGTCGTTCCTGTTTTCCCCGCCACTTCGACACCTGCTACACGGGCTGCTGTTCCTGTCCCACGGGCAACAACATCTTGAAGTATGGAGGTCATCAAATACGTTTGCTCTTTCGTATCAACTTGACGACGTTTGTTTTCATAACGAAATGTCTCCCCTTTGGGGGTAATGACTTGGCGCACTAAAATCGGATTGGTAAGAACCCCCCCTGTCGGAAATATCGTATAATATTTTGCCAAATTATACGGAGAGATCAACATCGTCCCCAAGGCAATCGAAAGGCCAGGGGGGAGTGTTTCGGTAATTCCAAAACCACGTAACCCTTGTACGATTTTATCATACCCCATATCGCTGACCATATTGATCGTTGCTAAGTTACGGGAATAGGTAAGGGCATTACGGATCGTTACCATCCCTTTGTAATCGTTTTTATAGTTTTTGGGTTTCCACTCTTTCATCTCCCCCTTGTCTTCATACGTATAGGTACGAGGAATATCGGGAACCAACGAAGCAGGTGACATACCACTATCTAGTGCTACTTGATAAATGAACGGCTTAAACGCAGACCCTGGCTGACGCTTCGCTTGAGTTACACGATTATAGGGGCTTACCGTGTAGTCATATCCCCCAACCATCGCCAACACTTCCCCTGTATTGGGATCCATACTCATTAACGCCCCATTGAGTTGCGCTTTCATCGTCTCATCCAGCTCCCCTACTTCCTCTGCTCGTTTTAAAATATCGTTTCGACCCGATTGAAGTGCTTTGTATCCTGATTCTTGAAGTCTCATATCAATCGTCGTGTAAATTTTATACCCACCGCTACGAATATCAGGGAAGGAATCCCCAAGCTGGCGCATAACCTCATCGATAATATAGGGACCAGCATTTTTGGTCAATGTATCATTATAGACTTTCGGACGCTCTTGGGTTGCTTTATCATACGTCTCTTGATCGATCCACCCTAACTCCATCATCCGTTCAAGAATACGATTCGCACGCCCCAAAGAGAGCTCATAGTTTTTTGTCGGTGCATAAAAGTTAGGTCCTTTGGGCAAACCCACCAAGATCGCCATCTCTTTAAGGGTGAGCTCCTTGAGAGGTTTATGAAAATACCCATCCGCAGCCGTTTTGACCCCATAATAGCCATGTCCCAAATAAATTTCATTCAAATAACGCTCTAAAATTTGTTCTTTGGTGAGTTGTTGTTCGATACGAATAGAGTACAGTACCTCTTTAAACTTACGGGTAAAATTCTTATCCCGCGTTAACAAAGCATTTTTAACCAACTGTTGCGTGATGGTACTTGCCCCCTCTTTGAGCTTACCTGCCGATACGTCTTTGATGATAGCACGCATAATTGCATCAGGATTTACCCCATGATGCTCAAAAAAGGTGGTATCTTCTATCGCCAGCAACGCTTCAATAAGACGTGGGGGGATATTTTCGAACGAGACATAATAACGGTGTTCATCGCTAAAAAGATTGGCAATTTTTTCCCCGTTACGATCATATACTTCCGTCGTCAAACGGGGCTTATAGTTGATAAGTCGTTGGGTTTCGTACTCAAAACTGTAAATAACATACCCCAAATAGCCCACAGCTACTAGTATAATAAGACCCAATAAAGTCCACAATTTTTTCTTCATTTTCTATCCTCGTTTTAAACTCTAAAATCTCTTGTTTTAAAATCAGCGTTGATGAGTTGATGTGTATAGCTATTTTTTGGATGGGCTAAAACATTGACCATTTTACCCTCTTCCACAATATATCCCTCTTTAAGAACACAAATATCGTCACACATCGCTGCTGCCACCCCCATATCATGCGTCACAAAAAGAAGTGAGAACTCCATCTTGGCTTGCAAGGTTTTAAGCAACTCTATCATCACCTTTTTGGCTTCGGGATCCAATGCGGTAGTCGGCTCATCCAATAGTAGCAATGACGGTTCAAAACTTAACGCCATCGCAACAACAACCCGTTGCAATTGTCCCCCTGAAAGTTCACTGGGATAACGGTTCAAGAGTGCGCTATCCAATCCCAACCATCCAAAAATTGCTTCACACCGCTCTTGCGATACAAACATCTGATCGCCGATTTTCGTCAATGGAGAGAGCGCCGTAAAGGGATTCTGAGGCACCAGTGCAACACTTTTTCCCCGTACCCACTCAAAATAAGACCGTTTTTCCAACGTCACATCCAAAGCACTATCGGTAAGCCCTAACAATGTTTTGAGAATAAGGGATTTACCACTTCCGCTTTGACCTACCAAAGCAAGTGAGGTACGAATCTCAAACGCCACATCGACCAAAACAGTATTGAGATGATTAATTCTCAGCCGATCAATATGGATAGGTTTCATCACCCCTATTTTATCCTAATGTGACTAAAACGTTGACATACCTTCTCTAAAGTCGCTGTGGGTATATCCGTACGCGCTATGAGACGCAGTATCGCCTTTTTCACCGTCGGTTGCCGAATAGAGCCAATATGCACCCCTAGCTCCTCTTTGAGCGATTGTTGCAATGCCATCACTTCACGATTATCCCCGATCTCAATGGGGACGATCAATCCCCCGACATCCAGCCCAAGAATCTCTTTGATGAGTCGTTGACGCTTTTGGATCTGTTCTTTTAGCGGTATAACGTTTTCATGAATATACATCAAAGCATAATGGGCTAATGCGGTATCATAGAGAGAGGGAGCGGTGGCATAAATAACATTTTTCGCACGGTTGATAAGATAGTCGCTGATATGACGTGAAGAGAGAACATACGCCCCAAAACTCCCATACGCTTTCCCAAGTGTCCCCATTTTTATCATAAGAGGGGTAGGGGTAATAGCATAATAATCCAAAATCCCCATCATCCGCTCACCGATCACCCCGCTGCTGTGGGCTTCGTCCAAAATTACGATAACCCCATACCGTTCACACACCTCCAAAATCTCACGGCGCAACAGATCACCCCCCATAGAGTAGATCCCCTCAACAGCAACAATAATTCGTTTTTCAGTTGCTTTTTCTATCGCATTTTCCAAGGCACTCGCATCATTATGAGCAAAAAACTCAATCCGTCCCTCGCACATCTTCGCACCCATCACACCGCTTGCATGATACTCTTCATCCATTAACAGCAAATCGCCCTTGCGAACCAATGCTTCCATCAACCCAATATTCGCATTAAACCCGCTCCCCATCACAATCCCCGCTTCAAAACCGTTCGCCTCACATAAAGCATGCTCAAAGTTTTGATGGATTGGGTGATAGCCATTGACAAGCATAGAGGATTTTGGGGCATGGTAACAGTAGCTTTTTAACGTCTCACACGCTTTTGCGTGTAACGCTTCGTTATGTGCCAACCCTAGATAATCATTAGATGCCATATCAATCAGATTTTCATCAATAAGATGGCGTTGGCGATAGCGTCCTGAACGTTTGAGGGCTTTTAGTTCATTGGTGTAGGGGTTGTTATTCATAGGTGCTCTTCATCATTTTTTTTGTACTTTTATATGCTATAATTTTATTGCGAACAAAACTGTTTGTGTAATCAATGGAGCGGTAAGACTAAGGTCGGGGGACTTGGGAATGCATACGAACGAGGGGGATTACCCAAACAATTGAGAATGTGATCCCATCCGAATAAGCTTAAGTATCTCGCCATCAATTCTATAAATTATCAGTAAATCACCACTAATATGAAATTCCAAAAAACTTTTCCACTCTCCATCCAGCTCATGATTGTGTGCTTCTGTGGGCAAAGATTCGTTTTGTATCAGTTTAGCCAAATAAATGACAAATTTTGAAAAATGCTTTTCGCTTAGTTTAACACTGGCACTATCTTTTATAAATTGCTTGTGTCGCTCAATGCTTAGCATGCTTCATACTTTCAAATTCAGCTTTCAGTGCATCTATCGTAATAGATTCCATATTAATCCCACTTCGAGCCTCTTCCATCGCATTTGCCGTTACGTCATTAGGAATTTTGAGTTCAAAAGGTATTCCTTTCTCCCTTTTAACTTTAGCTAAAAACATATTAATCGCTTGAGAAGTAGAGATACCGAGTTCTTTAAATATTGCCTCTGCTGCATTCTTTAAATCTGCATCGCATCGAGCTCTAATCATTGCTTCCATCGCCATAGTAACTCCTTTACATTTTTACAATTGTAGCACAATATAGCTACAAAAACATCACCCCATAACCGTACAAAGATATTTTCCAAACACAGTATCACTTAGAACAAATCCGTCACTCTTTTTGAGAATAACACCATCGAGTTCAAGGCTTTTTAGGATGGTATTGATGTTTTGGCGTTGGGTTGTTTTGAGGGTATAGGGATTTGTCCCATTGGCAATGGTTAAAACGATTTCGAGAAAATATTTTCGTCGCTTAAGGGCAATAATCTCATTTTCAAATCCAAAAGCAGAGACTTCCAAGACTTTGGATTGTACCTCATCAATGATTTGTGGTGTACATTTAGAGGGTTTCATCATCAATAAAAACATCATAGAAAGTGACAAATAATACGCCACACCTCCACAAAATGTATAAATATCTACGATAAACTCAT
>JAABPY010000149.1 GCA_011391735.1 Sulfuricurvum sp. | reverse complement strand
GAGATTGATGATGTGACAGGCTTTCCTGAGATGTTTGATGGTCGTGTTAAAACATTGAATCCCTATATTCATGGGGGGATTTTATTTCGCCGTGATTTGGATAGCCATGTTAATACAGCAATGGAATACGGTATCGTGGAGATTGATCTTGTTTGTGTAAACCTCTATCCCTTTAAAGCGACGATTGAGCGTACCGATGATTTCGAAGAGATTATCGAAAATATTGACATCGGAGGGCCTGCAATGGTACGCTCTGCTGCAAAAAACTTTAACGATGTTCATATTATTACCGATCCAAGTGATTATTCTGTGGTTCTTAACGCACTCCAAAACGGTGAAGATACTATTGAGTTCCGCCGTGGTTTGATGATTAAAGCATACGAGCACACAGCGGCGTATGACAGTATGATCGCTAACTACATGAACAAACGCTTTAACAACGGTATGGGTGAGAAGCAGTTTATCGTCGGAAACAAAGTCATGGATACTCGTTACGGTGAAAACCCGCACCAAAAAGGGGGATTATATGAGTTTGACACTTTCTTCTCTAAAAACTTCAAAACCCTCAAAGGGGAAGCAAGTTTCAACAATCTCACCGATATTAGCGGTGCAGTAAAAATCGCCGCAGCTTTCGGGGATGAGAATGCCATTTGTATCGTTAAACACGGTAACCCATGTGGATTCGCAATTCGTGAGAATCTGATGGATGCCTATACCGAAGCCCTTAAATGTGACCCTATTTCAGCTTTTGGTGGTGTTGTTGCGGTTAATGGTATCGTCACCAAAGAACTTGCTCTTAAAATGAACGAGATGTTTTTAGAAGTTATTATTGCTGGGCGTATTGACGAAGAGGCGCAAGTGGTGTTTGAGACGAAAAAACGGCTTAAACTTTTCGAGTATGGCAGTGATAAGATTAGGTTGAGCAATGATGCTATTGATTTCAAACATATTGACGGTGGATTTGTCTTCCAAGATGCTGATCGTGTGGGTGATGATGAGGTGAAAAATGCCCAATTGGTGACAAAGCATACCGCAAGCGAAGCGGAACTCAAAGATGCAGAGATCGCCTATAAAGTCGCCTCATTGACCAAATCAAACTGTGTTGTCTATGTGAAAGATGCCGCAATGGTTGCTGTAGGGATGGGGATGACCTCTCGTGTGGATGCGGCACGCTGTGCATTGCGTAAAGCCCAAGAGATGGGTCTGGATGTAAGCGGTTGCGCATTAGCATCGGAAGCATTTTTCCCGTTTCGTGATTCGATTGATGCAGCAGCAGGTGCTGGTGTTAAAACAGTTATCCAACCAGGTGGTTCAGTACGGGATGAGGAAGTTATTGCAGCGGCGGATGAGCACGGTATGTCGTTGTACTTTACAGGAACACGTCACTTCTTACACTAAAAACCTTTGCGTCATAATGGCGCAAGGTTAAAACCTTACATTTCCCCTGTTCTCCGCACATCTGCTTTTAACCTTGATTGATTTTGACTCAACTTATATGCTATACTTTTGAATAAGAAATTTAATTGTTTTAATAGGATTTGAGAATGTCAAAAAGTTTGTATACCACCCTCGAAATCAGTTCCAGTGCTAGTGAAGCGGAGATCAAAAAAGCATACCGTAAGCTTGCCCGCCAATATCACCCCGATGTGAATAAAGATCCCGCAGCAGAAGAGAAGTTCAAAGAGATTAATGCCGCTTACGAAGTGCTCAGTGACAAAGAGAAGAGAGCAAAATACGATCAATACGGGGATTCGATGTTCGGGGGTCAAAACTTCCACGATTTTGCAAAAGGTCAAGGGGGAAATGTCGATCTTGATGAGATTTTACGCAGTATGTTCGGTCAAGGCGGTGGCGGTTTCGGTGGCTTTGGAGGTCAGTCGGGATTTGGAGGTGGCTTTGGTGGAGGGGTCAATCTTGATATTGATGCCAATGTTACAATCCCTTTTGCCGTAGCGGTTTTAGGTGGCAAGCACGCTATCAATATGAGCGGTGAGAGTTTCGATATTAAAATTCCTGCAGGGATTAAAAGTGGGGAGAAACTTCGAGTACGTGGCAAAGGGAAGCGTCACGGACAGCAAGTGGGTGATTTGTATCTTCGTATCGAAATTTCTCCTAATGCAGACTATGAGCGGGAAGGGGACACTCTTGTTAAAACTTTTAACGTTCCCCTTTATGCAGCACTGTTTGGGGGGAAAGTGACCGTACAAACATTGGAAAAAGAGGTAACCCTCAAAGTCCCTGAAAACACAAAAAATGGACAACGTTTCCGTCTCAAAGAGATGGGGGTGATGAACCGCCAAACCAATGTTCGGGGAGACTTGTATCTTAAAGCCAATATTATCTTACCTGCTGTTGAGTCAATTGATGGCGATTTGGTTGAGGCGATGAAAAAATCCCTTCCACAGGAGTAAGGTATGCACCATTTTGATGAGCCCGTTTATATGATCAGTATTGTGGCAAAAATTCTTGATATTCACCCTCAAACATTACGTCAATATGAGCGTGAAAATCTCGTCTCCCCTTCTCGTTCGGACGGGCGCATACGTCTTTATTCCCAGAGGGATATTGAAAAAATCAAAACGATTTTACGCCTAACTCGTGAAGTGGGGGTCAATCTTGCAGGGGTGGATGTGGTGATGCGCCTTAAAACCAAAATGGAGATGATGGAGCAAGAGATGATGGAACTACGTGCTGAGATTGAGCGAATGCGTTGCAGTAGCGGTGTCCCCCCTGAAAAATCACTTGTGACTACCCGCAGTATTTATGAGATGGTCATTTTTGAAGATGATCTTTTAAAATAATGGTACCCCTTACGTCGCTTAATAAAAGCTGGGAAAAGGTTCTAAAAGGGGAGTTTTCGAAAGGCTATTTTTTAGAACTCCAAGATTTTCTTCGTAATGAAGCAAAAAACCATACTCTTTTCCCCCCTTCTCATAATCTCTTTAATGCCTTTAATCTCACCCCTTTTGAGAATGTCAAAGTTGTTATCTTGGGACAAGACCCCTATCACGGTGTGGGGCAATCGCATGGGCTTGCTTTTTCCGTTTTGCAAGGGACAAAAATTCCCCCCTCCTTACACAATATCTTGAAGGAGCTTGTGGACGATATCGGGTGCGACTATCCACAAAGCGGCGATTTAACCCATTGGGCAAAACAGGGGGTCTTACTTCTTAACACCCTTCTTACTGTTCGCTCTGCCCAGCCATTGTCGCATCAAAATCGGGGATGGGAACAGTTCACCGATGAAGTGATAAGAACCCTCAGTAGAGAACGTGAACACCTTGTCTTTATCCTGTGGGGAGCTCCAGCTGCGAAAAAATCGGCGCTGATTGATGGGACAAGACATTTGATATTAAAAGCCCCTCACCCCTCACCCCTCTCTTCGTATCGAGGATTTTTTGGCTCCAAGCCGTTTAGCCAAACGAATGGGTATTTACGAGAGTGGGAGATTAGCGAGATTGAGTGGAAACTTTGAACCCTTTTTATATCCATGGTCTCTTTCACACTTAAAAGAGCTCAAAATCGTCATCGTTATTTTCAGGGATCTCTTCTTTCAATAAAAGGGAGCGAATTTGTAAGCAGGAACTAAGGAGGGATGAGTCCAGATAGTGGATATCATTGGCCTCTACGGAGACAAATATTTTGTATCTCCACCCTTCAATATCATCCAAAAGAGAGAAAAATAAAAGAGAAAATTTTTGAAGATTGCTATTGCTTAGTTCTTTTGGATCTAGGGCGATTAAGAAATCGTTGAGAACCTTGAGAGCATAAGCCAAATGTTCAAATTCCATTAAATAGTTAAGAACATCGATGTACATGGCAATGTACTCAGTTATTTGAAGCAGATTTTCTTTGGTCGGATTGTTCTCAAATTCAATAGTGATTACTTCAATTTTATCTCTAATACATTCAAGATTTTCTATCATTGCCATTAAGGATATAGGTGTATTTTCAACATATTCCAAAGCAGGTGTTTTGTCAAAGTGGGCTATGGACAGGATGCTTTTCGTATAATCGGTTATATCGAGTTTTTCTACCTCTTCCTTGCGTAAGGGCTTTCCTTTTGGAAGACGGAAAGAGAGCACATTATCATCGAAGATGAAAATACCGTTTTTGTAATTTTTTAAAAGTATATTCTGGATTGTAATGTTACTAATAGTATTTAACTGAGAACAGGTCAAAAAGAGGTTGTCCTCATTTTCTTCAGCAATGATACTAAAGGGGGTGTTGTTTTTTAAATTCAATTGTCCAAAAGCATAGATTAATCGGATACAATCTTCCATCCCTTCTATTGAATAAGAGGGCTCATTAAGATAGTAATCCCATAGCTCTGCCAACGATTGAAGCGAATTAATACTAAATTTCAATGATCGAGAATAGACTTCTTGGGTAAATAAATTGATTGCATTAACATTTATAGGTTTTTTATTTCGCAACTCTACTATTTGCATATAGTTTTTAACACGTTGATAAAAAAGATTCTCTTCGATGGGCTTTGTAATATAGTCTTCTGCACCGCATGTGAGCATACTGTTTTTGGATTCTTCATCATCCAAGGCGCTAAGGGCTAAAATCATCACCTTTTTATCAAATGATTTTATGATTCTTGTGGCAGAGATTCCATCAATGTTGGGCATCATGATATCCATAAAAATCATATCATAATGATCTTTTTTGCATAATTCAATAGCCTCCTTACCATCTTTAGCCTCTGAAATATCGATATTATCAATATCCTCTAAAAGAAGTTGCAGTGTCATTCTATTATTGTGATCGTCATCCACGATTAGTAATTTCATTGTTTGATCCTCTCGGTTGTTTTGTATTTATTATTAAATGTAAGGATAAATTTTGTCCCTTGAGTATTGACCCTATCTTCAATTTTATAACCTATAAATAGGTCTTTGCATAAAAGTTTAATAAAATATAAACCAATGCCCGTTCCTGACCCTTTTCGTTGTAAGAAGTTATCATCTTCTTGTGCAAAAAGATTAAAAACTGCCTCTTTATCTTTTATTCCGATTCCGTTATCTTCAACGATAATATGGGTAAACTCTTCCTCGACGGATACGGTGATAGTAATCTCATCATGACCGTATTTGATTGCGTTGGAAAATATATTGGAAAATATCTGTTGAAATCGGTATCTATCGGTGTAAATATATGCCTCGTTATTGCTATGGCGTATCAGTTTGATATTTTTTTCTTGGATTAAGGAGTGATACTTGATAAGTGTTTCTGAAATAATCTCATTAGGATTAAAAAGGGTATGGACGTAGGTGAGTTTGTGTCCATTGAGTTTGGATGTTTCTAAGATCATATTAATCGTTTCAAGCATATCAGAACCGTTGAGGGTAACGAGATTAAGGAGTTCTAAAATTTTTTCTTGATTACATTTTTTAGGCTTATCTAACTGTTTTGTTATGTATTTGGTAAAATTTATAATGGCATTGAGAGGTGTTCGGAGTTCATGGGTAAATAACAAAAGAAATGATTGTTGAGCTTTTCGAATCTTTTCTTGTTCAATTTTTTCTTGCTCTTTAAAAAACATTTCTCTTTTAAGTTTGACCATATCGGTAATATCATTACGAATGGCCATATATTCCAAAATTTCCCCATTTTCTTCTATAAGCGGTATAATCGTTGTTTCTGCAATAAAATCAGAGCCATCTTTATTAAGATTAGTGATACGTCCGTGCCAAATCTGTCCCAATGTAATCGTATTCCATAGCTCTTTATAAAGTGAGGGAGGGTTGCTTGGATGACGAAATATGGCATGAGATTGCCCGATCATCTCTTCTCTTGTATAGCCTGATATGGTGCAAAAATGCTCATTTGCATCGATAATAACCCCACTTAGATTGGATCGAGAAACGATCGATGCTTCCATTAATGCTTTAAAGTACTGTTGATTTTGGCGAATTTGCATAGTAAAGGAATACCCCTTAAAAATTAGTTGAATACTATGTTTCAAATTTGATTGAAATCAAGACCTAACTGCAATAAACTTCCAAGTCCCAAGGAAAGATATTATATCTCCATTGAGCTCAAAAACAAATCATTTGGTTAAGTGTTTAAGCTCTTTTTCTCGCTTTGCAATATGCTTTTTTAGCCTTAATGAGGGGTTTTGTTTTTGAAGTGTTTCCAGTAATGCTATTTGATTGAAGAGATCGTGTATTTCTCCTAGTTGATTTTGCATCCCTTTGGATGTTTCAATTTTCTCATTACTATCGTGTAAACCGCTATCGTGCAAAAAATCAAACGCATAGTGGGATATTTTAAAACGGATACGTAGCGTATGTAGCTCTTTTTGGGAGGCAGATGGTACAAGCGCAACATACCTTTTTAAGCTTTTCTTATAATGTTTATTGGCAGTTTGAATCAAATAGTCATTTGTAAACGTTGGATTAAAGTTAGTAATCAAATCATAAAATTCATCAAGAGCTTGGATCGCTTGCATTTTGGATTCCTCATTAAAAAGAACGTTGTAACGCTCATTTCGAAGAGCAGTGAGTCGTTTGATACCGCTTTGTGACAAGTGTTGATGGAGTGAGAGGAGCAAGACATCTAGCTCACGTATAAAATTGGTCGCTTTAAGAAAGCTTTTAAGAGGCGTTGGAAAAAGGGTAGGTTCACCAATGTAGAGCTGCAAAAGTGATCGGACAAGGCGCAAAGAGACACGAATCGAATGAAGATGCTCAACACTGTTTTTTAAATCAATAGTGCGTAACAACAAAATTGCATCAAAAATATAATAAAGAACATATTTTGTTAAAGTTGAATGTTTCATATTAGTATTGTACCCTAATTTTATTTCACTTCAAACACAGCCCAAACGGGCAAATGATCCGAATACCCCTCTCCCGTATGATGTTTGGGGTAGGTTTTACTTTGTTGCCAACGGTATACTTTCCCTTTATAAAAAAGATAATCGGGGGTGAACCGCTCAAAGCTACCGCGAACGTACTCAATGCCATTTGAATTTGCCAAAGCAGGGGAGATAATGATATTGTCCAACGCCTCCCCTTTGCCTTTGAAGGAGTGGCTCCATCGTTGATCACTTGGAAGTTCGTACCAAAGGTTATAGAGGTTTTTTCCCGTACTCTTCATTGTGGTATAAGTGATGGGATTCTCATCTTCGTCGATGGTTTGGAGGATATGGTTTATCCCCGTCACTCCATTGGTATCGTTATGACGGCGGCTTTTAATGAAGGTACGATATTCCTCATAATGGGAGTTGAAATCACCGACGAGGACGTAAGGGGTATTTTTATCGAGTTTATCAATCAATTTTTTGACCACTTTGGCACTTCGAATACGCATACTCTCAGGACCCATTTTGGATTTCCAATGGTTGACGTAGATGCGTAAAGGGTGTCCTTTAAAATCAATTCGTCCTTCCAAGATATTACGGTAATCACTATTGGCACTGACGGGATGACTTAAAGCCGATGTGATGGGGTAACGGCTAAGAAGTGCGACGGAAACGGCTCCCCCTCGTTTGTTACGAGAAAACGCATAATAGGGATAATAGAGCCCTTGGCGGTTAATCTCGGCTTTGAGCTCTTTGAGGACACTTTCGGATTCGATCTCTTGGAGTCCAATCACGTCGGCATTGATGTCGTGGATAACACGCGCCGTATGTTGCAGTTTGATCCGCTGCATTTGCGTTGTCCACCCCCAAGAAGTGTTGGGGAAATACTGTTATACTCTGTCCCATCTTCCTTCATATCAAATAAATTTTCCACATTATAGGACGCTATTTTCATCTCAATTCCCCATGATAGGGTTACGCAAAGAAGCCATAACCCTAGAAATTTCACCCGTTAATCCCATTGAGCCGGAGTAGATTTTTCGTCTCACATTCACGCCCCATCATCTCTACAAAGAGCTCTTGCATACTCTGAGACCCACCGCCCCCTAGAATGATCTCTTTGTATTTCTCGGCAAGTTGCGAATCAAAAATCCCCTCATCGACGATGGCATAATAAGCATCGGCACTTAACACCTCCGCCCATTTGTAGCTGTAATACCCCGCACTGTATCCGCCGCTAAAAATATGGCTAAACCCGTTTTGAAATTTATTGTAGGCAGGGGGCTTTATTAACGCTGTTTTTTCTCGGATAGAGTCCAACAGCGCTTGAATCTCCTCCCCTTGATAGAGTTTCGAGTGAAGTTCAAAATCAAAGAGGGAGAACTCTAGCTGACGAAGCATAAAAAGTCCGCTTTGAAAATTTTTGGCACGGATGAGTTTAGCAATCATTGCATCACTGAGGAGTTCGCCGCTTTTATGATGTTTAGCAAAGAGTTTTAACACTTTTGGCTCATACGCGAAGTTTTCTAAAAATTGGGAAGGAAATTCAACGGCATCCCACTCCACCCCATTGACACCGCTCACCCCATGTTCGCGCACGGTACTAAGGAGATGATGGAGGGTATGCCCCATCTCATGAAAGAGGGTGACGACATCATCGTGTCGAAGAAGCGAGGGGGAAGTGTTGCTAGATGGGGGGAAGTTACAAACGATAAATGCACTGGAGAGATGTTCGCACCCTGTTGTGTCTTCGCAGTGGGTTTGAAAATTGTGCATCCAAGCGCCACCACGTTTGTTCTTGCGCGCTTCAAGATCGAAGTAAACACGAGCACGGAGGGTATCGCCGTCATACAGGTCATAGACGCTTGCTTTTTCATCCCATAATGGGGCATCCACTTTTTCGAAGCGAATATCAAACATCCGATGTAAAAAATCGAACATTCCCCCTACAACACTATTTTGTTCAAAATAGGGGCGATACTCCTCTTCATCAATGTCGTATTGCGCTTTTTTGAGGATTTCACCGTAATACGCCGTATCGTAGCTTTGAAGCTCTATATCACCTGCAATGGCATGTAACTCACCAACTTCACGCTCGGCTTGAGCACGAGAAGTAAGGGCTAGATCGTTGAGGAATTGTAGAACGGTTGCTGTATCGGGTGCCATTTTGGAAGCCAGTGAATACGCGCTGTAGCTTTCAAATCCAAGCAAGTGTGCCATCTCTTGACGTAGAACCATCAGCTCATCGATAATTTTACCGTTTTGAGGGGCACGGGTCGTATAGGCATGATAGAGCTCTTCACGGATAGAACGATTCTTCCCGTAGGTCATATAGGCGATATAGGAGGGCATTTGCAACGTAAAACGGTATTTGGTCACTCCGTCTTCTTCAAAGCGGGCATCTTCGAGATCATTTTCGCTGATTCCCTCAACATCTGCCGTATCGGTGATGATTTTTTCATACGCATTGGTGGCATCCAAAACATTTTGGGAAAAGTCGTTGGTAAGGGTACTCTTACGTAAATTAATTTCAGCAAGCCGTTGTTTGGAAGCCTCATCCAAATGAGCCCCCGCCAGTTCAAAATGGAGAATATTCAGATCAAGGATACGCCGCTGTTCATGGTTTAATACGTCATACTCATGCGCTTTAACCGCTTTGAATGCTTCATAAATAGCCAAATTTTGCCCCACAAAGGTGGAATAATCGGTCAATATCGGGAGTGCATCCGCATAGATTTTTTGACTCTCTACCGAATTATTGACGGCATTGATATGGGAGAGGGGGGTGAACAAAAGCTCTATTTTCTCCTCCATAAAATCAAATGGGTGGATAAAATTGGCATAAGTTTTATCACCAATCGCAAGCAAATCTTTAATGGTTTGGCGGTTGTTGTCGATAAGGGTGGTTAAATCACTTAAAAAAGTCTCTAAATTGAGATTAAAATCGATAAAAGGTTGCATAGTTCCTCCTGTAAAAGTATGCTATTGTAGTAAAGTGTTTCAAAAAGTATTCTATAATAAGAGACTTAAGTCAAAAAAAGGATATCTATGAGTTCTCGTGCCAAACTTTTATTTCGGTATATTTTCGTGGGGGCGTTATCGTTGTTCCCTCTTATTTTGGTAATTATCGTCGTTAATTATCTCAAAAATTTGGGAGTGAGCGCCTATTTGTCTCTCCATGATTACACCAACTCCTTCGGGGTGACATTGGCTTTGATGGCGGGTGTTATTGCTATTTTTGCACTGCTTGGATTTTCGATTGAGAAATACGGACGCTCTATTTTTGTCTCCATGATTGACACGACCTTTGAAAAAATTCCTGCAATTCGCTCCGTCTATTCGGTCTCTAAGAAATTGGCGGCAATGCTCTCAGGGGGTGAGGATGGGACGAAAAAAGAGGTTGTTCTCGTTGAATATCCAAAAGAGGGGTTATGGGTTCCTGCATACCTCCTAAACCGCCATGAAAATATTTGTGTTTTATTTGTCC
This sequence comes from Sulfuricurvum sp., assembly GCA_011391735.1. Lineage (GTDB taxonomy): Bacteria > Campylobacterota > Campylobacteria > Campylobacterales > Sulfurimonadaceae > Sulfuricurvum. The sequence continues at coordinate 4,666 of JAABPY010000149.1, read as the reverse complement.
CAACTTCTCCTAATCCTACGAGCGGCTATACGGTATTGGTAGATGAGATACGGATCAAAAAAACGTCGTTAACGCTTCAAGAAGCATCCTCCTTTATTATCAGTATGGGAGCCGATTTCCCGAAAAAAGAGGAAGTTTCGGGGTTGATTCAAGGGGATTAAGGTTGGTTCCCTGCGTTAAAAGCGTCGATTTTGGATAGAGCGTTTCGGGGGGAGCTGTAACTGTCTATTCACAGTATAATTTCAAAACCAATAAATAGGAATATTAAATGAACGAACCTAAAACAATTTATTTGTCAGACTATACCCCCAGCGATTATACAATTCCAACGTGTACCCTCGAATTTATCATCGATAACGGTTCGACACGCGTTGATAATGTGATGGAGATCCATCGTCAAAATTCGGATGCCAAAGAGTTACGCCTTAATGGGGAGATGATGGATTTGGAGCTTTTGTGGGTGGATGATGTTCTCTATGATGAGACAATGTACACATTGGAAGAGGATGCTATCCTCATTCCATTGGATGCGGACAGTGCTCGTATTCGCGTTATTACAAGGCTTTATCCCGATGAGAATACGGCGTTGGAGGGGCTTTATCGTTCAGGCGGTATTTGGTGTACCCAAAACGAGCCGGAAGGGTTTCGTCGTATCACCTATTTTATCGACCGTTCCGATGTCATGACGAAATTTACTACCAAAATCATTGCCAACAAAAAGATGTGTCCTGTTATTCTCAGCAACGGTAATCTTCGTGGGACGGCAACGCTGGAGAATGGAAAACATCTGGCGATTTGGGAAGATCCGATCCCCAAACCCTCGTATTTGTTCGCCTTGGTCGCGGGTGATTTGGGGAGTATTCATGATACGTTTACGACGGTGAGTGGTAAAAAGGTGGAGTTGGCGATCTATTGCGATAAGGGAAATGAAGCCAAATGTCACCATGCGATGCGCTCATTGAAAAAGTCGATGGAGTGGGATGAGGTGACTTTTGGACGAGAATATGATCTTGAAGTCTATAATATTGTTGCCGTTGATAGTTTCAATATGGGGGCAATGGAGAACAAAGGGCTTAATGTCTTCAACTCCCATTATGTCTTAGCCGATGAGCGTAGTGCTACCGATGGGGACTTTATGGGGATTGAGAGTGTTATTGCCCATGAGTATTTTCATAACTGGACGGGAAACCGTATCACCTGCCGCAGTTGGTTTGAACTGACCCTAAAAGAGGGGCTGACGGTATTTAGAGATCAATGTTTCAGTGCCGATATGAATTCTCAACTGTTACAGCGCATTGATGATGTCAAATCATTGCGGGAACGGCAGTTCGTCGAAGATGCAGGGCCTACAGCGCACCCGATCAAGCCTGTGGAGTATATCGAGATCAATAACTTTTATACGGCGACGGTCTATGAAAAAGGGGCAGAAGTAATTCGGATGCTTCACACCTTGCTGGGAGCCGATAAGTTTCGTTTGGCAATGGATGCCTATTTTGACCGTTTTGATGGTCAAGCGGTGGGGACAGAGGAATTTTTATGGGCAATGCAAACGCAAAGTCCGATTGATTTGACGCAGTTTAAACGGTGGTATTCTCAAGAGCGCACCCTGACGTTGAAAATTAGTAGTGAGTATGATGAGAATGCGCAAACGTTGAGTTTAATGATTGCGCAACATATCCCCAAAGATACACACGGTCGTGAACAGTTACCGTATGCTTTCCCGTTGGCTATGGGACTCTTGGATGCGAAGGGCAATGATTATCCCCTTAAAAGTGCCAATGCAACAATAATTCATGAGGGGATTATTTGGATTGATGAAGCGACGACAACCCTTACGTTTGATGAGGTGGTTGAGACTCCTAAACTCTCTTTGAACCGTCATTTTAGTGCTCCTGTGAAGATTGAGTGTGGTGAGATTGATTACCCCTTTTTGATGGCGCACGATACGGATGGGTTTAATCGGTACGAAGCGTCACAGCTTTTTGGGATGGAGACGTTAGAGAAAATGATGCAAGGGGAAGAGATTGATCCTCGATTTATTCAAGCGTATGGGGTTGTTATCCAAGATGATTCCCTCGAACCGATGTTTAAGGGGGAACTTTTAGCTCTCCCTTCGATTAGTACGATGATGCAACGCCAAGAGATTCTCGATATTGAGGCAATTCATGGCGCACTCGAAACATTAAAAAAACGACTAGCCCATGAGTTCAAAGAGGAGCTACTGTCGGGGATAGAGGCTCTTTATAATCCACATAATAGTGAAATTGATGCGTTAAGTATGGCATACCGTGCGCTAAAAAATCGTTATCTCGGGCTTCTAATGGTTCTTGAAGAAGAGTCTATTGCACATGTTGCACGTAATCATTACGACGAATCGATTAATATGACGAACCGTTTGGCAGCATTGGAACTTTTGGAAAACTATGCTCCAAATCAAGCATCCGAAGCATTGGAAGATTTTTATCACCAACATTCTCACGAGACGCTAATTATGAATAAATATTTTGGTCTACGTGCCAGTTCACGTCGCAAGGGGACACTGGAGAGGGTCAAAGCTCTTCAAAACGATCCTGCATTTGATATTAAAGTCCCCAATCTTGTACGGGCGTTGTACGGCTCGTTTGCTCGAAATATGGTGGCATTTCACGCAGTTTCAGGGGAGGGGTACCGATTTATCGCAGATAAAGTGATCGAAATAGATGCCCTCAACCCCCAAATCGCATCAGGCCTTGCAGGGGCGTTTAAGGGCTACGGGAAACTCTCCCCATTGCCAAAAGCTAAAATGGGGATGGAGTTGGAACGGATCAAAAATCATCCGAACCTTTCAAATAATGTTTATGAGATTGTGGTGAAGATTTTGGAGGTGGATTAAAAAAGGGGGGGGATGATATCCCATCTTAATCTAAAGCCCATTAACGCTATAATCCCAAACATAAACGGATTGAAAAATACCAACCTGAGGACGATAAAATGGAAAAACCAAAAGCATACAAGCTCTTAGCAGCACAAGAGGGAATTAGTAATTCCGAAGCAAAATCACTGATTGACCGTGGATTGGTCTATGTGGGTAACTCGAAGGTGCTGATTGCACGGGGTGAAATTAGTGCAAAAACGCATTTTATCGTCCAAAAAGTGGAAAAAGCCCACCCTATTTATGAAGACGATAACCTTATTGTCATCGATAAGCCAGCATTTGTCAACTCCGATGAGATTGAGCGACAGTTTAAAGGCTCACAGCTTCTTCACCGACTGGATCGTGAAACAAGTGGTGTGTTGATGTTGGTCAAAAATGAGGAGTATCGTCTCAAAGCCATTGCCGAATTTAAAAAAGATAACGTTTATAAAGAGTACGTGGCATGGGTCGATGGGATCATTAGTGAGCCGTTTGTCATCGATCAGCCTCTTGTTACGGAGAAAAAAGGGAATAAGGCGTATACAAAAGTCTCCAAAGGGGGTAAACCTGCTATTACCGAAGTAACCCCTCTGGAAGTATCGGGGAAAAAGACAAAGGTGCAACTCATTATTCATCACGGGCGCACCCACCAAATCCGTGCCCACATGAAATATGCCCTTCATCCAATTGTAGGGGATGAGAGCTACGGCGGACGACAAGCCAAGCGAGTCATGTTGCATGCGAAAAAAGTAACCATTCTTGGATTAACATTTATAGCTTCTGAACCTAAAATATTTGGACACTTTGGGAGTTAAAACAAAGGGTAGCTAAAGCATGCTTTAGCTATAATTCGAAACTTTTTATCCCTATAACTGTACCATTTAGGAGTTCACGTGTTCGATACACTCACAGAATCATTTACATCTGCCATACGTAAAATTCGTTTTCATGACGATGAAAAAGCGTTAAGTAAGGCGTTAGGCGAGCTTAAAAAAGCATTGCTCAAAGCGGATGTCCACCACAAAGTGGTCAAAGATCTTATTGATTCTGTCGAACTTCAAGTTAAACAAAATGGTATTGGTAAAGACCAATTTCTTGATGCTCTTCGTCACTCTCTTTATGAGTTATTAAAAGTGAAGGGAAATTCGGGCTTTGTCTATGCCCCCCAATCACCTACGGTTATTTTAATGACAGGGTTGCAAGGGTCAGGAAAAACTACAACAACGGGTAAACTTGCCAATTATCTAAAAATCCGTCAGAAGAAACGTGTTTTGGTTGTTGCAGCCGATTTACAGCGTCTTGCAGCGGTAGAGCAACTGCGCCAAGTGTGTGCGGGGATTGATGTTGAGCTCTACAGCGATGAAGTGACCAAAAACCCTGTTGATGTCGTTAAAGGTGCACTCGAATATGCAAAAAAAGTTCTTGTTGATGTCGTATTGATCGATACAGCAGGGCGTTTAGCGATCGATGATGAACTGATGAACGAGCTTGCGGAAGTCAAGCGTGCTGCCAATCCGCATGAAATTTTCTATGTTGCTGATTCGCTTGCGGGTCAAGATGCCGTTCGTACCGCAGATAGTTTTAATACCAAAATCGGTATTGACGGGGTTATCCTTACGAAGTACGATGGAGATTCTCGCGGTGGTGTTGCCCTTGGTATTGCATCACAGATTCAAGTACCGTTGCGTTTTATCGGTGCTGGCGAAAAGATGGAAGATTTAGAGATATTCTTGCCGGATCGTATCGTTAACCGTTTAATGGGGCTTGGGGATA
>JAABPY010000148.1 GCA_011391735.1 Sulfuricurvum sp. | reverse complement strand
ATGATAATTGTATTGCTTAAAGTATACAAACCCAAAGGAACCTAAAATGTCAATTCAAGACTACATTGCAGAAAACAATCTCGAGTGGATGAGAGTTTTCAACGATCCAACTGATGCCTACAAATACGCCTATCGAGGTTCTCTCGTCGTTATCGAGGGAAAAATGATGGCAACGGATAAGAGCCTTCCACCTCAAGAAATTGTTAAACAAGTCCTCATGGCAACCAACAAGGATACCATTGATTTTTTAGCATGTGAACTCCAAACCATCAATGGTTTTGAGCGATTTTTTGAAAAATACAAAGCGTTCTTTAGTCCTGAGGGTAAATACCTCCTCTTTATCTCTGATATCAACGGTAAAGGTAAATTTGTTTATGAAGGGATCACCTTTTATGCCTACGCACTTGATGAGAGTTCCGTATGGAATGAATTGATCGATCTTGCGGATCTTTCTAAAGGGGATTTGAAGAAGATGTCGGACAAAGAAAAAATCGATGCCGTTTGTAGTGAGTTTAAACGTACAACCTTACGTATGGCGGATGTGACGTATGATGAGATCAAAGCGATGAAACGAGGGAACAAAGCCTCTTTTGGAGCGGTATAACGAGCCAATATTTTCCCTATTTAGGGAAAATTATTCGATTCCAATGAGTGCACGTCCACGGCGATTAAGATAAAAAGTATCGTAGCCATCGTCTCCAACACTCATACACTCCCCCAAATATCCTTCGTCATAGAGTTCAGAGATAATATTTTTGACTTCTGTTTTATCCATTTGCGCATATTCAGCAATATCATCCGATTCATAAATATTGTATTCCCATTCATCACTGAGGTTAAAGATTGTTTTCATCACTTTGAGTTTTGTTTCAGACATGGAGTTTCCTTTTTAAAAATATTTTCACGCGCTCGCCTCAGCGATAAGACACGTAAAGCAGTGTTCTTGATCGTTGCATGTAGCACATGCGGGGGCAACTTTACCAATGGAATCGTAAAGAAATTTTTTCCAGAGTTTATCTTTTGGCTTCAAATGGGCAAGATGGGGAAAGTGCTGTTGCATATATGCGCCCATCTGAACACGACTTTTAAACCCCAAATCTTGATAAAGGTGATTCATTTCTAATGATTTTTTCGCTATCAATGGAGCAACAATATAGCGTGCTTCATCGTTAATGGCGTATTTTTTGAGATAACTTTCGATTTCATTGCGAAGCAAATTAGGTTCACTCATTACATTATCCTTGAGCATTTTTAAGGACTAATGCAATTTTCATTCATCTAATTCATGATTGAACTTCTAAAACTTAAGAATTAAAATTGCATATTAAGTTTTAATTTCTAATCAGTCAGGATTTTATAAAGATGGCAACCAAAGAACTATTTTTTAATGACGATGAATTTATCGTCTCAAAAACAGATTTAACAGGTCGAATTTCGTACGGCAACGACCTTTTCATAACCATGTCAGGCTATCGTGAAAAGGAGCTATTAGGCTCACCTCATAGTATCCTTAGACACCAAGATATGCCAAAAATAATTTTCAAATTATTATGGGAACACGTACAAAATGGTAAAGAAATTTTTGCCTATGTCAAAAATCAGACAAAAGATGACAATTTTTATTGGGTATTCGCCCATGTCACACCATCCTATAGCGGTGATGGTAAAATTGTCGGCTACCACTCTGTACGACGTAAACCAACCCCTCAAGCACTTAACGTAATGATTGAGTTATATCAAATCTTACTAGAGGCTGAGCGAAGCAGTGGTATTGGGGCATCACAAACCATATTAGACAAACATCTATCACAAGCAGGAAAATCCTATGATGAATTTATCATCTCTCTCTAAAGTTCAGTATTTCAATATAGCATCCTTGGCAATGGTAGCATTAATCTTTATTATAGAACTATTGTATGATGGCTTTCGATGGTATATGTTGCTAGGAATAACCAATTTCATCTTTGGATGGATTATATTTGTCAACACTGCATGGGCAAAAAACAGTATTGACAAAATAGCAAGCGTCATTAAGGGTGCAAAGATTGGTGACCTAGAATCTCGTATTACCAATATTGATGATAAGGCTGAAATATTTGAGCTCTCTTCTAATGTCAATAATCTTCTCGACCAGCTTGAAATATTCATGCGTGAAATCAAAGCTGGAGTGGAGCATGCAAGTGAGAATCTCTATTATCGCAGAGTACTCAAAAAAGGGTTAGGAGGCGCTTTCGCCTACAACTGTGATTTAGTAAACCGTGGGATAGATGCTATGCAAAAGAGCCATACGTTCATCCAACGCACCACGGTTAATGCACAAATCAGTGAAATTGCAGAGGGGATCAATGGTTTTATTGCTATTCAAAAAGACACTGAAGAGAATATCAGAAAATTAGCGCATATTGCAACAATTAGTCAAAAAACAGCCGATACATCAAACCATACTGTCAGTGAACTAAAAACTATTATTTTAGAATTAGGATCTCTCCTTGAACTCGTACAAATCTCTACTACCGCTATTATTGCCTTGAACGATAAAACAAATGATATTAATATGGTGGTTCATTTAATCAAGGATATTGCAGAACAAACAAATCTTCTTGCACTCAATGCGGCTATTGAAGCCGCTCGTGCGGGAGAACATGGTCGAGGCTTCGCTGTTGTAGCCGATGAAGTACGAAAACTAGCGGAACGCACACAAAAGGCAACTGGTGAAATCAGTATTGCAGTACAAAGCTTGCAACAAGATGCTGGAGATATTCAAAATAATGCTGAAGAAATGTCTGAGATTGCGAGCAGTTCATCAAAAGCTATTGAAAATTTTGAGAAGACTCTTTATACCTTTAACGAAGATGCCCTCCATACCGCCAAAAATGCGAGTATAATTGAGAACTCTACCTTTACAACATTAGCAAAAATGGATCATATTATTTTTAAATCCAATGCATACAGCGCAATCTTTCATGGAAAGACCTCACAGGCATTTGGTGACCATCACGATTGCCGTCTTGGTCTTTGGTATGAAACAGGTCTTGGTAACGAACGCTTTTCACATTTGCCAAGCTATTCAAAAGTTCTCGAACCCCATAAAATCATTCATAAAAATATTATTGCAAATCTCAAATTTATCCAAGATGGTGACCGTATAATTGAGAATAAAGATAGTGTACTAGCAAACTTTAAAGAGATGGAAGTTGCTAGTGATATGCTCTTTCAAGCGATAGATAGCTTATTAATTGAATCAACCGAAGTGTAAAATGGAAAGTTTAAACTTACTCCATCTCTTCCCTTTTATTCGTCATAGCGTTGAACTTTTTGAAGATCAAAATCGATTTCTAAAAAAAATCATACTAACAGGTAAAATAAGTGCCCTCGATAAAGCTGCCAATCTCTTTTCATTTACCGAAAAAACGATTGAGACATTCACCGAGTTAAAAGAAGATCTAATTCCTCTTTTGATCCGTGAAAATCAAAAGAAATTTACAGAGGAGCTCCATTCAAAAGCCCAAATAAGCATTGATATTCTTATCCGGAATTTGTTTGAACGCACTGCTGATGTTGGCTTTTTAGCGACGGATAATACTATTATCGAATTTATTAAGGGTAAAGTTGCTTTAGAAGATATGCGTCATCATCTAAATGAGTACACGTTAAAATACAGTGTTTACAATGAAATTATCATCACTGATGTTTTTGGAAAAGTTAGAGTTAATATTAATGAATCCAATCGCCTCACAACCTCATTAGACCCCATCATTGCACATGCACTAAAAAGTAATAGTTATATAGAACGCTACAGCTATACGGATTTATTTTCGCAACAACACAAAACTCTATTATTTGCTCAAAAAATAGTGGATAAAAATGAAAATATTGGTGTATTAATTTTGTGTTTTCGTTTTGATGATGAGATGTACCGCATTTTTTCATCTCTTCTTAACCCTGGTGAAGAAATAGTTTTTACCGATGGAAATGAAATAATCGCTACATCAAATTCATCCACACGTTTAAGAAAAGGACTTCCAAAAATAGATCCTGCTTGTGAATACACCTACCACAAAACAACTTTATACGTCTCTGCAAAAACAAAGGGTTATGAGGGATATTTCGGTGCACCTTGGCGAAGTGTCGCCTTTATGAATGTGAAAAAAATAACCCAAAATGCCCCATCAAAAGACCCTGTCAGCGCAAAATGTTCGTTGGATGAGAATATCAAAGCAATCATTGGTAAAGCCGATAATGTCATTGAAGATCTAAGTGACGTCATCATCAATGGTGAGCTAATTGCATCAAAAGAGCGTGCATATGTCCTCACTCCAGTACTCGATAATCTCCGTAATGTAAGTACTGCAATCCTTAGTACTATCCAAGATGCCGTTAATAATCTTGAAAATACGATTATGGAAGGTCTCATATACGACGTAAAAACTTCAGCAAAACTTGCGATTGAAATTATGGATCGTAACCTTTATGAGCGCGCTAATGATTGCCGTTGGTGGGCAATGACAACTATTTTTCAAGAAGAGTTAGCCACAAGTACCCCAAATACAAAAAAAGTTGGGGATATATTGAACCATATCAACACCCTCTATACGGTCTATACCAACATCTTTATTTATGACCATAACGGCGTTATTGTTGCTGCGTCTAACGATTTATCTATTATTGGCACAAGAAATTCTTCCAATTATGTCTCTAAAACATTAAGCAATCACAATACACAATATTATTTTGTTAGTAATTTTGAAGTGACCCCTTTTTATGGCAACAAAGCTACCTATATTTATAGTGCATCAATTTGTAATCAACAAAAAGTCTTAGGGGGTATTGGCATTGTCTTTGATAGCTACCCTCAATTTCAAGCTATATTAGAAGATAGCTTCCCCTCCTCAAAAAAAGGATTTTCATGTTTCATAGATCGAAAAGGGGTTATTGTCTCATCCACAAACCCTGAAATAAACCCTACAGACACTATCGATTTGACGGATGAAATATTACATTTTAACTCTACCGAGGCAACATATCGATTTATAACCTATCAAGGAAAAAAACATCTAGTAGGTATAGCAAAATCCCAAGGCTATCGAGAATATAAATGTCAAGATAATTATAAAAATGATCTTTTGTCATTGACATTCATTGAATATTAGATCGTTATCTCAACGATCTTCCCCATGGCAATTTCAGCAAGTTCTCGCCCAAAAGCGACACATCCGTCAAGTTCCTCTTCGGTAGGAATGAGTTTGATTTTAAACGGCTTCAATGGCACACGAAATTTTAGTCCTCGTAAACGTTCATGAAGCATCTCCGGTGCTTCACCTGTCCATCCGTACGACCCAAAGGTTGCTGCAACTTTACCAATACTCTCCAAATAGGTCATACACGAGAGTAAATCCCACGCAGGTTTCACGGCATCACCATTAATCGTCGGAGAACCAATCATGATAGCATCCGATTCTTCGAGTAAATCGATCATATTTTGTTCATCTAGTGATGCCAAGTCGTACATACTTGCTCGTATCCCCTCAACACTATCCGCTCCCTCCATCACTTTTTGCGCCATTTTATGGGTATTATCATAACTGGAGATGTAAAACACCGAGAGCATTTTCATCCCCAATTCATTTTTACGAAATTTCGACTGAGAACTCCACGAAGCGTATTTCTCTAGGTAACGTATTGGATGAGTGCGCAATATGGGGCCATGCAAGGGTGCAATAATTTCAATATCAAATTGTCGATACAGTTTCAAAGCATTGAGAACATGCTGTTTAAATGGACGCATGATGTGATCATAATAGTATTGAAAAGCATACATAAAATCACCCACTTCATCATCGAATAGACGTTCGTCATAATAATGACTTCCGAACACATCGCCACTAAATAGGAGCTTCTCTTCGTGCAGGTAACTGCTCATCGTATCAGGCCAGTGCAAAAATGGGGTCATCAAAAATTCGATGGTTTTATCTCCCAATGAGATGATTTTTCCAGTGGTTGCAAGCTCATAGGGAATATCCATTTTAATGATCCCCTTAAGCATCATCACCGCACGTCCTGAGATAATAAGCCGAGCTTCAGGGGCACGATTCATTAGCTCAATTAACGCTCCCGAATGGTCGGGTTCGAGATGGTGCAAAACAATATAGCGGATTTCACCATAGTCACATACACGCTCAAGTCGGGCAAAAAACTCATCGGAAAACTCTTTTTTTACCGTATCCATAACGGCAACCCCTTCGCTTCCACGAACGACATAACTGTTATAGGAACTTCCATTGGCCGTTTTCATAATGATGTCAAAAGTACGTATTTTTGGATCGAATGCCCCTGTAAAGTAGACATTTGGTTTGATTTCGACGATAGGGGGGAGCATTAGTGTCCTTTTGGAGTCTTTCTAAATGCTAATGCATAAATTGTTCAAGTTACCCTACCCTTAGTTTCGTTCGCCCCGTAAACAACTTCAAAAAGTCATAAATATCACTGAGAAAAAAAGCCCGTGTGTCTTGATGTTCAAACCGTTGAAGCCATGCACGCTCTTGATTTAGGATACCTATACAAGGGACAACAAACTCTTCTTTAGGCAAGAGCGGTTTGAGCATACCACAATCATTGATTGCCATCACCACTGCATCAAACAATTCATCAAGACGATCATCTTCATCATAATCGTATAATTTACCATCCATTCGATAAAACCTGTATATGGCTAATATTTCGTGTGCTTTATCTGTTTCATTCATCTTATTTCCCCCCTATTGCCACCGCATACAACAAAGGCTTATTCGACCATCTAAAGCTTTCATTGTCATAAAATGCCCCAATTCCACTGCATCCAACCCCAAGAAACGCACACATCGTATAAATCTCCTGAGCATAAATCCCAGCATCAATATGTGAATGGGCTCTAAAATCTACCGCATAAATCAATAGTACCATATTTGATCCTGAAATAAAACGCTGATCCAAGAGCAAATGAACTACGTCAGAATTAAAATTTCCACTCACCGTACATTCTTTGTTTCGATACGAACCTAATTGCATAGTGTGTGCCTGCAAAAGAATGGGTACAATTTCAAGTGACGAAGGAGCTTTTACCTCCATCAACTCAACGATTGCTTTATCACCCATAACATTGGGATTAAATCCCCGTGCACTTCTACGGGTGTTGTTAAAAGTCACAAAATCGTCCCAAACTATACTATTTGGAATGTCATTATAAAGAGCCACTTTTTTAATATTTTCTGCTAACAATCTCTCTTTAATGGTGTAATTTGTTGGTTGTACGCTCATCAATGGGTCTTCTAGCCGTTTTACAAGTCGCATTGAGCCCTCACCAACTCCATAGACCGCCACGATTCGTTCATCTTCACCCATTCCCATAACACGATTGAGTGCATCTGTATCTTGTGTAAACATTTTTGTCAGATTAAGCCCAAAATGTCGTACAGAGGAGGAAAGTGCACCGATTTGATGTCCGAGATCGAGATAGAGATATCGCCAAGCTCGCAACCCATACTTCCAAGAAGAACGAAAAGGGACGATGGAGAGCATCACAATACAACCAGTAAATCGTTGTTCCAATCCCAAATACGGCTCAATTCCTGCCACACCTATTTCGGCGATTAATACAAGCTCTTGCGTCACTACTTCCAAATGATAAAGACCACTAAGCAATCCAGCAATATTTCGAATCTGAACGTAGATTTCTATCGGGTGAAGATTTCCAGCTGAGGGGACATTCAGACGATAATAGGGTTTATGGGCAACTATCTGATGGGACGTTATGCATCTCGTTTCCATTAGCCATTGGAGCGATGGGTGAGCACTTAAAGGAGTACGATAACAAAAATGGGGGTAGTGTTTAAAAAGTGAGGGTTGGGAATCCCAATCCAAAAAGGTCGCCTTTTGTGTGACCCATTCGGGGGTTAAGAGTGTTTCTTCACGCACTTCGGACGTTACACACCCATCCAGTTTTCGTGATCGTGCCCTTTTTTCTTGAAATTGGCTGCTTTATCGACCGCCTCAATACATTTATCATAATCAACTTCATCGGTAATTTCAGGAACAACCTCTTTGTAGCTGATCCTCCCCTCTTGGTCGATGACAAACACCGCACGAGCAAGTCTGTCTTTGAGTTTCCCTTGGGTTATAAGCAAGCCGTAACGTTTGGCAAAATCACGATTCGTATCCACAACAATATCTGCTGCGTCGATACCTTCACGTGTGACAAAATCGTTGACAAATTCTAGGTCATCAGTTGTGACCATAACCGTCTTGAGTTTTTTAAACGGCTTGATTAGATCATTGAATTTTTTAGCCCCTAACGAACACCCTTCCGTTTTAAGAGAGGGGATGGCAATAAGCAACTGAGCCGTTGGCGCAATCATTCCAATAACGTTTTGGCTCCCATCCAATGCAGTAACACGTGCTGCTGGAGCTTCCTGCGAAAGGGTTATCTCTTTTCCCTCTAATACCGTTATTTCACCATGTACCTTAATCGTCATTTGTTCCCCCTGTTGGAATTTTATTTTAAAATGTGCAAATAACATTCTATTTAACTGCCTATTTTTTGTCCATATATCGGAAGGGTAATTCCTATATTTTGTATTACAATTAGAGATAACTTATAAAAAAGATAACAAGATGATGACATACAGCCCCAATATCCCTAATAGACAAGAGTGCCAGACGTGTCCACTGACATTTGCATACAAAGAGATCAATCTACTGTATGAAATAGCCGTTATCCTCACAAGTACCGTCGATATTCATGAAAGTATCGAAAAATCGATGCGTAAACTCAAACAAAATGGCTATCTTGAGCGATGTGCCCTTTTTAAAAAGAAAGAGGATGCCCATGAGCTTGAACTGTTAATCTCTATTGACCTTGAATTGCACCAAAAGAAAATGGCAAGCTATCGTTTCGGTGAGGGGGCTACGGGATTGGCAGCCTCAAGTCGTGAGCCTATTGTCATCGAAAATATTCACAACAATATCAATTATCTCAATAAAATGGGACATATTACGACGCAAATGGTCTCTTATATTGCCGTACCTCTGCTTCAAGATGATGAAGTTATCGGGGTTATTTCGGCAAATATCGGCAAAAATAGCCCTTTGGATTTCGATGAAATCGTCCGAATGCTCACCATCGTAGGAACCCTTTTTGTTGGCTCCATGAAAGTTCAACAAACCATTACCAAAGAAAAAGAGTCTCTCACACAACTCAAAACCTACTACCAAGAGGAGATGCAAAAAGAGTATAAATTTGAGAATATTGTGGGAAAAAGTACCAAAATGCAACACGTATTTGGGATGATTAATACCGTCGCCCCCACCGATGCCACCATTCTCATCCGTGGAGAGACAGGAACAGGTAAAGAGCTCATTGCCACAGCCGTCCATAATCTCAGCCGTCGTCAAAATGGTCCATTTATCAAACTTAACTGTGCCGCTATTAGTGAAACACTTCTTGAATCGGAGCTTTTCGGGCACGAGAAGGGGGCGTTTACGGATGCAAGGGAGATGCGAAAAGGGCGGTTTGAACTCGCCGATGGGGGGACGCTGTTTCTCGATGAAATCGGGGATATTACCCCCTCACTCCAAGTCAAACTTCTTCGTATTTTACAAGAACAGGAGTTTGAGCGTGTAGGGGGCAATAAAACGATCAAAACCAATGTCCGACTCGTTGCCGCAACCAATCGTAATCTTGAAGATATGGTACGCAAGGGGGAATTTAGAGAAGACTTATTTTATCGTCTCAACGTCATCCCTTTGAATCTTCCACCACTACGTGAACGGTACGAAGATGTTAAATTGCTTATCGAACACTATTTGGGTCGCTTTATGAAAGAGCATCGCAAGAATATGCACTTTACCAAAGGGGCGATGGAAGTATTGCTAGAGTATCCATGGCCAGGAAATATACGAGAACTTCAAAATACGATGGAGCGTATCGTCCTTATTTGTCCCAACGGTGAGCTACAGCCAGAAATGCTTAACCATGTATTGCCCTTTAATTATCAAAAGCTCTATATGCCACCAGAAGTGCCGATGATGGCACCACCATCGGTATACGTAACAACTCCTGCACCGCAACCCTCTCAAGACAGTGGTGCCCCCATGACCAAAAAAAGTCTTTTGGAATTGGAAAAAGAGTCGATTGTCCAAGCATTAATGGACTCACACGGTATCCAAACCAAAGCGGCCCGACTGCTAGGGATGACAGCGCGTCAAATCGGGTATAAGATCAAGCAGTACGAGATTGTGATTTAATCCCACAAATTTTATGACAAATTGCCAAATTTACAAGCCCCTTAGTATCCTTTGGATAAAATAAAAACCAAATTGGATATGCGTCAAAAACAGGGGATAGCAGTGAACAAAAAAGAGATAGTAAGCGATAATACAGGCATCACCGCAAACTCTAAACAACTAGCAATTTTAAAGCAAAACTTTCCTAACTGCTTCGATAAAAACGGTGCATTTATCCCGCATAAAATGATGGAGATTGTGGGTAAAAGTGACCTTGATCTCTCCCGTGAGAGCTATTCCCTTAACTGGCTGGGTAAATCGTATGCACGGCTCCTTGCCAACGAAAATCCTCAGACACTCCTCAAAGAAGATAAAGAGTACAACGCAAAAGAAGCCAACAAAAACAGCCAAAATATTTTGATAAAAGGGGATAATCTCGAAGTCCTCAAACACCTCAAAAACGCGTACAGCGAAAAAATCAAGATGATCTACATCGACCCACCGTACAACACAGGCAATGACGGGTTTGTCTATAACGACGATCGTAAATTTACCACCTATCAACTCGCAAAGTTAGCAGGTATTGAAGAGGGTGAAGCGAAGCGGATTTTGGAGTTTACCGCCAGTAAATCCAACTCTCACAGTGCATGGCTTACCTTTATGTACCCACGCCTTTATGTGGCACGGGAGCTTTTACGTGAAGATGGGGTGATTTTTATCTCGATTGATGATAACGAGCAAGCACAGCTCAAAATGGTGTGTGATGAAGTGTTTGGGGAAGAGAATTGTGTGGCGACAATCAGCAATATAAATAATCCTAAAGGTCGTTCCGATGATGGTCATATTGCTACAGCACATGAATATCTTTTAGTGTATAAAAAATCTGAACCAAAAATATTTGGATGGAAACCTGATGAAAAAATTACTAAAAGATACAATAAACTTGATAAAAATGGTAAAAAATACAGAGAAATAGATTTAAGAAAAACTGGAGATAACGACAGAAGAGAAGATAGACCCAATCTATTTTATTACTTTTTATATAATAAAAAAACACAAGATATCTATCCTACAAAAGATGAAAATATACCAAATGACTACATACAAATTAAACCCACTAAAGAAAATAATGAAGATGGTAACTGGAGATGGGAACTAAAAACATCTGAGAAAAAATTAAATTTATTGATTCCTAAATATATGACAGTGAGAAAAAAATGGGGAATATTTGAAAAAGATTTACTAGAAAATAAAGAAAATGTTAAACCTACTTCAGCGTGGACAATGAAAAATGTTAATAGTGAAAGAGGTACAGAACAATTTATAAATCTTGGATTTAAAAAAGAAGTATTTCCAAAACCAAAACCTATTGGTTTAATTCAAAATATTATGGAGTTCGGGTTAGATAAAAGTGACCTAATCCTCGACTTTTTCGCAGGAAGCGGAACCACCGCTCATGCCGTGATGGCTCTTAATGCTGAAGACGGAGGAAACCGCCGTTTTATCACCGTCCAAATCGACGAACCCACCGACCCCAAAAGCGAAGCCCGCAAAGCAGGGTATGAAACTATTTTTGATATTACGAAAGCTCGTATCGAAAAAGCGGCCGCCAAAATAAAAAGTGAAACCAACCTTGTTAATCAAAATCAAGATTTAGGGTTCAAGATTTTCGAAACCACCCCACTATTTGAGGGCTATCTTGATGAAATCGACGATCTCGAAGAGGGACAAACCCTTTTTAATGGCAGAGATTTGAATGATGAGCAGTTGGGCTATCTCCTCACAACATGGAAAACTTACGACGGTATCACACTTACAGAGGATGTATCCCTACTAAAATTCGGAAGCTATACCGCCTATACGTATGGAAAAAACGTCTATTGTATGGACAAAGATTTTAGCAGCGAGGCACTGAGCGCATTTATCAAAGCTCTCGATGAAGATCCTACCTTCCAACCCTCAAAACTCGTCCTTTTTGGCTACAACTTCCAAAGTAAATTTTTACGAGAAACAGCAGAAGGGTTGAAGAGTTACAAAAATAAAAAATCCATTGAACTTGATGTAGTGGTGAGATACTAACTATGGCAGGATTAAATTTCGAACGAGATTTACCGCATCAATACAGAGCGGTTGAGTCTGTCTTAGAAGTGTTTGATGGTATCGATATTGTTAAATCAAGTGATAAAACACTCATCCCGTTTATCAATCCATCGGTCACTATTGGCACATTGCGTTATGATGGGAATATTATCACAACCCAATCCAAAAATGGGATCGATAACAAACATAGAAACAAAAGCAACATTTTGGACATCTCTATGGAGACAGGAACGGGGAAAACCTACACCTACGCCAAAATGATGTTTGAGCTTCATAAAAATCTAAAATTTTCCAAATTTATCGTTGTTGTTCCCACTCTCTCGATCAAAGCGGGGACGATGAATTTTCTAGGGAGTGAGTCTGCCAAAGAACATTTCAGAGATGGGTATGACAGTGAGATGAAAACCTATCTCGTAGAGAGTAAAAAAGGGTCTAAAAAAAGCAAAAAAAGTAGTATCCCTCAAGCCATCAAGCAATTTGTAGAGGCGCAAAATAGCTCTAAAATCATCCACGTTTTGGTCATCAATGCAGGGATGATAAACTCCGAGTCGATGAGTAAAGCGGTGGATACAACCCTCTTTGATAAATACAACACACCCTTTGGTGCCCTTGCCTCTATTCGCCCTTTTGTCATCATTGATGAACCTCATAAGTTTGCACAAGGGAACAAAACATGGGACAATATCCAAAAATTCAAGGCGCAAATGATTTTTCGATACGGGGCAACATTCGATGGAAAATTTGAAAATCTCCTTTATCAGCTAACCGCCGTCGAAGCATTTAATAATGACCTCGTCAAAGGGGTAGTAACCTATGTAGAGCAGTTTGAAAACAGCGATGAAAGTATCGTTGTTCTCAAAGAGCTTGATGGAAATGAGGCAACGTTCATCCTTACCAAAGAGGGGAAAGAGAAACGCTTTTCATTAGCTAAAAAAGAGAGTCTAAGCATCATCCACAGTGAGATGTCTGGACTAATTATCGAAAATATGAACAAAAGTATTCTCTTGCTCTCAAACGGTTTGGAGTTGCGAAAAGGGGACAAAATCAACCCCTATTCCTATTCCCAAAGTCTCCAAGATGCAATGATCCAAAAAGCACTTACCAAACATTTTGAACTTGAAAAAAAATATCTCACGAGAGAGGTGAAGATCAAACCTCTAAGCCTCTTTTTCATTGACGACATTGAGGGATATCGTGAGGGGCACAACATCAGTGGTTCACTCAAAAGCAAATTCGAAACCTTGTTAAAGGCGCATATCGAAAAGCTTCTAAAAGTCGAAACCCATCCATTTTACAAAAGTTATCTCGAAAAAAGTTTACGGGATATTTCTCTCACACACGGTGGGTATTTTTCAAAAGACAACTCCGAGAGTGATGAAAAGATCGAAAAAGAGATAGAAGAGATTTTGCACGACAAAGAAGCCCTTTTGAGCTTAGAAAATGTCCGACGGTTCATTTTTTCCAAATGGACACTCCGTGAGGGATGGGACAACCCCAATGTATTCCAAATATGCAAACTCCGAAGCAGCGGAAGCGTCACCTCAAAACTCCAAGAAGTAGGACGGGGATTGCGAATACCTGTCAATGAATACATGAGCAGAGTAAACGATGGTGAAACATTTGATTTGCACTATTACGTCGATTTTACGGAGCGGGATTTTGTAGCGCAACTCGTAGGTGAGATCAACGATAAATCAGGAATGAGCGAGATTGTAGCACCGACAAAACTCAATGAGTTTCTTATCAAAAAGATATTAGAGACGTATTGTGCAACCTATCAAGACGAAGAATCTTTACTTGATGGTTTGGACGATGCAAAAATCATCAAACGCAACAATGATTTTAGAGAGGGTGGATTTGAACAACTCAAAACACTCTTTCCTCTTGTTTTTGCGAATGCTCTTAACGGGGATAAAGTTCGAAGCGGTGATAAACAGCTACATCCAAAAGCGACTATGAGAACGGGTAAATACGATGAGCTCAAACAACTGTGGGATATGATTAACCAAAAAGTTATTTTAGAATACCGTATTGAGGATGAGAGGGCATTTGGTGAACTTCTAAGGGGATATTTTTTAGAAAATGTAGGTCAGTTTAAGCCCTCAGGAATGGTTACTCATTCAAGTAAGTTAGCGTTTGAAAACACAGTGGCGTACACTAAAACTATGGACAGTATCGACAATACCATCATGCCAATTGTTACCATGAGCTATTCCGAGTTTCTTTTTGATCTCGCAAACGCCATCAGCGTGAATGTAAATACTCTACACGGTGTTTTAAAAGATATACAGGGGGTAATTGATATTAACCTCTACAAAAACAGAGGGACGATACGCACCATCAAAAGCGGCTTTGGAAAATATCTACTCGATAACTCAATCAACAAATTCCAAATCGGTTACAACAAAGTTTCCAATGCCCTACACCCTACCAAATTTACCGACGAAAACGGTGCGCCATTAGGTGAAATCAACGCCCACGATTTGGGGGTTCATTTTTCAAATGACAAAGTAGCCGATAATTATCTCTTTGATGCCCTTTTTTATGATTCGGATTTAGAGAAAGAGAATATTGAAACTGAAATATCAGAAGTTATCGTATTTACCAAAATTCCTAAAAATTCAATCAAAATACCCGTTTCAGGCGGTGGAAGTTATTCCCCCGATTTCGCCTATGTCGTTAAAAACAGCGATGGAAAACAAATCTTAAATCTCATTGTAGAGACAAAAGATAAAA
>JAABPY010000147.1 GCA_011391735.1 Sulfuricurvum sp. | reverse complement strand
AATCAGACGATTGTGCGGCAAGAGTGATAATCGTAGCGACGGTCGCTGCTGCTTTTTGAGCCAAAATAGCAATACCCTTTGCGTTCTCATCACCACTTTTTGATGCTTCAAGGGGATCGAAAGTGGTCAAATCGAGTGTCTCTGGGAGTCTTAACGCTTTTGCAACGGATTTCGACGCCTCAGCTATATTTGTAGTGCTTCCCGAATCCAAAACGGCTTGAACCAACGTGGTCAAGGGATTGATGACACTTGAACCCTCTGGAGCTTTGAGGGTCATGATATTGGGCAAGCCTGTATCGATATTGGTCCCCCCCTCCGCTATAATCGTCTTTTGAGGAGCGGATGCAGGGATGAAAAAATTTCCATCCTCATTTGTAATACCGACGAAATAATCGTTCATCAGATCAATCGACCCATCTCCATCGACATCAATCCACACCTCAGCACTGCTAACATATCCATCGGCAACAATTCCCGATAAAAATGAAATGGTATCGTTACCTGCGCTGTCTTGGAGTGCATTTGTATCATCAGATACGGAGGGGTCTGCATAGGTAGCCTTCACGCTTTGACCTTTGACTAAGGCATCCTTAAGGGTGATGGTGACCACTTTGTCATTCACTGCGGCGGAAATAATCGTTACAACAGCATCGTTGACTTTTACCTCAAACCACTTTTCGGATACCGAAGAGGTGACAATCGTCTCATCAAAGGTCAAAACGACGGTTGTCCCTGAAGCAACCATTTTTATGGGTAGTGGGGCAACAGTGTCGAGATTTATCGTTAATGATGCGCTTGTACTGCTAACATTGCCAGCCGCATCCGTTTGACGAACGAGGTAGGCATGTTCGCCACTTGTCGCTGTGAAACTTGTCCCTGTTCCCGTCGTCCATGCGCCACCATCTACTTGATACTGCCATACTGCACCGGCTTCTAAGCCACTTACATTGATGGTTGCATTATTCGTGATATGATCCGTACTGCTACTACCTGAATCAATAAAAGAGAGTGTTGGAGATGTAGGGGGCGTTTTATCAGAGGTATCATTGTTACTACCTCCCCCAGCAGCAAGGGCAATTCCCCCACCAACGGCTACTACCCCCAGTCCAATACCCACCATAGTAAGCGTTGACATACCGTTAAATACCCCTGTTTGGGCTGCTGTTGCAGTCGTACTTGTTGCAGCAACCGTTTCTGTTCCCGTAACAACTTCCACGGGGGTATTCGAAAATACCATTGACTCCGTATCACTTGCTATCGAATAATCGACATATCCACCACCGGCATCAACACCTGAAAGTTGTGCCGAAACCCCTTGGGCATAGTAATCATCCAAAACCAACGACGGTTCCTGCGCCCCCTCTTCAAAAACATGAAGACTTTTATCAATTCGCTTGGTAATCATTTTTACCGGTGATCGCCCTGTGCTAATGTCAGTGAGAACAATTTTGTCCCCATTTTGGATTACAACTTTCGACCCTTCAAGCACTTTTCCGTTTACAATCACTTTCAACATGAGCAACCACCTTCTTAAGTAAAATTAATATAAACACAAAATTTAATTAAAAAATCTTGTTTTAGTATTATTACTCCAAATTCCTTAAAATTCAAACTTAATAGCAATAATTCTCTATTTTATCACCCCCATCATCCCTATCAAAGAATTCACACTCTCCGTATAGCCACTCACACTCATCGCCTCTTGGGATAAAAATGCCTCCATCTGAGCTTTTTTCGCAATCGCTTCATCCAGCTCTTTGTCACTTCCCCTCACATAGGCTCCGATACGAATGAGCATCTCATTCTCTTTGAGGAGCGTATAAAGACGGCGAAAACGGCGGACGGCATGGAGGTGTTCAGGGGTGATGATGTCGTTCATAACCCGTGATGCGGAGTTGAGTATATGGATAGGGGGGTAAATCCCAAAATCGGTCATTTCACGTGAGAGGACGATATGCCCATCGAGGATAGAACGGGATTGGTCGGCGATGGGGTCGGACATATCATCCCCCTCGACAAGGACGGTGAAAAAGGCAGTGATGGAGCCACACCCTTCTTCTTTTCCTGCTCGCTCCATGAGTTGTGGTAACAAAGTCAGTGACGAAGGGGGGTATCCTTTAGAAGTAGGAGGCTCCCCAAGGGCTAGACCGATTTCACGTTGAGCCATGGCAAAACGGGTGACAGAGTCCATCATAAAGAGGACATCGTGCCCAAGCGATTTAAAATACTCCGCCACACTCATGGCGCTAAACGCTCCGTATTTACGCATTAAGGGGGAGTCATCACTCGTTGCGACGACAACGACGGTGTTTTCAAGATTTCCTCCAAGACTTTTCTCGATAAATTCGGGAACCTCTCGCCCCCGCTCACCGATAAGGGCAACGACCTTGATGGGAGCATCAGCCCCACGGACGATCATCCCCATCAACGTCGATTTTCCAACACCACTTCCTGCGAAGATCCCCAGTTTTTGCCCCTTGCCACACGTGAGAAGTCCATCAATGGTTTTTACCCCAACACTGAACACTTCATCAATCATCCCCCTCTTCATGGCAGCGATAGGGGCTTTGATAATGGGTTCGGTGTGACTCCCATAGATGGGACCTTTACCGTCGATAGGTTGCATAAAGGGGTCAACAACACGCCCCAAAAGCCCCTCACCTACGTCGATTGCCATCCCTGTTTGATTGGGGAACACCTTATCCCCTGCCCGAAACCCTTCAACAAACCGAAAAGGGGTGATAAAAAAGCGGTTTCGTTCCACTTCACTCACCATCCCCATCGCCTCTGCCCCATCTACATCGGAGACGATCATTACCGTATCGCCGATACTGACATGAAGCCCTTCGGCGGTGATGACGGTAGGGGATATTTTCGTAATTGTCCCAAACACCGTGTGAAGTTTTTGGGAACCTAACCGTTCTCGTAGTGATTTTAATGACATAAATTAGTAACGGTTACCGCTAGAGGAGTTAATGAGGCTAAAAAATTCCATACGGGTTTTTTCATCTCGTTTAAAGAGTCCACGAAGGGCACTGGAAGTGGTCGTCGAACTGATTTTTTCCACCCCTCGCATCTCCATACACATATGACGTGCTTGGATCACAACCGCCACCCCTTTGGGGGCAATAGACTGCATGAGGGCATCGGCGATTTGTTCGGTGAGCTGTTCTTGAATTTGCATTCGACGAGCGAAGACATCGACAACACGGGGGATTTTAGACAGTCCCACCACTTTCCCATCAGGGATATAGGCAACATGGGCACGCCCGATGATAGGGAGCAGATGATGCTCACACGTCGAATAAAACTCAATATCTTTGATAAGTACCATCTCATCGTTGGAGCTTTCAAACATGGCTGAATTCAAAATAGCTTGAGGATCCTCTTTGTACCCTCCGTAGATAAATTCATACGATTTTAAAACCCGTTGGGGGGTTTTAAGAAGCCCCTCGCGTGTTACATCTTCCCCCACGTGGGAGATCATTGTCTTAACTGCCTCTAAAAATTGATCATTTAATTCCATACCGTCTCACTTGCGAAAATATTCTCTTACTCTAACACGTCTTTGCTTTTATTCAGCCATTTATTAATACTTTTTGGGTACTATTGCCACCATTTACTCAAGACTAGAGATAACCCCAAAAGGAATAGAATGCAAATGACTACTAACAAAATCGACTCCGCAAACGCAAAAATTAATGCGGCTATCACACGCAATACGATCGATGCAAACGTCGAAAAAATTGCCCAACAATTGAGCAAAGATGCGAAAATTGCAGGCTTCCGTAAAGGGAAAGTTCCTTTGAGTGCGGTTAAAAAACAATACGGTGAACGTCTCGTTCAAGATGCAGAAGGTCAAGCTCTTCGTGATTTACTCAATGCAGCTCTTGCAGAGATGGAAATCGCAGCGGATACCTTAATCGGTGAGCCAAATATCACTAAATTTGATAAAAATGACAACGGTATTGATGTTGAAGTGACCATCGCAATGCGCCCAGCGATCACCCTTGGTGATTATGCGGCAATGGTTCCCGCCGTAACTAAACCCTCTATTGACGATGCAGCTATTATGGCACGTATCGAAGAGCTCGCAAGTGCGCAAGCACCTTTGGTCAATGTCGATGAAGATCGCGCATTAGTAAGTGGTGATACCGCATTATTGGATTTCGAAGGATTTGTCGATGGCGAAGCATTCGAGGGAGGTAAAGCCGAAAACTTCTCACTTCTCCTTGGAAGCGGTCAGTTTATCCCTGGATTTGAAGACCAAGTGATCGGAATGAAAAAAGACGAAGAAAAAACCATCGACGTTACTTTCCCTGAAAGTTATGGTTCAGCAAAATTAGCAGGTAAACCAGCACAATTCAAAGTAAAAATTCACGCACTCCAAGCCAAAGAGGCCGTCGTTGTTGATGAAGCGTTAGCGAAAAAAATGCTCCCTGGATTTGAGGATGCTAGCGTTGACCTTCTCAAAGAAAAAGTAAAAGAGCAACTCGAAAACGAAGCAATGGGTGCTCTTTATAATGACGAACTCAAACCAAGCTTAATGGATATTTTCATCAATGCGTACACCATTGATCTTCCAGAATTCATTGTTGATCAAGAGATGGATATGGCATTGAATAAATCAGCTCGTGATATGAGTGAAGAACAAATTCAAGAAATCCGTGAGGATGCCGAGAAACTAAAAGCGTTGCGTGAATCTTTCCGTGAGGATGCGTCTCGTGCGGTGAAAGCAACTTTTATCGTTGATGCACTTGCTCGTGCTGAAGGTGTTGTTGTCGGGGAGCAAGAGCTTATGCAAACCATCTATTACGAAGCGATGCAAACAGGGCAAGACCCTGCTGCGGTGTACAAACACTACCAAGAATCAGGGTATTTGCCAGCAATTCAAATGGCAATGATCGAAGATCGTGTGTTGAGCAAATTGCTTAACGACACCATCAAGTAAGCCCGATGAGTTATATCCCTTACGTTATCGAAAAGACAGGACGTGGTGAACGGTCGTACGACATCTATTCACGTCTTCTCAAAGACCGTATTATTATGCTTAGCGGTGAGGTAAATGATCAAGTGTCCTCCTCTATCGTAGCGCAATTGCTTTTTTTGGAAGCGGAAGATCCAGCTAAAGACATCTATTTTTACATCAATTCTCCTGGAGGGGTTATCACCTCAGGGATGGCGATTTACGATACGATGAATTATATCCGTCCTGATATTTGTACCATTTGTATCGGTCAAGCGGCTTCTATGGGGGCGTTCTTGCTTAGTTCTGGGACGAAGGGGAAGCGTTATGCTCTCCCTCATGCGCGCATTATGATCCACCAGCCACTAGGCGGTGCGCAAGGTCAAGCTACTGATATCGAAATTCAAGCAAAAGAGATTTTGCGTATGAAAGCAGAGCTGAATGAAATTTTGGCAAAAAATTGTGGACAAACCGTCAAAAAACTCGAAAAAGATACTGATCGTGATAACTTTATGTCCGCCGCAGAGGGTGTAGAGTACGGTATCATCGATGAAGTACTTCTTCAAAAAGAAAAAGAAGAGAAATAAGGATTCTTTATGGCAACTATTAATGATCATAGGCATTCATCTACCAAAGATATAGCCGGTTCTATCAGTTCAAATTCACTCAGTGACCCCACTAGTGATTTGGAAATTTTTGCCAAAGAAGTTCTTAATGCTCTTATTATGGACAATCTCCCCCCTACTCCCAACAATTTTTCCCTCTATTTTGATCGGATACTCGACGATAAAAGCGATGGTCTCCGTCGCCAAATCGGGGCTATTTTAGAACTTGAAGAGGGGAATAGTGATGAAAAAAACATTGGTCTTGAACGAACCCTTAAGCAAGGTTTTTCTTCCATTAAGAGCATTTTACAACTAACGGCAACCCTCTACAAAAATATGACTTTAATGGAAAAAATTCTCGATAAACGCAAAGAGGAGATGAAAAGCACCCCCTCTCAAGCTGTGGCAACCGATCTTCTTAGCTCCCTTTCTAATGATGTCGGTAAGTTGGGAGGTATCTTAAAAAAACAAGTCTCCCATATGAAAGAACTTTATACTCAAACGGCTACTGTTGTCCGTCAAGTAGAAAATGAGACCATTTTTGATGACCAATA
Organism: Sulfuricurvum sp.; assembly: GCA_011391735.1. Classification (GTDB taxonomy): domain Bacteria; phylum Campylobacterota; class Campylobacteria; order Campylobacterales; family Sulfurimonadaceae; genus Sulfuricurvum. Next base: position 9,190 of record JAABPY010000147.1, on the reverse strand, counting down.
TGGGGTCTACAATAAACGCTACCTTATTGCCAAGCTTACCCAAGAGTCTCATCTTATTGAAGAGTTTCGTCATAAAAGTTCTCTTATTATGGTGCAGCTCTCAAGAGAAACTGTTTCACAAATCACGGGAGAAAAAGCCAAAGGGCTTATGATACGTACCATTGCACGACTCCTCCTTAAAACCTCCCGTCGTAGTGATACGGTTGCCCATTATGGGGAAGGAGTCTTTGCTATGATGCTTAAACATACGGATATGGAAAGTGCCAAACGAGCAGCGGAGCGACTCTATGACTTGGTCTCTGGGACGAACTTTTTTCTGGGTGAAAATGAGATTCAGCTTCGCATTGCCATAGGCATTTCTGAAATAAGTCCCGCAAATACAATCGAAAATACTCTCATATGCACACTTGATGCCATGGAAAAAGCCAATGATGAAACAAAAGTTCACTATTTTATTTGTAATGGTTAGAGGATTCTAATTTATGCTGTTAAAAGTAGTCACTTATCCCAATAAATTACTAAAAATGCGTTCGAGTGTTGTGGAACATTTTGATAATGATCTTCATACTTTTTTGGATGATATGTTTGAAACCATGATGAGCAATAATGGGATTGGACTCGCCGCCATTCAAGTGGCCCGCCCCATTCGTGCCTTATTGCTGTGTATCCCCGATGAAGAGGGGGAGCAAAAAAAAGAGAATCTTCTTGAAATCCTCAATCCTACTCTCCATAATCCCAAAGGGCAGACCCTCTACCAAGAGGGGTGTTTGAGCGTTCCAGGGTTTTATGAAGATATTGAGCGTTTTGAGTCGGTGACTCTCCACTATCAAAACCGTCACGGTAGTGCGTGCGTTCTCGAGGCGAATGAGCTTTTAGCGATCGCCATTCAGCACGAAATGGATCACTTGGAGGGGAAGCTGTTTATCGAAAAACTCTCCTACAATCGCCGTAAGAAGTTCGAAAAAGAGTATAAACGAGCCCTCAAAGAGAAACGATAGCCACCCAATATTGCATTTTGCCCTATTTTTTCCCGAAAAAAATCATTCTGCTACAATTATCGTACTCAATGTGGGAGAGATACGATGAAACAGCTACTGTGTGCAACCTTCGAGGGGATTGATGCGAAAACTGTCGAGGTGCAATTTACCGCCACCAAGGGGCTGCCTGCCTTTACGATCGTCGGGATGGCGAACACGGCGATTGCCGAATCCAAGGAGAGGGTCAAATCGGCACTGCTAAGTAACCGTTTCACCTTCCCCCCCAAACGGCTTACCATCAATCTAGCCCCCAGTGACATACGCAAAGAGGGTTCCCATTTCGATCTTGCGATTGCCACCCTTATCGCCCTTGGTGAGAGTTCAGCTATCCTTGATGGATGGTATGTTTTCGGTGAACTAGGTCTGGATGGGAGTGTGAGCGAGAATACCCTCCTTTATCCCATCATCCTCTCCCTTGCCAATCAAGGGATCATCACCAAAGCGATCGTCCCTGCCAATGCCCTTGAAAAACTCTCCCGTATTCCCCATATCCAGTTTTATGGCGCCCACACCCTTAATGAAACCCTTGAAATATTACAAAACCTCCACCCAAGTGTCCATGTAAGCCCCTCCACTTTCTCCTACCCCACCCTTACGCACGACGAGAAAGAGTATTTTTATCACCAAGAGTACCCTCTCGATTTCAAAGAGATAAAAGGGCAAGAGCATGCCAAACGAGCTGCTCTCATCTGTGCCGCAGGAATGCATAATATTCTTCTTGAAGGCTCCCCTGGGTCAGGGAAATCGATGATTGCCAAACGGCTACACCATATCCTCCCGCCTCTTCATAATGATGAGATGTTAGAGTGTGCAAAGCTTGAAATACTCGATGGAAAAGAGCCCTCTTTTGCTCCCGTTCGCCCTTTTAGATCCCCTCATCATACCAGTACTCAATCGAGTATTTTCGGAGGAGGAAGTCACAAAGCGCAAATTGGAGAGGTGGGGCTAGCCCATGGGGGGATGCTCTTTTTCGATGAGCTCCCCCATTTTTCCAAAAACATCCTCGAAGCGTTGCGCGAGCCCCTTGAAGATCGCCATATCCGTATCTCCCGTGTCAACTCCAAAGTAACCTATGCCGCCAATTTTCTCTTCGTTGCCGCAATGAACCCCTGCCCATGCGGAAACCTCTTAAGCAAAGCAACTCCGTGTCGATGTAGCGATGTAGAGATCAGCCGTTACCGTTCTCGCCTCTCCGATCCTTTCTTAGACCGTATCGACCTCTTTATCCAAATGCACCAAAGCAATGCCGAAGATAAACCCTCCTTCAGCTCCGAACAACTCCACCAAAAAGTACGCACTGCCTTTATACAACAAAAAAAACGGGGGCAAGAGCGGCTCAACGGCTCCCTCACTGATCAAGAGATACCAAAATTTTGTCCTCTAGCAGATGAAGCGCAAAAAATTATGGATCAAGCTATCGGACGGTTTGGATTGTCGTTTCGAGCGGTAGGGAGGATTTTAAAAGTAGCGCGGACGATTGCCGATTTAGAGGAGTGTGAGGAGATACGAAAAGAGCACCTTTTGGAGGCACTCAGTTATCGGAGGCGGTGATTAAAACTTAGCACTCACCATCTCATAAATACTTTTTGCAAAACGCTCAAAATTCTCATATCAACGAGATTCCCTCACGAAAAATTTTGCGACTGAGCATCCCATCTAATTCGATAAACTTCTGATCCATCTCTTAAGCCATTCCAAAAAAACCATTTTTTGTTCTTGACATCTCTCTCTGCTAAAATAAACTTAAATTAACATCAAAAAAAGGATTTATTCGGATAGAAGAAATTCATCTTTTTGGTTCGGATGAAGAGTTAGTAGCCATCATCAAAGAAAATTTAATTTACATGAAAAGTAAAAGGAAAAAACAATGAAAAAATTCATCCTAAGCACGACTCTACTCTTAACTACAATGCTATCCACCTGCGCTTTAGCAGATGAACCTGTGTGCAGTTCTAGTGAGCGACGTTGGGTAACAGATAGTCGATTTTTTGATACTGGCATATCCTCTTCAGATGGAAATATTGTAGCCCATTTTCTTGATTTGGAAACGATCAAGATTGATAAAAAAAATAAAATAATTAAGGTATGGATTATTCGGGAAGTATCTGAAAAAGGAAGGTCTGCATATACTCAAAAAATAGATGGTTTTTCTAATTTTGGGTATGAAAGAACGTTATGGACAATCGATTATGCCAATATGCGATTAAATATCGAAACTACGTATGCGACGAACTGTGATGGTTCAACTATTATGATAATTTCAGGCGATGGAAAATGGGATAATATATCTCCATCATCCATTAATGAAGCGGTAGTTAAAAAAATTATGCAAAAGTATACTTTGGAATAAAATCCTATCCGCCCAAAATCATCTTCGTCATTCCCAACTTGCTTGGGGATCCATCCCCCCTACATTTAAAAACCCTAAATCATCTCAATTATAATCTTCTCCAGTTCTTGTTCGCTGATATTTTCTAGGTCACTTTTATCGTAGATATAAACGAGATAGATTTTCGTATCGACCACTTTTAGAAGAGTTATCAGACGATACCCAGCGCTTTTACCTTTGTTTTTGTCGGAATTTGCAATGCGAGCTTTGTAAATTCCTTGACCTAGAGATATGCCCAAATCGTTCTCATTTTCAATAGATAACAAAAATTCTTTCACATCATCATCGAGCTGACGGAATCGCTTTAGTAGGTCTTTTTTAGATTTTTGATACGAGTCTGATTCTAAAACGGTAAAATCAGAAACCTTCACCCTTTCATCTTTACAATTATTCCTGTATCGCTCACTCTGTCATTGTTAATATCATCGAGACTTGCACGTATTGCTTTACGATGCTTTTCGAGTTCCTTTGCTTTTTTATCTTCTTGTGTTTCGATTTTAAGGGCATTTTTTGGGAACAATTCTAAAAATGAAAAAAACTTATCGGCATAATGATCACTGACTCTGATAGTTACCGTTTGCATTTGCGATCCTTGCTTCTTTGTTATATTTACTCTAGCAAAAAATACTGACTAATATTAGTATTTGATATTGTAGCAAACTATTGATTTTATTGGCATATTAAAACACTGGATCCCGTATCAAGTACGGGATGACAAAAGGTTTAAAACGTCGCCACAACCCATTGCGTGATAACAAATCCACCCACAACAAGCCAAAGGAACATTGAGCCTGCTGTGTATATAGGAGCTAATCCCAACCCTTTGAATTTTGCGAAACGTGTCCCCATACCCAATGCCGTCATCGCCATAGTGAGCAAGAAGGTGTCGATAAGATTGATATTATTGATGACCCCTTTAATCATCGTCGCCAACTCAGCAGGAGCCGTTAAGGTGTAATTTTGAATGAGAGAATTCACCCCTGCCATACCGATAAAATAAACCGCAAACCACGGGATAACAAGTTGCATCTTCGACGCTTCGCCCCCCGATTTTTTCGCCATCATCCCAAGGACTAGCCCCAAGATAATCAACATGGGGGCGATCATAATAACGCGGGTCATTTTTACAATAACCGCTGTATTTGCCATATCTGCACCAGCCCCTGGAACCGAAGCAGGGACAGCAACGACTTGAGCAACCTCATGAATTGTCCCCCCAACATACATCCCAAACGTCGTAGGACTCATGTGCAAGAAGCCCGTAGCGGGTTCAATAATCGTGGCATAAAGGACAGGGTACAAGAACATTGAGATTGTCCCGAAAAGGACAACCATCGAAACAGCAACCGCCGTTTTGTACTCTTCTGCCTTCAGAACAGGCTCCGTTGCCAAAACAGCCGCCGCACCACACACCGATGCCCCCGAAGCGGTCAAAATAGAGGTGTCTCTGTCCATTTTGAATACTTTCGTCCCTAGCCAGATACCAATTATCATCGTGGAAGAGAGAACGAGTAGTGATACCATAAAGCCTTGCATTCCCACTTCCGCTATTTGCTGAAAAGTGATTCGAAAACCGTAAAAAACGATAGCAAAACGGAGGATCTTTTTTCCCGAAAAAGTAATACCGCTCTCCCATGCCGATGGAAATTTATTATGAAGCGTATTGGCATAAAAAATACCTAAAACAATCCCCACAACCAAGGGTGAAATCCCTAAGTTTTTAATAAAACTTAGATCAGCGATCATCGTCGCAGCCGCAGCAAAAATAGCGACAAAGAGGATACCACTAAGGGTACCTTTACGCTTTTGAGGTGAAAATGGCATCACTTGCCTCCTATATTAAAATCTTATTATAGCAAATGGTTATTATCGTACCGTTAACTCTAAACGGGTTGCGATCCCCTCTTTTGGATTTAAGGAACTTTTTTCATCTGCTCCGATGGAGATACGACTTACTAAGGGTGTATTTTTTGAAAGATATTCCACTACTGTTTTTGCCCGATTATTGCCCAGCTGTTCCAACTCTTCAGAAGTCACACTTTGGAGGGGACGTAGCAGCTCTACGAGTGCGTTTGTGTAGTTTTGGACAAACGGTGCCTCTTGGGGATATATCGTTTCCATTGAGGTTCGAAGGGCTTTAATTTCTGAAGGCTTTATCTGTTTTTTCCCCATCGCTTCAAGATTTTCGACGCTCATCGCATCGGCTGCACTCAGTTTTTGGTTAGGGTGTTGTGCGATGATAGCGGCAAGGAGCTTGCGTACTTGTAGCGCATAGGTATCCTCTTTGGTTGCGTATCCTCCGTGCACGGTGAGGATTAACTTCGGACGTTTACCCAAGACGGTTGCGAGTTTATCGAGTTTTTCACGCATGGGGGGCAATAAAGTCATCTCCCCTGCATCAAACGAGACGCTCGAGAGGGCATCATCGTGCGAACTTAACCCCATCAACGAACCCAATAGACGAAAAGGTGCTGTGATGGCTTTGGTGAACACATTACCGATTACTTGCCACACGACCTGCCCATAACGGAAATTGGGGTCGGTGACATTTCCTTCGATAGGAAGATCAATATCAATCACCCCATCACTATCTTCAAGCAGTCCCACCACCAGCTTCATCGGCCACTTCGCCCCCCCCTGTATCTCCTCACCCAATACAATTTGTTTAATAACGACATTATTTTGCGCATCAAGGGCTCCGTAATTAATTTTGTAGCCCAGATTGAGAAAGAGTTTCCCATCGGTAATTTTGTACCCTAAAAACTGCAAGGAGTAAGGGGTATAATTTTTGAGCTCCAAATTCTCAAAGGCTACGTTTATATTGGTAAATTCTTTGGGCTCTTTGGTGTTGAGCGATCCGTCGATTTTCGCCACGCCGTACGCATCGACTCCCCCTCGAAGTTTCACGAGGGTAGCAACATCTTGGGTCGTTGAGATCCCCAATATCTCCCCGTTCAAGTCATGGATTGTCGTTTTAAATGGTAAGGGGAGAGAGAGATCACCAAAGGTCGCACTACTGTTGGCGATTGCCAGCTTCACAATATCTAGACCAAATCCATTTCCCCCTTTGGTCGTTGTATTACTCTCATTGGTATCCCTTTTAGGAGCTTTGCTAAGGGTTGAAAAATTGACTGTTTTGTTTTGATCGATGAGGATATTGGTATACAACCCCTCCACTGAAAGCTGATGAATTTTGAGCCGATTATCGGGATAGGCGTAGCGAAACGGGGTCACCCCAATACGGTTCCACCCCAACACGATACTTTTGTCTCGTCGATCTTCCACCACCCAATCGTTGAGAGAGAGTTTCCCCTCCACGGAGGTTTTAGCAGGGGTAAAAGAATAAACTCCCTTGACCCCAAGATCCCCCCGACGTAGTGTCGCATAGCTACTGGGTTCAATATAGGGGTCAATAAGAGGGAGGGGGAAATGGATTAATTCAAAATTTCCTGTACTTTTTAATCTCTGGCGACGAAGCTGTGAAACAATTTTTAAAGTCGTTTTTTCATTAATTCGTCCACGACCTTCTATGGTCATTGTCTCTTTCGGATTGCTTGAAAACCCTTTCACTCCTACGAAGAGATTATCCATCTTCACTGCTACGTTGTGCGTGGGAACCGTATCGACAAATCCAATTTTCCCATTATTTATCCCAAAATTATCGACACGATAGTGCCACGGTTTTTCATCTGATTTTTTGGGTTTAGTTTTCTCTTTCGTAGAGGGGGCGATCAACTGCTGTAGATCAATCGTCCCATCCTTGAGCCGTTTGAGCGATGTGGTCACCCCATTAATAGTTACATTTTGGATATGAGCATTGTGAACGTCACGCTCTAGGACAATCCCCTCTACCCTAATACCCTCAAGAGAGGCAAACTTTTTAGGTTCACGGAGGGCAAGAACCTCCATTTTCCCCGTATTCAACTGCCCATTAAGAAGCTTTTGGGGATCACTGCTAAGGTGTTGTGAATATAAATTTATCCCCTTTATTGTTGCCGTGTAGGGAATTTTTGGTTGCTTATCACTCCATCGAACCCCCATATTTTCAAGGTTGACATCTCCAATTGCCACCTTCCACGGTACTTTGGTCTCATTTTCATCTTCAGGGAATGCTTTATTGATCTGCTCTACATAGTCCAACCAATCAATGACCCCAGTGCGTGAGCGTGATGCACTAAGCTCTAAACCATTGAGGGTAAAACGATCAGCGTTGAGCTCTTTGCGCAAGGGAAACACTGTCCCATTTTCCAGTTTCAAGCTCTTTAGATGTAAAAGATGACCCTCTTCCCCTTTGGGGACAATGTGGACATTATCAACATTCACCGCAAGATGGGAGAGTTTAGTTGCATTCATATCCTGTGTATTGAGTTCATACTTCAGCCCAACCCCTATTGTTCCTTCCGTTACTTCAATGGGGAGTTTCTCTTTAAAATAGCTCCAAACATTTGGGAGTTTTCCCGAATTAAACGCCACACTTCCATGGAGAACAAAGGGAACCAACGCAGAAATTTTCCCTCGCAAATCAATAAATCCCCCCTCATTCATTGTCGCATACAGACGCATTAACCCGTGATTGTTCGAGAGATCTTTCAAATCAATATTTTCGAGATGAAATCCGATGGTCTTAATCTTTTGATGATAATCTCGCCCCTCGCTTTGATCAAAATACTCAATTTCCCCCTCTTTAAGAGTAAAATCATGGATTAACAACGCCAAAGGCTTAGAGAGCTTTTTGGTCTCATTTTTCTCTTCACCCCCGATGAGCCAACCGAAATTCATTGTCCCGTTTCTCTCTTTTTTCACCCTAATATGGACAGCGGTAAGTTCTACCGTATCAATCACCACCCGTTGTTTCGACAAATACTCGAAGGGGTCAACATTAAGTTTTATCTCTTCAATAGCAATAAAATCATTGTTCTTGGGGGTTTTAAACGAGAGTTGTTTCACACAAAGGCGAAGGGTAAAGGGGTTAAAGGAACTTGATTCGATATGAAAATACCCCCCGTCGCTACCCTTGGCGACTTGATCGGGGAGAGTATTTTTAAGGAGATAGGGAACGCCATAAAATCCAGCAATCGCATAAAGAGCCCCTGTAACCAAAGCCCCATACGCCCAAAATCGTTTTTTCATCCATACCCTTTTTTTAAACTAGCGTTAATTTTACCACAGTTCGTGTGATTGGTAAACCATAAAGGGTTATCGACCATAAGGGGTATAGGCTCTAAACGCTACTCCTGCGCCCAATGCAGCAAGTGCACCCCCTGCGAAGAGATAGTGGGGGGTGTACTCATACAATATCCCAGCCCCCAATGCCCCCACAAATCCCCCTAAACCGTACGAAATACCGAAGAAAAATTGTTGTGCGAGGCGACGTGCGCTATAAAGAGAAAAGAGGACACTAATTGCAACCGTATGAAAGAGGGCAAAACTAAAGGCATGGAGGGTTTGGGAGAGAAATAATAGGGGGAGTGAGGTGGGAAACAAATCAACCATCATCCAACGCCCTACCGTGACAAAGGCGGTGAGCTGAAGGATTTTTAATAGATTTCTTTGCAATAGGGGCCCTTGGAAATAAAACATCAAAATTTCCGCCACCACCCCAAACCCCCACAGCCAAACAGTTGACTCTAGTGAGATCCCATGGTTGGTGGCATAAATGGTAAAAAAGTTGTAAAACGGTCCAAAACTCACTTGCATCAAGAAAAAGCCCATCCATAGGGGGAGATGAAGCAAGGGGTTAAAAGAGCTTTCCTCTTCCCTTTGT
>JAABPY010000145.1 GCA_011391735.1 Sulfuricurvum sp. | reverse complement strand
GGGCGATCTCCTGCTAAGTTCATCAGATTAAGGGTGTGAAGCATCTCCACTTCATGGGCAGAGCCTTGCCAATCAATCGTATTGGGGATTGCTTCAAAATCAAAAAAATAGAGTTCACCTGCGTTGGCTTGGGGGGCGTTAATCGTATCGATAATGATAAGATGGTCGTATTCGACGATGATGGGGATAAGACGTTGGGCAAGCGTCCCCCCATCCATAATATCAAGGCTATTTTTCCCCTCAAAACGGTATTTTTTTTCGATATAGTGGATAAAATGGACACCGATGCCTTCATCGCCGAAAAGGATATTCCCGATGCCTAA
>JAABPY010000144.1 GCA_011391735.1 Sulfuricurvum sp. | reverse complement strand
TGCCTAAGAGTAATACTTTCATTCTTTTACCTCTTTTTTTGCTAAGTTTAGATTATTTGGGTTATTCTACCTTTAAAAAGATAAGGTAATGAGCGTGTCAAATCAAAAAAGTGTCATCATTATCGTCAAAGGGGTAGTACAAGGGGTAGGATTTCGCCCTTTTGTCTATAACCTAGCAATCAAGCACCATTTAAACGGTACCGTTTCCAATACAGGAGAGGGGGTCATTATCGAGCTAGAGGGTTTTCCTGATGCTATTACCCAATGCGTTACCCAACTTCAAAAGCATCCCCCTACTCTTTCTCGAATTGATTCTTTTACCTTGGAAGAACAAGAGAGGAAGCACTTTTCTACTTTTGAAATTGTAGAGAGTTTCTCTACCTCCAAGACAACCTCCATCTCTCCCGATACCGCTGTATGTGAGGGGTGCTTGGAAGAGATGAGGGACCCCCATAATCGTCGTTATGGGTATTACCTTATCAACTGTACCCATTGCGGTCCTCGTTATAGTATTATCAAAACGCTCCCCTACGATCGTGCTTCTACTTCTATGGATGTTTTTACGATGTGCCCACAGTGCCAAGCCGAATACAACGACCCCACCAATCGTCGCTTTCATGCGCAACCCATCAGCTGTTATGCGTGCGGCCCCGTTTTGACTCTAAGCGATCATGAGGGAAAACGGATTATTCATGCAAACAGTGTGATGGAAAAAGCTGCCGAGTTGTTACAAAACGGCTCCATTCTTGCCATCAAAGGATTAGGGGGATTTCATCTGATGTGCGATGCGACGAATGAGACGGCAGTAGCAACCTTACGCTTACGAAAAAAGCGTCCTAAAAAACCCCTTGCGGTGATGTTTGCTAATGTCTCTCATCTCAAGCGTTATGCCCATATCAATGAAGAGGAGAGTCACTTTTTAACCTCCAAAGAAAGCCCCATCGTCCTTCTCAACAAGAGTTCTAACACGACATTAGCCCCTAGTATCTCTCCCGATATTAATACCATTGGTGCGATGCTTGCCTACACGCCATTACATCATCTTTTGTTTGACTATATAACCTCTCCTCTTGTAGCCACTAGTGCCAATCGAAGCGGTGAACCGATCCTCCGTCATGCCCAAGAGGTTTGGGAGCGTTTGGGTGATGTCATTGATTACAGTGTCGATTTTAACCGTGATATTGTCAATACGGTGGATGATTCGATTATTCAAGTGATCCAAAATCGTCACATAACCTTGCGACTAGGGAGGGGGTATGCCCCTCTTACCTTAGTACGCAATGACTATATCCCATTAAAAATAGTGGCAGTTGGGGGGCAGCAAAAAAATACGATAGCACTGGCGTTTGAGGATAAAATGATACTTAGTCCCCATATTGGTGATCTTCATACTATTGAGTCAATGGAGTATTTCGTCCGAAGTATTGAGAGCTTTAGCCGTTTTTATGATTTTAAACCTGATGTGATTGTTTGTGATAAACACCCCTCCTACGCAACGACTCAATGGGCAAAAACGCAAGGGATACGTCTCATCGAAGTACAACACCATTATGCCCATGCCTTAGCGTGTATGGCAGAGTTTGGACTCAAAGAGGAGGTTCTTGCTTTTTGTTTTGATGGGACGGGGTATGGGGATGATGGGACACTATGGGGGGGTGAAGTTTTTCGTGCCAATACTACTCGTTATGAACGTCTAGGTCACATCAAACCCTTTCGTCTTTTGGGGGGAGAAAAAGCGGTAAAAGAGCCCAAAAGGGTCGCTTTGGCACTTCTATTTGAGGTGTATACCTTGGATGAGATACGTACACTCAATCTCCCTTTTTTGACGTGTTTCAAACCCGATGAACTCACCCTCCACTATATGGCATGGAAAAAAGGGCTCAACGCACCGTTATGCTCCTCTATGGGAAGACTCTTTGATGCTGTTGCATCGTTTTGTGATATTCTTCACCAAGATGGCTATGAGGGGGAGGGGGGGCGACGATTGGAAGAGCTGTATGTTCCTGATTGGGATATGTGTTTTGAGTATACGATTGAAAACGGTGTCATTGATCTCTCAACAATGATAAAGGAAATAGTAATTTTGGGACAATTAGGAAAATACAACCGCATCGCAACCTCATTTATAACAATGTTAGTCGCAATTATTGAGGATTTTTCCAATAATTATCCCCATCTTCCCATTGTACTTAGCGGTGGTGTTTTTCAAAATAAAACGCTTCTTGATCGTTGTGTGACACGACTAGAAGCAAAAGGGTGTAGTGTCTATTTTCAACAACGTACCCCTATCAATGACGGGGGGATAGCTTTAGGGCAATTATATTACGGTTGTTGATCTATCCTACTTGTTTCCTTTAGCGGTTTAACATCCGCTTACCCCATAACTCTAAAGTTCGATCGGGGACAAACCACTTATCTTCTTCTTTATCAATAATCTCTTTACTATAAAGTTGTTTGAGAGCAGAAGCCAATGAGGCTTTTTGAATGTTGTATATTTTAAGAGTATCGAGCGAATAAATGTTCTCTATTTCAGAGGTAATAATTTTGAACGCTTTTTTTTGTGTTAAAGAAAAAGTATCATACAACAGCGTATACGATGAACTTTTATCTCCTAGTATCTCTTCAAGTGCCTTATCGATCATCATCGGGGTAATCATTGTATCTTTATACGTATTATAAAGAATATGAAAAATGTGTTGCATTAACTTTGTTTCATGATCGCATAATGCTAGTAAATATTCCACTATTGTTTCATTGATGGTTAGATATTTCGATGCATACGCTATAACGGATTGGTTATCCAATCCCCCTAATTCCATGTGCGTTGCCATCTCATACAGTGGTGCACTATAGGTAAAAAGTGACGTGATAGAGTGACGTTTCGACCCAGCAAAAATATAAGAGATCGGATGTGGTTCTTGCATGTATTTACGAAGTAACGCATCGATTTTGGTATCAAGTAAAGCGATTTGTTGGAATTCATCGATTGCAAAAATCACACGCTTCTCTTTACTCAATAAAAACAACCCTTCAAAGAACTCTTCGATCATCTCCGAAAAATTCAACCCTTCAAGTCGTGGCGTGTAACTAATCTCAGCGGTATGGGGATCAACGGTAATTCCAAACGTTATCCGTTTAAAATACTTTTTGAGATTATTAACAATCGTTTTCAGATCACCACGATGTGCTTTTGCCAAGGACTTCAAGAGAATGGATGCAAACTCTTCTTTGGATGCTATATCAAAGATATCACAATAAATTGTGTAACACTCTTTACGGTTACGATGCATCAACTCTTTAATTAAAGAACTTTTCCCCATACGACGCTTAGAATATAAAAGTAAATTATTGGAATTCTCCACCAATTTTTGAATCTTTGCTAATTCAGCCTCTCGACCATAAAACTGCTCTTGGAGAGCATAACCTTCGTAATGAAATGGATTTATCATAATTTTTCCTATAGTGTTTAAAAATAAGTACTAAAGGTATTCTATATAATATAGTCTAAAAAGAGTATTAATAGTATTCAATTTAGAAAACTATAAAAAATGCTGTATTTATGCTATATCTTCTGCCTCATCATTAGCTCTGGATTTTTACACTTTCTGAAAACGGAAAAATAGTACGTTAAGAAAAACAACCATAACATAGCAATAATATGACTATATTCATTGATCACTTTCAAGATATGGCGAGAGGGCATTTCATATAGTACGAAAACTTGAAAGAAAACATGGTAAAGAGCTAATAAAGCAGCTGTATCATGATTTGCCTAAACTTGGCTAACACAACTTGGATGATTGGAATAGACAAAGATAAAATTTGACAGACAGTTTTGTAGCTATTATTTTTCTGGTGAGCAACTAAAAAAAGTTTTTTATAAAAAAGCATACTAACCTTGATTGGAATTTATTCCAAGAGCAGAGATTAGACGATAAAAATCTAATACACACCACTACAAAGATAGGTCGACACTCAATTGCGTAAGGTGAGTTACTTATTTTCCAATGCGTACGAAACAGCAACAAAATTATACCCATCTTTTATTTCATGTTTTACGATTTTTGTCCCCTCTAATGTTGTCTCTTTTGTGCTTGTATTAATGGTCTGATTTACATTATTGGAAAAATAATCTCCTGAAGCTTGCTTCTCTATATAAAGTTTTGATTCTACTTTTACACTGATTTGTTCGGATATATCACTTAATGCGGCTTGTTTGGCTTTTACAAAATCGGCATCCATTCCATATCCTATTTTTTCACTATTGGAAGAGGTTAAATTTAGAAACCATTCAGGCGGTATAACATTAACACCCAGCTGTTTGTAGCTTACTTTTAAATTATTGAGACTCAGATTTTCAGTACTCATTTTAAGAGTATTTTGTCGAATAAACGTTTGATCAACCAAGGATGCAATATATGCTTTTTGATCAAACAATACAGTTATCCCTTTAAACGTTAGCTCATCATTGTCAAAATTGAAATACATTTCAGCTTGAACATCATTTGGACGTTCTTTTAAAATATTTGCATTTTTTGGCGGTAAATTGAATTTTATTTTTTGGGAAAAGCCATTTTTTGAGGAAGTTATCAGACAATAAATAGATTGATCATAAGGATCATATGATAGATATTCAAGTTTAGGTTTGCCGTATAATGTTTCTAATGCTGATTGTGCTGCACTTTTTTTGGTTTGGATAATATTTAATTCCCAGTTGCTTTCTGACCTTTTTAAAGCTAAATGGTATTTATTAACCTTTTGTATATTTTCCCTATCGGTTAAAAATTCATTGAGAATAGGTTTGGGATTCTCTTTTAAAAAATTAGCCTCATAATCTTGTTTGAGCTTATTTAAATAGTAATCAAATAACAACTGAAGTTTTTGGGCTATAGGTAGAGCATTGGCAGAAACTTTTAAACCTTGATGAACCATCTCTTCTTGAAGAATGTCATTATCACTATTTGTATGCCCATTGACCCAAGGAATCATATTTTTTCTGGCATCTAATACTAATTGATCGGAAACGAAGATCTGTACAAATTTATTTTCTAATAAATTATTTTTGGAATTTTGTGTAGATTTTTGAATAATCGAGCTGACATTTTTTACATGATGAATTGACGATTCATATCCGGCAGTGACATCAGTCACGCTGTTATCGACATGAATCATAGCGCCATCAAATTTTTCTTTGACACTGGGAGATAGACCAGTGCACCCGCTTATCAAAAAACTTCCAATGAGTAAAAAATGATTATATTTCAAAATAGTCCTAAAAAAATCAAAGTAAAAAAACATTGCACAGTATACCAATAGATATTTTAATGCAAGTAGAGTTTAACGGGTAGTGTGAGATAAATGAGTAAAAAATTCTATTGAAACTGTAACTCAAAGGATTACCTATAATTATCGTCATCTACCCGTCATGCTGTACATAAATCGACTTATTGAACAGTAGAAACTTTAAAGTATATTTTTTACTAAAGATACGCCGATTCGCTTTCAGAATTGAACTTAAATTTGGTTTTTCATGATTGACAACATAGTAAGAACTTTCTCTTGTAAAATTTCTGTGCAGTCCCTTTTATTCTTCTTTTTTTTTTTCAAAGAAGCTAAAAATATTTTGGCTTTTCAAAATATTAGCAAAAATATTTCTCCTGTTCTCACTCATGATCACATTTTATACAAGAACATCTAATTTATGCATTTTTATGAAAATATAATACTAAATTAATTGGAAAAAATCTCATTATATTTTAGAAAGGAACGAGAGAATTTATTTCTATCTTTGTACTTAGCGAATAATATATACTACATGTTGTTTTAGATATTTATATCATTCTATTTTTCATTCAAGTTAATTTTAATTTCATTGTTGTAAAATCATTTTTATCATATTGAAAAAGGGCTAAAATGTCTGAAGTTATTGAAGAAAAAAATGAATTAAAACCGTTTGACGATGCTATTGCTTATCTGACTTCCTTGCTTCCAAAAAAAGTAGAATTAAAAATTGAAAATACACTTTCATCTGAAAAAGTAAAAGAACTGCTTGAATCATTAAATCCATCAGATGATGCTGTTAAAAGAATTTTGGAAATCCTTTCAAGAGATACGAAAAACAATAAGACTGAAGATAAGAATGTTTTATCAAGTGCTAACATCCTTTTTATTCAAGGTCATCTTGCTGAACTCAAAATTACAGTGAATAAAGTTGCTCTTTTTAATCCTAAAGCAAAAACAGCTGATTTGAATGGATTGATTGCTCTTCTACAAAAAAGAAAACTTTTTGCTGAAAGAAAATCAACAAACAAATCAATTATCAATGAAGTTGAAGAATTTGTATCTTTCTTGAGAGAAAAAGGAATTGAAACTACTGTTGAAACTTTGATTAATGCTGGCGCTGATGAAGCAAAAGCAAAAGCTTATATTGCTCTTGTAGAAAGAATAAAACTCTCTGCAGAAAGAAAATTAACAAATAAAGTAATTGTTGAAGAAGTTGAAGAATATGCTACGTTATTGAAAGAAAACGGAAGTGAAATCACTGTTGAAACTTTGACCGATGCAGGTGTTGATGAAGCAAAAGCAAAAGTTTATATTGCTTCAAAAGAAAAATCATTGGCTAAAAAACAAGAAAAAGAATAAAACCTACCTTGCGATATTTCATCGCAAATGAGATAGAAGATAACGGATTACGTACCAAATACAGATGTTTGAAGTACTGCAATGGGTGCAGGTTTAGCCCTACCCCCGCTCTTATAGCTATAGTCTATATTGAGAATCACGAACCCCCAACTATCCCAATAATAACCGTTTTAAGAGCTGTATTAATCTTCTCTTTGATCTCATCTTCAGTGAAACCTTCGTTTTTCCCAAGTGTCTGAATGGCATTAATGTTGTTTGAAACGGAGACATCAATATCTTTTAATCTCAGAAGTTTTTCATACAATTGAACATCCACATCTTTTGTCTTGAGATAATGTTCAAGTGCCCATGAGATACCAAATCCAACCTCATTGTCTTTGCCCTCCTTCGATAGAGATGCACTCGTGTCTCCAGCTAAAAGAGCTTTTCCAATCTCTTCTGCCGTATAGTAATCACTGGCTAAAATGGAAGCACGTTTTGTGTTTTTTTCGATCATTATTTACCCGCTGCGACAGAATCTTTTAGTGATTTGCCTGCTTTAAATTTTGGAACCATTTTATCTTCCGTAGTATATGTTTTATCTGTCCCAGGAACTGTCCCACTCTTCCCTTTTTGGTGAACTGATTCAAATATCCCAAAACCAACCACTGAAACTTCTTCTTTGGATGCTAATGCAGACGTAACAGCTTCTGTAAATGCTTTAATTGCTGTTTTGGCTTCAGCATTTGTTTTAAAACACCCTTTTTCTTTTACAAGTTCAATAAATTCTGATTTATTCATTTCAATATACTCCTGAGTTTTTATAATTCAATTATTTTACCTAAATAGTCTACTAAATACAATAGGAACTATTGTAAATTAAGTCAGTATACTTAGATTTAACCTTAAAGTGTTATTTTGGAACTAAAACACCAATAGTATTAAATATACTCTATTTGTAAAGAGTTTTATACCACAAAATGCAATTAAGACTATACGTAATTTAGTTTATTGAATTTATAACTACTTATGCAGTAAAAATCAATAAAAAGGGCACTTTTAAAATAGCCATCAGGACTCTTTGTAATTTACAATTATGCGTTTAAAATTTGAAAACACCTCCTATTCTATAGTACATTATTCTGTATAATGTACTATAGTTTTAATATTTACTAAAAAAGAGCTAAAATGTATGATGTTTCAGAATTCAGCAAATCCAATGATCAAGGGGTTTTATCAGCTATTGATAGTGCAAATGGGGCAAATAGTGACGTAACCATTTGGGTATCCAAATATAGGAAACATCTGAGCGATTCAGGAATAAGTAGCAATACTATAGCACTATACAGCCATACCCTTAATGCATTATTAGACTACTCTAATCGTTATTTAAAGAATTTAAGTGGATTAAGCCAAGTTAATGAACATCACTTCAATGATTTCTTAGAGTGGATTGAGCAATATTCAATTAGCAAGTTATATGGAAGCAAAAATGAAAGAATTGACACTCTGGTTAAATTTCTAAATCTCAAACAAGTTCATACGATTGAAGAATATCGAAGAATGGCAGATGAGTATTATAGTGATACCGATGATAGTGAAATTGATGTTGTTGAGTATGTAATTGAAGGATACTACAAATTCCTAACTACAATGGGGATGTCTATAAATAAAGAATCGATCTTATTGTACAAAGAGTCAGGCGAAAAAGTAAGTTTGGCTACTATGGGGCAGCGACGAATCGCATTGATCGCTTTTCTAAACTACATTGATAACTACACAAAAGCAGAACACTTTGTAAACATAAAATGGAAGATCAAACGCTATACCCTCCCAAAACATGCCAATGAGTTATGCACTGGGTTTGACAAAGAGGACACCAAAAAAATAGTAGAGATGCTTTCTCAAAATCCTGCCACAGCATTGTTAGACAAAGGGAGTATACAAAAGAACAGCGAATACTGCGAATGGCGAAATAGGGCTATGATTGTGTTAATGATGGGTGCCGGATTGAGGTCATCAGAGGCTCTTAATTTAAAATTCACTGATATTACTGAGGGGAAAAATGGGCAAACCTATGTGTTAAAAGTTCTCGGCAAGGGGAATAAGATCCGTCGTGTCCCCATTAAAAAAAGTACGATTGACTCTTATTTAGACTACCTCAGTGTAAATGCCCAAGGTGAATTTTTATCATCAACCCGAAGTGGTGTACCCATGAGTCGGGGTAATTTATACGATGCTGTTAGCAAATTATTAAGAAAATCAGGGGTGAGCCAAGTAGGGCTTCATATTTTTAGACACCATTTTGGGTCAACTTTTGCCTCTCAACAGGGGAATATGAAGGTACTTCAGCAACTTTTAGGGCATGTAGATTTGACAACAACGATGATTTATAGTCAAATTAATGATGAAGTTTTGGCGGATGCGGTGTTGAGTATTGGGTGATATTGCCATTACAGTTTTTTATAACGGACTTCATTTCGCTGGACCCGTTACATTCCAAAAAACTGCTCAATTACTCAACCAATAATCATCTATGCAAGAATGCGAAAGGACGAATAAAATATAAATTAGTGTTCATTTTATTCCTAAATGGTACAATTAGAAGAGATTATTATAAGCAGAAAGTGATACTTCAATTATCCTCGTCAATGAGAGAGAAGAAAGGATCAAATTATGAAAAAAAATATAATAGGTTTGAAAAATATTTTTGCACTCTGCTTGATATTTTCATTCTTTGCCAATACTGCCATATCCGAAGAGACGACATCGTTTCATGGAGGGTTTATGGATCCCAACGGGGTTGATATAGTAGGATATACCACTCAAACCAAGATAAACGATTCGTTTTATCGTTATTATACGTTTGGTTTTCCCTCACTTGTGGCAGTTGGTCTCAATTACTACGACAATTATCAGGGAAATGGGTTCACTGGTACGCTAGGTGTCGGGATCGGGTCGATACTGTATGGATCGTTAGCCTATCAAGTAAATGTTAAAAACACCCATTATTTAAAATTAGGCGGAGGCTATACAAGCTCAGTAGCTTATAGCGGTTTATATCCTGTACTATCTTATGAAATTAGATTTTAAGTCGAGATATTAGAATGAACATACAAGTAGCACCCACACTGTATCACTACTCTTCTCATGACAAACAATCAAAAGAGCCTTCAATTCCTGAGAAATCAGCTTCCTATCCATTGCTGATTTCGAAGCTTGTCTCTACTGATACTAAAGTACGTGCTCATGAGGCAGCACATATTGGTGCAGGAGGTGGCGTTGTCAGTGGTGGGGCAAATTTTAGTTATACCAAAGGACCGGATGGGAAAATGTACGCTACTGCCGGAGAGGTGCCTATTGATACATCTGAAGGAAAGAATCCCGATGAGACTATCCGTAAAGCTCGTCAAATCGTGGCAGCAGCCATGGCACCAGCTGATCCAAGTCCTCAAGATTACCGTGTCGCAGCTACGGCGGTTGTAATGGAAATGCGGGGTCATCTAGAGCGGACTAAAGAACTCCAAGACACTATTAACGGTCAAAAAGCGTATGGTGTTACCGCTACTTTATCTCAATCAGATTTCCCGCCATCTTGAGCAATTTGGCTCATCGAGCTCATCCCCTTCAGGTGTTCCGAATTGATCTGCATATTCAAACTTTCAGGCGTAATGAAAAAAACGAGCTAAAGAATTCGTTGTATTTGGAATACCAAACTCTTTATAATTTTTGTAGATGACTCTTGAAGATAAAAAAGGGGGAACTATTACCCCCAAGCAGGGGGATAAAGGAGATTAGTGTGCAGTAACAGTTGGATTAGCAACAACCCACCCTAATGTATTATGATCCATCACATAACGGGTCATGTTGACAAGGTCGTTCGTAACGGTGGTTAGCATTGCGTTGAGTGTTTGTTCGGTGTACCCTTTTGCCTGTGTCCCCGACATCATATCTTTGAACAGCGTTTGGAACATGAAGGTAGGATTAAGGAAGACAATTTTGAGTTTTGGGTGAGCTATATCAGAGTTATCGATATAAAACGACATTTGACATGGCAATGCAGCTGTATGGTTGCGGCTGTCTCCATTGGCTCCTAGACTGAGTGCGATTTTCGCATAGGTGGGGGAACATGCCTCGACGGTGTAGATAAAGTCATCCGCAGCGTTACTGCTTCGTGGAACTTTCAAAGCAGCCAAGCGCGCTGAACGCCAATACCCGTTTGCAGAGAGATTGTAATCTGCATTGCCTACGAGAGTGGTATTTAAATCAGTTCCATTGATACCGAAGGTGCCAGAGTTGACATTATTGACGGTTATTTTTGTAATCAAAGCACTGGCTGCTTGAGCAGCTAACTGATATTGTTTGGTAACATTCGTTTCATTAGCCCATGCGCTAGAAGAGGTATTGATATCATACGTATAGGTCAAGTACTGATCTTTAAGTCCTTTGATCTCATCAGTGGTGAACTTAGGTCCCATCGGAGTCGCTTTTTTGACGTGAGCAATAGCTGCTGCTTGGAGTGCGTTATAGGAGATCAGCTTAATCTCCGTTTTGACTTGTAGTGCCATTGCGGTAAGCATCGCCTGATTTTCAGTAACTTTGTTAAAGAATATTGCGAAACTCCCTACGGGATCGAGGATATCGACATAAATTTTATTGGTAGCTGTGTCCATATAAATGGAAATTTCACATGGAAGTGCTGGGCTGTTCTCTGCACCCATTGACATCGCTAGACCTGCATGTTTCTTGTTACACACTTCAACAATCATCGTTTTATTGTTGTCGGGTGAAGGGATTTCGAGGATATACGGGTCGAGAACACTTACATTACTATCGGGGTTAATGGATGTTTTTGTAGATCCATTACTTTCGTACGGTGCACCACCTAGAACCCAGTCGGCATTGGAAAAGACATTGGTGTCATTGGTCATGTAAAAATGTTTTGCAATTTTACGGGCAACGTAGCGGGCTTGATCGGTCGGATTTGAACCAACACTTGTTGGAATAGCAGATACATCGATCTCTGCAATGCGCTCAAATGCGGTATAGGTTGTCGGTGCTGGAACATTGGTTGCGAGATGAGCAAGAGCTTGAGCCCGTGTTCGGATTTGGTTTTTGTAAGCGCTTCCAGTAACTGCTGCTGTTAAATTACCCTCAAAGTTTGATCCAAACTCAATTTGATGTTGAATCTGTTCACGTGCTGTCGCATTGATGTCGATACCGTTGGTTGCATTGTTATCGGTGTCGAGAGTTTGGAGTAATATAGCAAGATTGATCGCTTTTTCATCATCTCCAGCGAAAATATCATAAGGGGTGACTTTTTTACCTGCTGAGAGCTTATCAGCGGGGACACTAAAGCTTGTTTCACCGATGCTAAAAGTACACATCTGACCATTTTGATAGTTGAATACCCCATCCGTTCCTGTTATTCCTGACTGAGTGCCGCAATGGTAGGAAACACCTTTGACACCGCTATCGACTAAATAGGCAGTACTGACATCACTACTACTCTCACTTCCACATCCACTAAAAAAAGCAACAGCGCTTGTTGTGAGCAATGTTGCTAAAAGGGAATTTTGCCATCTTTTCACGAAATACCTCCACCTTAAAATATAAATAAAGTTAATACAAAAGAATCTATAATTCATTTGAATCTCCGATTGTTATATAAAATTTATTAATATATGATTAAACTGGGGCATAATGCAATACTCGAGGCTGATTAACCTATTTTATTATTTTAATACTACAATACCCGTCCTTTACATTTTACAATTCAAGACAAAGGGGGGGGATGCATATTAGAGCCAATTTGATTAATATTATGTTACAGCGGATAGATCCTGTTGAAATTACCGTTAAGGGGGGTAAGATTGTATCAATAACCCCTACAAGTGAAGAGTGTTTGACCTACATTCTCCCTGGATTTATTGATGCCCATATTCATATCGAGAGTTCAATGCTCATCCCTAGCGAATTTGCCCGTTTAGCGGTGATTCACGGTACGGTAGCGACGGTATCCGATCCTCATGAAATTGCCAATGTTCTGGGAGTCGAAGGGGTGGAGTTTATGCTCCGTAACGGAGAGGAAAGTGATTTCAAATTTTATTTTGGGGCATCTCCTTGTGTTCCCGCAACCCCTTTTGAGACAAGCGGTGCGACCTTGGATCACACGGCAGTTGAGACACTTTTGAACAATCCGAAAATTTACTTTTTGAGTGAAGTGATGAATTTTCCAGGGGTACTTGGGGGGGATGAAGAGCTTATGAAAAAGATTGCGACTGCCCACGCTCTTAACAAACCCGTTGACGGCCATGCTCCAGGGCTTAGGGGGGAGGAGCTAACCCGTTACATCGCGGCGGGCATTACGACCGATCATGAGGCGTTTAGCTATGAGGAGGGGTATGAAAAACTTCAAAAAGGGATGAAGATTCTCATACGGGAAGGGTCAGCGGCAAAAAATTTCAATGCTCTTCACCCCCTCATCGATGAATTTTATAATCAACTGATGTTTTGCAGTGATGACCGCCACCCCAACGACTTGTTGAGAGGGCATATCAATGAAATGGTATGCCGAGCCCTTAAGCTGGGGCACGATTTGTTTCATGTTTTACAAATCGCCTGTATCAATCCCATTGACCATTATGGATTGGATGTGGGGATGGTTCAAGTCGGAGATTCGGCTGATTTTATCGAAGTTGCCGATTTGATTGATTTCAAAGTATTAAAAACGGTCATCAAGGGGAAAATTGTCGCTGAAAACGGTATTCCACTCCTCTCTTCGATCACGGTAAAACCGCTCAATAAATTTCATGCCAACCCCAAAACGGCAGCCGATTTTGCCGTAGCGTGTTGTGAAAAAACCGAAGTGATTGTCGCACTGGATCATGAGTTAATTACCCATGAGATGAAAGAGCACCTTGCATGTCATGACGGGGATGAGATAGGGGATATTGCGCGGGATCTCTTAAAAATCGCCGTCATAAACCGTTATGAAGATCATTGCCCCTCCGTCGCTTTTGTCCACGGTTTTGGACTCAAAAAGGGAGCTATTGCATCAAGTGTTGCCCACGATTCCCATAATATTATTGCCGTAGGATGCAGTGATGAGGAGATTGCGAGGGCGGTGAATCTTGTCATTGAATCCCGTGGCGGTGTCAGTGCCGTAGCAGGGGAGGAGGGCGACGTGATTGCGTTGGACATCGCTGGGATTATGAGTTCTCATGATGCGTTTGATATTGCCCATAGCTATGAAAAATTAAGCAACTGGGTAAAAGAGGAGTTAGGCTCGACATTGAGTGAACCGTATATGACCTTATCGTTTATGGCACTGTTGGTTATCCCTGAACTTAAACTCAGTGACAAGGGGCTTTTTGATGGGACACATTTTCGTTTTATCCCTACTTGCGCTTAGCGCAGTACCAAATAAACGCCGACAAGAGTAACAAATGCCCCTATGATTTTGGTTGGTTCCAAACTTCCCATCGAACCTAAAATTCCAAAATAGGTAATAAACAGTGCAGCCGCTATCTGACCAGCAACAAAGAGGGTTATTGCATTTAAAGGACCGATTTTAGGGAAAACAAGAGCCATAGCGGCAATAATAACGAGACCGCAAAGCCCCCCCACAATAATAGCAGGAGTCATCGAATCGTATCCGCTTTTATTTCCCTCTCTAGCGACCATTATCAGATAATAGATTACCGCACCGACCATCACAACGGTGGCATTGACGAGTAGGACGGTTTTTAAATCGAGTCTTTGTTGCCAATAGCCGTTAAATAGCCCTTGAAAAGAGGAGGCACAACCGGCAATAAAAGCGATAAGGAAATAGAGGCTTTTCATCACACCCCTTCTTTAAAAAAGTCTGATAATTCATCGTCGGTATTGGCATTAAGGAGAATATGCGGATCCGCTATTTCGACATAGGAGGTAAGGGTACGATGGTGTTCAAGCCAACGATCCAGCCGTTGTTGCGGTTCCTTGACAATACTATGGAGAAGTTCTCTATTCACAAGAACGGGATGCCCATTTCGACCACTGTGACGTGGAATTACGATTGCCCCTTCTGCTTGAAGAAGTAACCCAATAAATGGGGTGATGGGAACATCGATGGGGTGGATCAAAATACGTTCTTCAGCACTATCAAGAGCTTCTATCCCTCTTTTTAAAGAGGAGAACATCCCATTTTCAGGGGTAAAATTGTGAACAATCCTCACCCGCTCATCCGAAGGGATTGATTCTATCACACGGTCGCTATGGTATCCGACCACCACATAGACCGTTGTTATCTTCGCCTCTATAAGGAGTTTAATTTGAAACTGCACGAGGGATTTGCCATTTATGTCAAAGAGCTGTTTGGGGTGTGTGGCGTAATGAAAAAAAATAGAGGCTGAAACCCTTAGGAAACATCGGTACCATGGTGCTTTGTAAAGGAT
>JAABPY010000143.1 GCA_011391735.1 Sulfuricurvum sp. | reverse complement strand
TATCAGGAGCCACATAAAAAAATCCCGCCCCAGTCCGTCCAATAACTGAGCCTTTGAGAACATGGTTAAATCCGCCCCGTACGAGTAAACACTCTTCGTCATTCACATAGTGTATCTGCGTATCGACGAGATAAGGGGTAAGCTTTTGGGTATGAAAGAGACGTTTCAGCGAGTCGGCAATTTCATTCTTAATCGCTTTTATCCGTTGTGCTATTCGAAAAAGTTCTTCATCTTTGGATTCGATAAACACCCCAGAAGCATCGAAAAAATCATCGATTTCATTGAATGGTTCAGGGATAATAATCGTCCCCATCCACTCACCTATAAGTCCTGTAAATCCACTGTTGCGCATGGTTCGAAAATAGCGTACCACTTTTAGAAGTTCAAAAATATCTTCAAACCGCAAAACACCCTGTTTTTTGAGATGATTGATACTCCCCTCAAACGGTACACTCTTTTGTGGTGCTTTAAACTCCAGTGCATCAAGGGCTTCGATAAAACGAAAATGACGCTCTTGATCCCCCCCTATGGCAATATTTTGGGGACGGGCGAAAAAAGATTCTAACTTTGCTACGTGCCCTAAAAGATCAAGCTTGCCGAAAAGCTCAGTAAGACTAGCGGAAAGTGTGGTTTTCAATGGGTCACGCTCACTTTATCCCACGAAGCTGATAGGTCAAA